>JACQZB010000130.1:62416-68591 GCA_016207925.1 Nitrospinota bacterium
CGGCGGGTTGCGCCGGCGCGGATGGGGCGGTACGATACAGTAACAGCAGCGAGGAGACCGTCATGCCCAAGCCCAAATCCCCCCAACCCGCCCCCTACATCGTCCAACTGGAGGCGGGCACATACATCTGGTGCGGGTGCGGCCTGTCGAAAAACCAGCCCTTCTGCGACAACGCTCACAAGGGCACGGAATACGAGGGAAGCCCGCGCGCGGCGATGCTGTTCGAACTCGAGGAGGACCGGCAGGTGGCGCTGTGCGGATGCAAGCGCACCGGCCATCCCCCGTTCTGCGATGGCACGCACACCCAGCCGGAGGCGGAGGGTTAATCCAGCGGCAGGCGGCGCCCTTCCTTGAGGAACAGGAAGAAATCCTCCGGGGCGCGCGGTTTGCTGAAGAAGTATCCTTGCATCTCGTCGCATCCGTGGCCGCGCAGCAGGTCCAGTTGCGCGCGCGTCTCCACGCCTTCGGCCACTACGGTGAGCGACAGGTTTTTCGCCAGGCCGATGATGGACGCCACCATCAGCTCGTTATGCCGCGCGCCGGGCACGGCGGCGATGAAGGAACGGTCTATCTTGACGGAATTGATCGGCAGGCGGGTAAGGTAGGACAACGACGAGTAGCCCGTACCGAAATCGTCCAGCGACACATGCGCCCCCATCTCCCGTAATTGACGCAGCAGGTTTACGGCCATGTCCATGTCGCCCAGCAGCGCGCTTTCGGTGATCTCAAAGTCGAACCGGCTGGCGGCCAGTCCCGATGCCTCGATGATGCGGCGGATGGACCCGATCAGCCCGGGGCTGGCGAACTGTTTGGGGGACAGGTTCACCGCCACCGACGGGCAGGTTGTCCCCGCGCGCTCCCACGCGGCCAGCCGCGCGGCGGCGGAGGCGAGCACCAACTCGCCCAAAGGAACGATAAGGCCCGTCTCCTCGGCCACGGGGATGAATTCGGCGGGCGAGGCCATGCTGCCGTCGGCGCGGATCCAGCGCGCCAGGGCTTCCGCCCCGGTGATGCCGCCGGTGGCCAGGCTGGCTTTGGCCTGGAAGTGGGGCACAAACTCGCCGCGTTCGATGGCGCGGCGCAAGTCGCTTTCCACCCGCAGGCGGGAGGTGACGCGCAGGTTCATTTCCGGCAGGAATATCTGGTACCCGTTGCGCCCCGCCTCCTTGGCGCGGAACATGGCGATGTCGGCGTTTTTCATCAGGGTCTGCGCGTCGCCGCCGTCGGCGGGGTAGAAGGTTATGCCTACGCTGGCGGTGATGAAACACTCGTTGCCCTCCAGATGGAAGGGGCGCGCCAACGCCTCGATGGCGCGGCGCGCGGCCCCGGCGGCCTCCTCCTCGGCGGCGAGCGCGGGCATGACAATCATGAACTCGTCGGCGCCGGCGCGGGCCACGGTGTCGTCCTCGCCCACGGTTTGCTTGAGCCGCGCGGCCACCTCCTGCAGCATCAGGTCGCCGGCCACGGGGCCAAGGCTGTCGTTGACGATCTTGAAATGGTCCAGGTCCACCAAAAGCGCCGCCAGCTTGCCCCCCGTATGGTGGGCGTGCGCGACGCCGCGCGCGAGACGGTCCATCAATAGCGCGCGGTTGGGCAGGCCGGTCAAGGCATCGTAGTTGGTATGGTAGGAGAGGCGCTCCTCCGCGCGCTTGGTTTCGGAGATGTCGTGGAACACGGAAACGAATTGGGTGGCGCGCCCCTCGGCGTCGCGCAGGGCGACGATGGTCAGCCATTCGGGATACGCCTCGCCGTTCTTGCGCCGGTTCCATATTTCCCCCTGCCACCGCCCTTCGCGCAGCAACTCCGCCCACATCAGGCCGTAGAATTCCTTATCGTGGCGGTTGGAGCGCAACAAGTTGGGGCGCTGGCCCACCGCCTCCTCGCGGGTGTAGCCGGTGATGGCGGTAAAGGCGCGGTTGACCGTCTGGATCACCCCATGGGCATCGGTGATCAATACGCCCTCGATGGCGTTCTCGAACACTTCCGCGGAGAGGGCAAGCTGGCTTTGGTACTGGACGCGGTCGGTGATGTCCTGGACGGCGCCCACCATGCGCAGCGGCTTGCCCTGGCCGTCACGGTACACCTCGCCCTGTTCGCGGACCACGCGGATGGCGCCGCCGGGGCGGCTGATGCGATGTTCAATGTCATAGGGCGTGTCATGCTCCACCGCGGCGCGCACGGCGGCGCTCACCCGCTCCCGGTCGTCCGGCGCGACGCGTTCGAGAAAGGCGTCGTAAGTGGCGCCGAACTGCCGCGGGGTGAGGCCGAAGATGCGGTAGATTTCATCCGACCAGGCAAGCTCGTTGGTGGCGATGTTCCAGTCCCAGCTTCCCACGCGGGCGATCTGCTGGGCGCGGCTTAGGGACTCCTCGCTGCGGGCCAGGCGCTCGAACGCGCCGCGCAGCAACCGCGCCCCCCTGACGGCGGAACGTTGAGCCATGGCCAACGCCACGGCCAGCAGGGTAAACAGCATGAATGAAACCCCCAGCGAAATAAGGAGCGCGCGGCGGGTAAGCTCATACTGCGCGCCGGTTTCCCCGGATTCCATCACGCCCAGCGCCACCCAGGCGCCAAAGCTCAGGGCCGGCACAAGCAACACACCCAAAACCACGCCCAGGCGCCGGTACACCCCGGCGCCGCTCAACAGAGAATGCGCCGCGGCTTCCACGGAGGGTTGCGTGACCCCCGGCCGCGGCTCTGCCATTGGACGGGTCATGCCAGACCGCCGTTGTTTTTTGCGCCGTGGAACAGCGGGATCACATACGGATTATTGTTCACAAGCGCCCCCTACATGGCCTCTTTGGTGGATAGGATAGCCCAAGGCGGGAAATTAGGGAATCGCGATGCGGCGGCCCCGCTTCAGCCGGGGCTAAATGGTCGGGATGGGCGGATTTGAACCGCCGGCCCCTCGCTCCCGAAGCGAGTGCTCTACCAGACTGAGCCACATCCCGAAGGCAGAACGAACCATATATGATATGCGCCGCCTGGCGCGGGGGCAAGCGGAAAGATGGAAATAACCGGGGAGGGCAGGTAAATCTGACGGCGGTGATAGATTTTCATAAATATGCACATACAGATAATTGACGTGTACAGGCCACCCACGCGCGTGATAAAGATTGACCAAAATCGTGTCTTGGACGCGGTTAGGGCAAGGGATTTGACGGGGCGCGCGGCGCGGCGCGCAAGGGGGCGGAACATGCTGATCAAAACCCGGGGGCGGGTTCAACCGTTTATCTGGTTCGTGGTGTCGCTTGCCTTGGCGGCCCCTGCCCCCGCCGCCGACGCGCCCTCACCCTCGGACCTGCCGGTGGTGCAGCCATCATTTTACGACCTGCCTGATGAAGCGGCGTCCCTTAAAAGCCAGAAGAAAACGCTGGCGGTGTATTTCTGGCAGAACGGCTGTCCCTATTGCGCCGCGTTCGAGAAGAAGGTTCTGACCCGCCCCGACGTGGGCAAAAAACTCAATGCCGGGTTCCATCTTATTGAAATGAACATTTTCGGCGACCGCGAGGTGAAAGACTTCGGCGGCGCCGCCACGTCCGAGAAAAAGTTCGCCCGCGCGGCGGGAGTGCAATTCACTCCCACCACGATTTTTTACAACCACTCAGGCAAAGAGGTATTCCGCATGCCGGGGTATTGGGAGCCGCCGCACGTCATGGCGGCGCTGGACTACGTGGCTGGCGGGCATTACCGCACGGCCAATTTCCAGGATTACCTGCGCGAAGTGATGACCAGCCAACAAGCTGAAGGAGGGGCTAATGGTGAGAACAGGGAGTAGAGCGATTGTTTTGCTGTGGATGGGCATTGCGGTCACCGCGGCGGGCGCGTTGGCCGGAAGCCCGCAGTACGATCCACAACAGGTGTACGCGGACCTCAATCCGCCGCCGGTGGAACACGCCATGCCGCCGGGCCTTGCGGGCGACGCGTCGAAGGGGCTTGCCATTTTCAACAAGACCGAGACGGGCAACTGCGCGGCGTGCCATTGCGCCGCGGGCGCCAAGGGATGCGGCGACATCGGCCCGTCGCTGGACAAGTACCGCTCCGCATTGGGCGCGGAACCGGAAAAAAGCGACCAGTGGCTGTTCCAGCAGATTTCCGACGCCCGCCTGCATAACAAGGACACGGTGATGCCGCCGATGCTGCCCACCAAGGCCATCGGCGCGCAGGACATTGTGGACCTGATCGCGTATCTCAACAGCTTGAAATAGGGGGAGAGCATGGAGAGAACCATGAACCGGCGTGAGGTGTTGATCGCCGCCGCCGCGCTGGGCGCCGTGGCCGCGGCGCCGGGACTGCTCAGTTTCGCCCACGCCGCCGAGCCGGACAAGGTGGCCGAAGCCATCGCCGCCGTCACGGGCGGCAAAACGGCCCAGCAGGGCCGCGTCACGCTCACCGCGCCCGCCATCGCCGAGAACGGCGCCGTGGTGCCGGTGAGCGTGGAAGTCGCCTCGCCGATGACGGAGGGCGACTACGTGAAATCCATCACCATCCTCGCCGACAAGAATCCACAGCCGCGCGTGATCAGCGTCAACCTGACCCCGGACAACGGGGCGGCGTATTTGTCGGTGCGGATGCGCCTGGGCGAGACCTCGCCGGTGCGCGCGTACGCGGTGATGAGCGACGGGTCGGTGTACGCGGCGGAAAAATCGGTGAAGGTCACCATCGGCGGCTGCGGGTAGGAAGGGAAAGGAGAACAGTCATGGCTGAAACAGGAAAAGCGCTCATAAAACTGCCCGCCGGTTACAAAAAGGGTGACGTGATCCAGGCTCAGACGATCTGCATCCATCCGCAGGACACCGGCTATGGCAAGGATAAGGAAGGCAAGCCCATCCCGGCGTTTCACGTAACCAGCGTGGAGGTGTGGTACGGGGAAAAGAAGATCAGCGACATGGAGGTCCACGGCGCCATCAGCAAGGATCCCTACATATCCTTCAAGGTGCGCGCGTCGCATTCCGCCCCGCTCAAGGTGGTGTGGAAGGACACCAAGGGGAACGTGTTCGAGCAATCCGCGGAAATCAAGGTCTAGGGGGAGGCGTCATGAACGTGAAAACCATCATCGCGGCGCTCCTCGCGGCGCTGCCGCTCGCCGTCCCGGCGTGGGCGGAGGAAACCCAAAGCATCTCCGACGCCGATCTGGCGTTGTACCGGGAAGGGATCAATCCGGCGGAGGTGCTGCGAAACACCGGCGGCGAGTTATTCAACAAAAAAATGGGGCCGGAGAACCTTTCGTGCGCCGATTGCCACGAGGGGCAAAAACCCAAGGCCAAGGCGCTCACCGGCGCCGCGGCGGCGTATCCCAAGCATAACAAGAACGCTGACCGCGTGATGAGCCTGCAACTGCAGATCAACAACTGCGTGGAGAAGGGCATCAAGGCCGAACCGTACAAGCTCAACTCGGCGGAGATAACCGCGCTGACGCTATACGTCAAGGGGCTGTCCAACGGCATGAAGGTCAACGTGGCCACCAACGGGCCGGCGCAGCCTTGGTACGAGGTGGGCAAGCAGGTATATGAGCAGCGGCGCGGCCAGCGCAACCTGTCGTGCAAAACCTGCCACGACGAACTGGCGGGCCATACCCTGCGGATGCAAAAGCTGGCCTCCATCGGCGCGGGCGCGTCGCACTGGCCCGCCTACCGCATGGTCAACGGCGACACCTTCCTCATCGAGCAGCGTTTCAAGCAGTGCATGAGCAACGCGCGCATGGCGCCGCTCAAGGAAGGCTCCGATCCGATGGTGGCGCTGGAGTTGTACGTCACCTCGCTGGCCAACGGCGCGGCGATCGAAACGCCCGGTTTCGTGCGGTAGCCATGAGCATCACCCGGCGGCGGTTCCTGCAAGGCTTGCTGGCGGCGGAGCTGGCGCAGGTCACCGGCCTTGCGCCGGAGGCTTTAGCCAAGGCGAAACCGGAGGATGTTCTCGGCTTTGACTCCGTGGGCAACCTTACGCTGCTGTTCGTCACCGATCTGCACGCGCATCTGCGGCCCATTTATTTCCGCGAGCCGTCGGTGAACATGGGGCCGCCGGGGATGGCGGATGTCCCCGGCCACCTGGGGGGCGCCGCCGCGCTCAAATACTGGGGCATCAAGCCCGGCGCGGTGGACGCCTATTTCGCCTCCAGCGTGGCGTTCGAGGAATTGGCGCGCCGCTTCGGGCGCATGGGCGGCGTGGCGCACAT
>JACQZB010000090.1 GCA_016207925.1 Nitrospinota bacterium
AGAGGGACTCAACAACAAGATTCGCGTCATCCAAAGAAGGGCCTACGGCCTACGGGACGAAGAGTACCTCCGACTCAAAATACTCACCTGCATGCTGGATGAATTATGATAACTTACCCACACAGTTTGCAGATGATCCAGAAGAACAATACGCGCCCTTGGCGGCGCCATCGGGTATAATGCGGCGCACATTGAACATGGGCGGCATGATGGACACACCGGTTCTTGAACAACTGCGGCGGACAATCAAAACCAACGCCTGGCGCACGGGCGACTTTACGCTGGCGTCGGGGCAGAAGTCGGACTACTACATTGACCTCAAAGCCGTGACGCTGGACGGGCAAGGCAGCGTGATGGTTGGCGAGGCGGTGTACCACGCGATCCGGGATTGGAACGCGGACGCGGTGGGCGGGATGGAGCTAGGCTCCGTGCCGATTTCCACGGCGGTGTGCCTGGTGGCGGCGCAGAAGGGCGTGAAGCTTTCCAACATTATCGTACGCAAGCAGGCGAAGGATCACGGCACGGGCAAGGGGATCGAAGGAGCGCTAAAGCCCGGCGCGCGGGTGGTGGTGGTGGAAGACGTGGTCAGCACCGGCGGATCGAGCCTGAAGGCCATCGAGGCTTTGGAAGCGGCGGGAGCGGTGATCGCGGGGGTGGTGGCCATCGTGGATCGGGAGATGGGGGGCGCGCGCGCCTTTGAGGGGCGCGGGTTGCGCTACCGTCCGTTGCTCACGGTTTCGGATTTGCGGCGGGAGTAAGCGTCACTACGCGGGGCTCGCGTATTCATTTGGTGTAGGGGCGGCCCCCCGTGGCCGCCCGTGAATGGGCAGGCTTAAAGATCCCAATCACTCCACGTTGCCCAGCCGGGTCAGATCGTCGTCGGAGCCGATGACCACCAAGATGTCGCTGTCCTTGAGGATATAATCCGGCCGGGGCAAAGGCACTACGCGCTCCGGGATGACCTCCTTGACGGCCACCACCACGACACCGTAAAGATTACGCAGGTCCAGCTCGCGGATGGTTTTTCCCACGAAGCTTCCGGGGCAGGCCACCTCAACGATGGAATGCTCCGGGCCGAGGGGCAGGTAGTCCATCAGGTTGGCGCTGGTCAGGCCGGTGGCGAGCTTTTCGGCCATGTCGCGTTCGGGGAAGATGATCTGCGTGGCGCCCAGCGCGCGCAGGATTTTGGCGTGTTCGGTGGTGACGGCTTTGACGACCACGTTTTTCGCTCCCAGTTCCTTTAGGTGCAGCATGACGAGAATGGAGTGGTCCATGGGCAGGCCCAGGCCCACGATCACCACATTGGCGGAGGCGATGTCGAGGGCTTCCAGGGTTTCGCGGTCGGTGGCGTCGGCGACGATGGCCTGGGAGCAGTGGTCCTTGATTTTCTGCACCACGGCCTGGCCGCGGTCAATGGCCAGCACCTCGCCGCCGCGCTCGTGCAGTTCCTTGGCCAGATGGAAGCCGAAGCGGCCCAGGCCGATGACGACGTAGCGTTTGCTCTCCATGTCTCCTCCTGTCAGCCTATCGTAATCTCTTCCTCGGCGTAGCGGTAGGCGCCGTGGGGCGCGCGGCGGGCGGCGGCCATGATCATGGTCAGGGCGCCCAGCCTGCCGATGTACATAAGGGCGATGACCAATATTTTTCCCGGTTCCGTAAGGTTCGCGGTGGCGCCCAGCGACAGGCCCACCGTGCCGAAAGCGGAAACGGTTTCGAACAACAGCGGCAGGAACGCCTCGCGGGCGGCGGGGCCGGATCCCGCGGACTCCGATACGAACAGCGCCAGCGCGAACAGGACGAGTATCTGCGCGGCGAGGAAGAACACGAACAAGGCCTGCGACATGGTGCGGTGGGCGATGGCGCGATGGAAGATTTCCACGCGCTCGCGCGCCCGCAGCCTGGACCAGATAAGCGCGATCATGGCGCCGAAAGTGGTCACCTTCACGCCGCCGCCGGTGGAGCCGGGCGCGGCGCCGACGAACATCAGCAGCAGGATAACGTACAGCGAGGCGTTGGTGAAGCCGTTGAGGTCCACGGTGTTAAAGCCGGCGGTGCGCGCGGTGACGGACTGGAACAAGGCCGCCATCGCCTGATGGGGGGCGGCCATGCCCGCGAGCCCGTGGTTGCGTTCGAACACGAATATGAGCGCGGTTCCCGTCACGATCAGCGCGCCGGTGACGGCGAGCGTAAGCTGGCAATTGGCCGAAACCGGCGGGCGCTTGCCGGAACGACGCGCGCGGTAGTTGAGCCGCAGCTCCGCCAGCGTCAAGAACCCCAGGCCGCCGGTGACGATCAAGGCCATGACCACGGCGTTGACCACCACGTCGCCGGAATAGCGCATCAGGTTGTCGGGGAACAGGCTGATGCCCGCGTTGCAGAACGCGGCCACCGAATGAAACACCGCCAGCCACGCGGCGTCGGCCGCGCCGTGCTCCGGCGCCCAGCGGACGAACAATACCAGCGCGCCCACGGCCTCCACGGAGAAAGTGAAGGTCATGGTCTGCTTGAGCAACTCGCCGATGCGAAGGCGCCGGTTGGGGTCGAGCGTGTCGAAGATCACGGCGGATTCCGGCAAGGTGAGCGAGCGGCGCAGGAGCACCATGAAGAAGGTGGAGAAGGTCATGATGCCAAGGCCGCCCACCTGGATGAGCGCGAGGATGACCAGTTGGCCGAAGGGGGTGAAGACGGTTCCCGGATCCACCGTCATCAGGCCCGTGACGCAGACGGCGGAGGTGGCGGTGAACAGCGCGTCGAGGAATCCGATGCCATGATGAGTGGCGATGGGCAGCGACAGCAGCGCGGCGCCCAGCAGGATGACGATGGCGAACAGCGTCAAAAGTGTGCGCGGCGGGTTGGCTTCACTGTACAGGAGGCGCGCCATGGGCTATGCGATGACCGGCTCGAGGGCGGCGGTGACCTGCTGCTGGCGCTGGGGATCCTCGATTTTGCCGCCGCCGCCGCCGTCGGATACGTAAAAAACGTTAACGGCCATTTTCCCCTCGGTGCTTATTTTCGCGGAGTCTATGTCCAGCCCCAGGGCGGCCATGGTGCGGGTGATGTCGTAGAGCAGGCCCACGCGGTCAGCGGCCCAGATTTCAATGACGGAATACTTGCGTGATATCTGATTGGCGATGACGGCGCGCGGCTTGCGGGGCAATGGCGCGGCGCGGTGATGGGGTTTGAGGTAGCGCAGGCGGCGGCGGACCTGCTCGTCCACGTCGCGCGCGCCGGAGAGCAATTCGCCGAGTTCGGTTTCGAAGCGGGCCAGGGTGTGCGGGTCGTCGTACACCGCCAGGTTGGGGCCTTTGACGATGAAGGTGTCCAGCGCGAAGTTGTCCTTGAGGGTATGTATGCGCGCGGCGACGATGGACATGTTCTTGGCGGTGAACGCGCCGGCGATGACGGAGAAAAAGCCGATGCGCGACTGCTAGGCGACGGTGAATTCCGCCGCGTCGCCGCCGGCCTTGAGGCGGAACCGCAGGGCGACGCCGCGTTCCGGCGCGCGCTCGGCGAGCCGCTGGTGGAACACCACGGTATCGGGGTTGACGGCGCGCAGGTAGCGGTTGGGCGCGCGTTCGAGGAAGACGCGCATCAGTTCCAGCGCGCCGGGGCGCCCGTCCAGGGCCGCGGCCTCCTGGGCGAGGCGTTCCAGGCGCTCCGGGTCGGGGGCGAACATCGTTTCACCCTCGACGTAATACTGTTCGGCGGCGCGGTACAGGTCGGCGAGCAGTTTATCCTTCCAGTTGGTCCATATGTCGGGGCCGACGGCGGAAATGTCGGCGTAGGTGACCAGGTACAGGCGCCCCAGGTTCACGCGGCCGTTGACCTTGTCGCAGAAGTCGCGCAGGGTTTTGGGATCGGCGTAGTTGAGGCGCTGGGCGGTGACGCTCATCAGCAGGTGGTGGTTGACGAGGAAGCTGACCTCGTCGAGGTGGCGCTCGAGGCCCAGGCGGCGCAGGATGGCGGCGGAGTGGGAGTCCTCCTCGACGGCGTGGTGGTCCTCCGCGCGTTTGCCCAGGTCGTGCAGCAGCAGGGCGAGCTTGATGACCTCCAGGTCCTCCTGGGCGCGCCAGAGGCGGATCAACTCCTCGCTGACCTTGCCGCTCGCGGTGATCTCCTCCAGCGACTCGATGGCCTTGAGGATGTGGTAGTCCACGGAGTAGCGGTGGAACATGTCGAACTGCGCCAGGTGGCGCACCTGCTTGAACTCCGGGATGAAGCGCTCCAGCAGGCCGGTTTCAAGAAAAACGTAGAGCGCGCGGCTGGAGTGCGGCAGACGCAGGATGGACATCAGGCAGCGGCCCGCGCGGGCGCCGCGGAACCATGCGGCGGGGGCGCCGCGGGCCATGTGTTCCAAGCCGCGGCGCAGGTTGGGCGCGGGATCCAGGTCTTCCAGACAAAGGCGGCGCGCGATGCGAAACAGCAGCGCCGGCTCCTGCTCGTACTCCAGCGGCGGAAAGGCGCTGGCGCGCAACAGGCGCCCGTCGGTGAACAGGCCGTCGTTATCCTTGTGCAGCGGGCGGGAGAAGAAGCCGCGCTTGTACTCCTGCGCGACGGCGATAAGCTCCTGGGCGAAGTGGTCAATTTCCTCCGCCGCCTGGTAGTAACGGCGCATCAACTCCGCGGCCACCTCGTTATCGGAGCCTTCGAAACGCTCCAGGCGCGCCACGTCGGGCTGAAGCTCGTGCGCCAGGGTGTCGAAGGCCTGGTTGCGCCGCCAATGGAGGCTGTTGCGGATCCGCATGAGGTACGAATAGGCGGCGGCCACGGCGGGGGCGCCGTCGCGGGGGATGAACCCGCGGGCGGCCACTTCCTCAAGCGTGGCCACGTCTTCGCGGGAGCGGATTACCCACATGGCGGTCTGGAAATCGCGCAGGCCGCCGCGGCTTTCCTTGAGGTTGGGTTCGGTGAGTTGGACGAAGCGGCCATACTCGGCGTGGCGGCGGCGCATCTCCTCGAGCTTGCTTAGGATGAACACGTTGGGTTTGGAGCGGACCACCTCGCGGAAATATTTTTTTCGGAAGGCTTCATACAGCTCGTGGTCGCCGCCCAAGAAACGGCTTTCCATCATGGCGGTGCGGGCGGTGAGGTCGGTTTTGCCCAGCAGGATGGTGTCGGCGATGGCGCGGGAACTGTGCCCCACCTTCAGGCCCAGGTCCCACAGGCTGGCCAAAAGCTGGTCGGGCGGTTTGCCGGAGCCGGGCCGGTGGTCCTTGAGCAGGAAGAGCAGGTCCACGTCGGAGTACGGGTTCAAGGCGCCGCGCCCGTAACCGCCGAGGGCCACCAGGGCGCCGTCGAAGGAGCCGTGCTCGGTGTTAAACATGGCCAGCACGGCCTCGTCCACGGCGGCGCACAAATCCTGGCTTACGGCCATGCCGTCGCCGCCGGCCTCGTGGCGGGCGCGGGCGTGGGCGAAGCGCTCTTCAAGCGCGGTTTTCAGCGAGTGGGTCAATGAAACGTTCATGTGGTCACGGGGCCGATAGCGCCATGGCGATGGTCATTTTTTCACAGCCGAGTGAATACCGCAAATGCCGAAGGTCAGCGGGGTGAACTCCACATCGTCAAAGCCCGCGCGCTCGACCCGCCGCGCCAGCTCCGGCGGCGAGGGAAAGGCATACACCGTGTCGGGCAGATACTGGTAGGCGCCGCGATTGCCGGAGACCAGCCCGCCTAAAAGCGGCAGGATGCGGGTGAAGTAGAAGCGGTACAGCGCGGCGGCCAGGCGGTTGGAGGGCGTGGTGAATTCCAGAATCACGAGGCGCCCGCCGGGTTTGGTGACACGGGCCATTTGCGCAAGGCCAAGGTCGAGATCGGCGAAGTTGCGCACACCGAAGGCGCAAGTAACGCCATCGAAGGCGCCATCGGGATAAGGCAGGTTGAGCGCGTCGGCTTTTTCCATGGTGATTCGCTGATCCAGTTTGTGACGCGCCACTTTGGCGCGGGCGATGGCGAGCATCGCGTCTGAAAAGTCGCCGCCGGTGATGACGGCGGTTTGGCCGGCGCGGGCGATGGCGATGGACAAATCGCCCGTGCCGCAGGCGAGGTCCAGGATTTTGCCTCCGCGCAACGCTGGGCCAAGGCGCGCGGCGGCTTTTTTGCGCCACGTGATGTCCAGTCCAAGAGAGAGAACATGGTTCAAAAAGTCGTACCAGCGGGCGATAGAGCTGAACATCGCCTCCACGGCGCGGGCGCGGGACTGGGTGGTGGACATCGAGGCGCGGCTACGGTTTCTTGCGGCGCGGCGATTTTTGGAGTTTGTACTCCAGGCTGTCAATGAGCGCCTGCCAACTGGCTTCGATCACGTTGGCGGAAACGCCGACGGTGCTCCATCGCGTTTCGCCGTCGCCGGACTCGATAAGCACGCGGGTGACGGCGGCGGTCTTGGAGCGCTCGTCGAGCAGGCGCACCTTGAAGTCGTGCAGCTCCACCGTGGCCACTTCGGGGTAATGCTGGACCAGGGCCTGCCGGATGGCCTTGTCCAGCGCGTTGACGGGGCCGTTGCCCTCGGCGACGGCGTGGGTGGTGGCGCCGTCCGGCATCACCAGCTTGACCACAGCCTCGGCGAAGTTGGCGCCGGCCATGTCGGAGAAGTTGCTGACCACGCGGGCGCGGGCCACTTGGAACTTCTTTTTCCACTGGCCGGTGGCCTTGCGCATCAAGAGTTCGAAGGAGGCGTCGGCGCCTTCGAAGACATAGCCTTCGGCCTCCAGTGATTTGAGTTGATCGAGGATGGCGCGAGTCTGGTCGTCCTTGCCGGTCAAGTCCATGCCGAACTCTTCGGCCTTGGCGAGGATGTTGCCCCTGCCGGCAAGGTCGGAGACCAGCACACGGCGCTGGTTGCCCACGGTTTCGGGCGTAACGTGTTCGTAGCTTTTGGCTGTTTTGCGGACGGCGGCCACATGGATGCCCCCCTTGTGGGCGAACGCGCTTTTGCCCACATAGGGTTGATGCGCGCGGGGGGAGACGTTGGCAAGTTCGTAGATCAGGCCGGAGAGCCAGGTCAGTTTTACAAGGCTGCGCTCCGGGACGCAGCGGTACCCCATTTTCAGTTGCAGATTGGGGATGATGGAGCACAGGTTGGCGTTGCCGCAGCGTTCGCCCACGCCGCTTATGGTGCCTTGCGCCTGCCGCGCCCCGGCGCGCACGCCGGCCAGCGCGTTGGCCACGGCGTTGTCGGAATCGTTATGGCAATGGATGCCGAAGCGCGCCTTGGGGAAGGCGGCCACGGCGGCGCGGGTGATGTCCTCCACCTCGTGCGGCAGGGCTCCGCCGTTGGTTTCGCACAGGCAGATCAAATGGGCGCCCGCTTCCAGCGCGGCGCGCGCGGCGGCCAGGGCGTAGTCCGGGTTGGCCTTGTAGCCGTCGAAAAAATGCTCCGCGTCGAAGATCACCTCGTCCACGCGGCGGGCCAGGTAGGCGATGGTGCCGTGAATCAGCTCCAGGTTGCGCTCGTGGGAGACGCCAAGGACGCGGGTAGCCTGCATGTCCCAGGTTTTACCCACCACGGTGACCACGGGGGTTTTGGCGTGCAGCAGCAGGCGGACGTTGGGATCGTCCGCCGGCTTGTTTTTGGGATGATGCGTGGCGCCGAAGGCGGCGATTTTCGCGTGGCGCAGCTTAAGCTTCGCCGCCTCCTTGAAAAACGCGGCGTCACGCGGGTTGGAGCCGGGCCAGCCGCCCTCGACATAGTGGACGCCGAATTCGTCGAGCGCCTCGGTGATGCGCAGCTTGTCGTCCAGCGAAAAGCTGATCTCCTCCGCCTGGGCGCCGTCGCGTAGCGTGGTGTCGTAGATCAGGACGCGGTGTGAGTCCATCGTCCGCTACTTTCCGAACGCGCGCTCTTCGGGCGGCAGCGCCAACTCGAAAGCGTCGTGGAGAATGCGCACCCGCGCCGATCTCCTTGACCGCCGGTTCAAGCGCCTTGAGCGTTTTTTTCGTCTCGGCGGTGGGGACGGTGAACGAGAGGTCGGTCAACCCGCCGTCGGAGACGTTCTGGATGATCATGTCCACGTTGATCGCGTGCCCGGCGACGGCGGAAAAGATTTTAGCGGCTATGCCGGGCCGGTCGGGCACGCCCACCACCGTCACCTTGGCCTGATCGCGCGCGAAGGCCACCGACGAGACGACGACTTGCTCCATTTCACTTGTTTCCATGGTCACCAGCGTTCCTTTTCCCTGATCCGCGAAAGTGGACTTAACCCATATAGGCATATTGTACTTCTTGCCGAACTCCACGGAGCGCACTTGCAGCACCTTGGCGCCCAGGCTGGCCATTTCCAGCATCTCGTCGAATGAGATCACGTCTATGCGCCGCGCGCCGGGGACGACGTTGGGATCGGTGGTATAGACCCCGTCCACGTCGGTGTATATCTCGCACAAATCCGCCTTGACGGCCACGGCGATGGCCACCGCGGAGGTGTCGCTGCCGCCGCGGCCCAAGGTGGTGACGGCGCCGGTGGCCTCGTTCACGCCCTGGAATCCGGCGACCACGGCCACCTTGCCGTGATCGAGGGCCTCGCGCAGTTTTTCGCCGGTGATGCGGCGGATGCGCGCCTTCATGTGCGTGGCGTCGGTCAACAGCCCGATCTGCCGTCCGGTAAGCGACGTTGCGGGCACGCCCATGGCGTTGAGCCGGATGGCCAACAGCGCGGCGGATATGCGCTCGCCGCTGCTCATCAGCAAATCCATCTCCCGCTCAGCCGGCTCCTCGGAAAGCTGTTTGGCCATGTTGATGAGCTTGTCCGTCTCGCCCGACATGGCGGAAACGACCACGATAACCTTGTCGCCGCGTTTCCACGCCTCCGCCACGCGGCTGGCCACCAGCCCGATGCGCTCCAGGCTGCCGACCGACGTGCCGCCGTATTTTTGAACGATCAACGCCACGCTACTTCTCCAACCGTTCCATGCGGCGCTTTTTGCGCGCCGCCATTTTTGTGGTCCAGACGAACTGAACCGCCTGCTCCAGCCACGCCATGCGCGCCTCTAGCGGCATGGCGCTGACGCGCTCCAATTCCTCGTCCGTCATGGGGCGTTGGTAATCGTATTTGTCCTTGAGCCATTCAAGATACCACTCGTCGGGGACGTCGTCCTCGTTCTCCCATATTTCCGTGAGCGGACGTTTGACGTAGGCGTACTGCCACAGTTCCTCAAGCTCCATGGCGGCCCTCCTTATCCCGGAGTTTTTCGAGATGGGCGATGTCCTCCAGATCGCGGGGCCGCCCGGCGATCCGTTTCATCGTGATTATATCCCCGGCGCTGGCGCAGGCGACAGGAGCGCCGTCCATTTCGAACATCACCCGCCCTTGGTACGCGGCCTCGAAGTCCACGGGGTTTTTCAGGAATACGTCCACACTGCGGAACCCGTCATCCACGAAGGAAAATACCACCGCGCGTTTTTCCCGAATCCATTCCTCCCGCTTCATCGGCGAAAGCAGGTCCGCGGTCTCCACCGGCTGGCGCGGGACGAATCCCAACGACTCCATTGCCGCCACCAGGCCGGCCATGTTGTCCGGCGCGAGGTCAACCATGATGTCCAGGTCCATGGAAAGCCGCGCGGCGCCGAGCAGGTTCACCGCAAAGCCCCCCACCACCAAGTAGCGCGCCTTGCGCCGGGCTAATTCACGGAACACATCGCTATAGAGCATTACTTTTCGAGATGAAGCATTATGGAAGCAATAGCGCATCTACATCCAATGCGCTCCACAAGAACAATGGACTGACTATCCGCCATGCCCCGGCTCCTTCAGCGATGTCTCCAACTCTTCGATGCCCGGCAGGTCGCGTTTCAGTTTTTTTGGCAGGGTTTCTGTCAATTTGTATCCCGATACGCCTATCGGTTTCCGTGTGTCACGCAGGGCGTATTCCACTATCACCTTGTTTTTCGCCTTGCACAGGATAATGCCGATGCTTGGCTGGTCGTCCTTGTGGTGCAGGAGGTCATCCACGGCGGAAAGGTAGAAATTCATCTTGCCCGCGTATTCCGGTTTGAATTCGCCCACTTTCAGTTCGATGACCACATAGCAACGCAGGCGCAGATGGTAGAAGAGCAGATCAATATAGAAATTTTCCCCGCCCGCTTCCAGGTGATACTGGCTGCCGACGAAGGCGAATCCGACGCCAAGCTCCAACAGAAACGCCCGTATCTGCTCCAGCAGAGCCTTTTCCACGTCCCGTTCTTTGGCCTCCTCGCCTATGGTGAGAAAGTCGAAGACGTATGGGTCTTTCAATATCTGCCGGGCAAGCTCGGATTGAGGCGCTGGCAGGGCTCTGTCGAAGTTCGAGACCGCTTCCCCCTGCCGTTTGTGCAGGCCGCTTTCTATCTGGTGGACAAGGACGTTGCGCGACCAGCCGTTTTGAATGGTCTGGCGGATGTACCATTCGCGCTCGATGAAGTTTTTAATTCTGTCCATTAGGACACAGTTATGGAACCAGGGAATTTGTGCAGCAACCTGCTGCACGAACGCCCCATCGCGATATGCTTCGGCGAACATCCTCATATATTTGAGGTTACGCGGGGAGAATCCCTTCATCTCCGGGAACTCGTGGCGCAGGTCTTGCGCGAGCCGCTCAACAACCTTTGCGCCCCAACCCTCCTTGCGCTGGCTATCCAGAATCCGGCGGCCAATTTCCCAATAGAGCAGAACCAACTCACGGTTGGCGGCAAGCCCAGCGCGAACCTGGGCGGCGCGAATTCTCCCTTTCAGGTCTTCGAGTAGGTGGGTGTAATCTTGGGCTTTGCCTAATTGTGCAACAGGCGCTGGCACAATTTCGGATTCAGGTTTGCGAATCTTCTTTTTACCCGCCATATCCCAACCCCTTCAGGTTTTTCCTGATGGTTTTTTCAAGCTTATTCGATTCGGCGAATTGGTCAGTCAGCATAGCGATGTGATGTTTTCGACTTCATTTGCGAGTGAAATATTCAAACAATTCCACGCCGCTGGCGAAGCGGGCGCCGGTGGCGGCCATGCTGGCCTCGTCGAAGGCCGCCGCGCCTTTTCCCTTTTCCGGCGCGGGATAGATGGCGAAGGGCACCGGATCGGTGTTGTGCGTCTTGATGGCGATGGGCGTGGGATGGTCGGAGAGCGCCACCACGCGGAAATCACCCATCTTCTCCAAGCCCGCCACCACGGGGCCGACTACCTTGGCGTCGAAATCGGAAATCGCCTTGATCTTGTATTCCAGATTGCCCGCGTGGCCGGACTCGTCCGGCGACTCCACATGGAGGTACACCAGATCAACCTCGCGCAATGCGTCCAGACAGGCTTGGGCCTTGCCTTCGTAATTGGTGTCTATCCAGCCGGTGGCGCCGGGGACGCGGATGACGCGCATCCCGGCGTACACCCCGATGCCGCGCATCAGGTCCACGGCGGAGATCATCGCGCCGGTCAGGCCCCGTTTTTCCTTGAGCGTGGGCATGGTGGGCGCGCCGCCCTGACCCCACAGCCAGATGGAGTTGGCTTCCTTTTTCCCCGCCGCCTTGCGTTTGGCGTTCGTGGGATGCGTTTTTAACACCATCTGCGCGCGGTTGATGATGTCCAGCAACTCGTCGGCGCCATCGCCCTTGGGCAGGTGAGTTCGGATGTTCTGGTCGCTGATGTCGTGCGGCGGCGTGAGCGCGACTTTGGCCGCGTCGCCGCGCCGCACCATCAGGTGACGGTAGGAGACGCCGGGATGAAACGACAACCGAGCGTCGCCGAGCTTCTCCTGCAACGTGTTGACCAGCTCATGGGCCTCCGCCGTTTCGATATGGCCCGCGGAGAAGTCGTCCATGATAAGCCCGCCGGCCACGGGGCGCAGCGTCACAAGATTGCAACGGTAAGCCACGTCGCCGGGATTGAGCGCCACGCCCATGGCGGCGGCCTCCAGCGGCGCGCGGCCCGTGTAGTACAGGGCGGGGTCGTACCCCAGAATGCCCATATTGGTCACGTCAGAGCCGGGGGGGAATCCGTCCGGCGTGGTTTGCGCCAGCCCTGCGTAACCCTCGCGGGCGAGGCGGTCCAGATTGGGCGTGACAGCGGCCATCAACGGCGTTCTGCCGCCCAGCGATTCGATGGGCAAGTCCGGCATCCCGTCGCCGAGCAGGACGACGTATTTACGCGCGCTCATCGTTGACGATCCTTACGCGCATGGTGGGCTGGGCGCACAGGCCGGAGTTGGCGATTTCGGCCAGCGCCTTGTCCAAGTCAGCCTCGCGCGCCTTGTGGGTGAGCATGACCACACTCACCGGCTCGTTCTCCTGCCTGCCGCGCTGGATCATGGAGGATATGGAGATGCCGTTGCGGCCCAACGCGCCCGCCAACTCCGCCAGTACGCCGGGCCGGTCGGGCACGGTGAAGCGCAGGTAGTACTCCGTCACCAGCGCGCTGATGGGCCGGGCGGGCAGGCGGCGGCGCGCCGCCACCGGCGCGCTCATGGGGTAGCGTTTCCCCGCGCCGCCCTTTACGATGTTGCGGGCGATGTCCACCACGTCGCCCATCACGGCGCTGGCGGTGGGGCCGGACCCGGCGCCGCGCCCGACCAGCATGTTGGCGCCCGCCGCGCGGCTGGTGATCTCCACGGCGTTGAAGGGGCCGTTGACGTTGGCGATGAACTGGCGCGCGGGGATCATGGCCGGATGGACGCGCAGATCAACCTGCCCGTCCACGCGCCGGGCGATGGCCAAAAGCTTCACCCGGTAGCCGAACTCGCCGGCCATGATGATGTCCTCCGGCGTGAGCCGGGTGATCCCCTCGGTATAGACGGCGGAGAAGTCCACCGGCGTTTCAAACGCCAGCGCGGCGAGGATGGCGATTTTGTGGGCGGAGTCTATCCCCTCCACGTCCAGCGTGGGGTCGGCCTCGGCGTAACCCAACTCCTGCGCGCCTTTAAGCGCCTCGGCGAAGGTCACGCGCTCGTCCGTCATGCGCGAAAGGATGTAGTTGCCCGTGCCGTTGACGATGCCGCGCGTTTGCTCCACTTGGTCGGCGGCCAAGGCGTCGCGCAGGGCGCGGATCACCGGCACGGCGCCCGCCACGGCGGCCTCGAAACCAAGCTCCACGCCGGCCACCTCCACGGCGCGATAGACTTCCTCGCCGCGCAGGGCCAGCAAAAGCTTGTTGGCGGTGACGAAATGTTTTCCGTTGGCCACCGCCTTGGAGCATAGCTCAAAGGCTGGGCTTTCGCCCCCCATCACCTCGATAACGATGTCCACCGAAGGGTCGTTGACCACCTCGAAGGGATCGCCGGTGAGGCGCGCGCCCTCGGGTAGGGCCGGGCGTTTTTTGTTGAGGTCGCGCACGGCCACGTGGATCAGCGACAGCGGACGGCCAACGCGCGCGGCCAGCGCGGGGCCGTTGTTGCGCAGGATGGCGCCCACTCCGGCGCCCACCACGCCAAAACCGATCAGCCCAAGCCGTATGGGTTCCATGACCTAATCTCCCCGGCGCGCTAAAGCTTAAGCGCGTCGCGGACGCCGCGGACGGCCTGGCGGGTGCGGTGCTCGTTCTCCACCAACGCGAAACGGACGTACTCGTCGCCGCCTTCGCCAAAGCCCGCGCCGGGGGAGACGGCCACCTTGGCCCGCGACAGAAGCAGTTTGGAGAACTCCACGGACCCCATGGCGCGGTATTTTTCCGGCAAGCGCGCCCAGACGAACATGGTGGCGCGCGGTTTTTCCACCTGCCAGCCGATCCGGGTCAACCCGTCACACAGGGCGTCGCGGCGCGACTGGTACACCAGGCGCGTTTCCTCCACGCATTCCTGCGGGCCGTTGAGCGCGATGATGCTGGCGATCTGGATGGGCTGGAACATGCCGTAGTCCAGGTAGCCCTTGATGCGCTGGAGCGCGTACACCATCTCCGGATTGCCCACGCAAAAGCCGACGCGCCAGCCCGGCATGTTGTAGGTTTTCGACAGTGTATATACCTCCACGGCCACCTCCTTGGCGCCGGGGACTTGCAGGATCGAGGGCGCCGTGTAGCCGTCGAACGCGATTTCGGAATACGCCAGGTCGTGTACCACCATCAGGTCGTGTTCGCGGGCGAAGTCCACCACCTTCTCGAAAAAGGGCAAATCCACGCACAACGTGGTGGGGTTGTGCGGGAAGTTGATGATCATCGTCTTGGGCCGCGGCCACGCGCGCTCGAAGGCGTGGCGCAGGCTTTCGAAAAAGTCCGCGTCCGCCGACAGCGGCACGTTGATCACGTCGCCGTTGGCCAGCGCCACGGCGTAGGTGTGGATGGGGTAGGTGGGCGTGGGCACCAGCACGCTGTCGCCCGGCCCGGTGATGGCCAGCATCAGGTGGCTGATGCCCTCCTTGCTGCCGATGGTGACAATGGCCTCCGTCTCCGGATCCAGGCTGACTCCGTGGCGGCGCTGGTACCAGTCGCAAATGGCGTGGCGCAGCTTGGTGATGCCGCGGCTGGCGGAGTAGCGGTGGTTGTGCGGTTTTTTAGCCGCCTCGATGAGCTTGTCCACGATGTGCTGCGGCGTGGGCAGGTCCGGGTTGCCCATGCCGAAGTCAATGATGTCCTCGCCGGCGCGCCGGGCCTGGACGCGCAGGTTGGTGACCTCCGCGAGCACATACGGGGGCAACCGCTCGATCCGGGCGAATTTTCGTTTACGTTTCACTTCCGTCATGGCCGTTACTTCTATATGTACCTAAAAAAGGCGTAGCTATTGATTTTAGCGGTATTCGCGGCGGGAGGCAAATGCGGCCGCCCATGGGTAGTGCGTCAGTTTGAATTATTTTTGGAAAAGCGTGCGGCAAGGTCCTTCGGCTTTGCCTCAGGACTTCAACAATAAGCGTGAGATGCCTTTACCGCCGCCCTGAGCGGAGCGAAGGGCCTTGCGGTTCAAATTTCAAATTGAGACAAACCTTTCCGAACAGCAGCAGGAAATTTTTGAACGGCCCCATGTTCTGCATGGCTTCCCACATGGAGCCTTCGAACTTGAGCTTGCCGGTCATCATGCCGCCCATGGGGCCGACCTCGCCCTTGCCCATGGCCACCCAGTCGGCGGTTTTGGCGTACATCAGGAAGTCCCACTCCTTGTCGAACATCGGGCCGGAGGCGGCGCATTCGGCGCGTGTGCCCTGGGGAACCAGTTTTAGCTGGATGTGGGGAGAGGAGGGGCAGTCGGAACGGTAGATTTCGATGATTCTAAAACCGCGGTTGTTTTTATGGTTGGTGACCCAACCGCTTTCGTACAGCCCTTCGGACAACACCGAGTCGGCGTTCCACGCCTCGCAGGCGGCTTGGCCCCATGGCTCGGACAGCATGACAAGGTTCTCCGCCGAGGCAATGGCGGCGTTGACGAACAGTGAAATGACGGATAACGCGATAAGACCGATGATTCCCCGCATGATACCCCCCTCCGGCGATGATAAGCGACCGGCCCGGACCGCTGGCCGTGGATGTTAGATTCAAAGGGCGGGGAAGGGATTCTATGTTCGGCAGGAACAAGTTCCTAAAAGCGCGGTATAATGATGCCGTGCGAAGCGCTGAAATTATCAAGCGGCTCAAGAAGGAGGGGTGGTTCCTCCATCATGTGAAAGGCGATCATTTTCAGTTTATCGCGGAGCGCCGCAAAAATCCTGATTACGCGGATGGAGTTTGGGCCATGGTGGATGTTGAGTTGTCGAAAATATCCGGAAAAATCCGGCGCGTGAACGTTACCCTGCCCGCCAGCTTGCTTGAGGAAGTGGATGATCGCGCCCGAAAAACCGGCGAAAGCCGATCCGGCCTTCTGGCCCACGCGGTGATGGAGTACTTAAGCGAAGGGAACGGGCGGTAGCGCTCGTTTATAATTTGGGCCGGGAGCCATGCGGCCCCCGGCCCGTGTTAAATAGTCAGCCTAAAAGTCGCCGAAGTCGTCGTCCAGCGGGATGACGTCGTTATGGTTCTTTTTGCCCGCGGCGGGGGGCAACTTCTTGGGCGCGGGCGCCGGTTTGGGCGCGGGGCGTTTTAACTCCGGGGCCGCGCGTTTGGCCGGGGCTGCGGGGCGGCGCGCTTCGCGGGGCGAGGGCGCCTCAACCACCTTTCCACCATGGATGATGCCGTGCAGCCCCCCGATGATGCTCTTGAGCGTTTCGGCCTGGGCGGATAACTGCTCCGAAGCGGCGGATGATTCCTCGGCGATGGCGGCGTTTTGCTGCGTCACCTTGTCCATCTGCGACACCGCTTCTTTCACCTGATCCACGCCCGCCGACTGCTCGGCGGAGGCTTGGGCGATTTCGCGGACGATTTCGCCGACCTTCTTGGAGCTTTCGTCAATCGCCTTGAGCGCGGCCCCTGCCTGGTTGACGATGTCCACGCTGTCGTTGGACTTGGTGACGGCGTTTTCAATGAGCGCGGCGGCGTCATTGGCCGCCGTGGCGGAACGCTGGGCCAGGTTGCGGACTTCCTCGGCCACCACGGCGAAGCCCTTGCCGTGCTCCCCGGCGCGGGCGGCTTCCACGGCGGCGTTGAGCGCGAGGAGGTTGGTCTGGAACGCGATTTCCTCGATGACCTTGATGATGTTGGAAATCTCGCCGCTGGACTGCTTGATGGAGGCGATGGAGGTCACCATGCGGTCCATGGCCTTGTTGCCTTCGTCCACCAGGCGCACGGTGTCGCTCATCATCTTGTCGGCCATTTCCGCGCTCTCCGCGTTGACGCGCACCTTGCCGGCGATCTCCTCCAGCGAGGCGGAAGTCTCCTCGATGGACGAGGCCTGCTGCGTGGCTCCCTCCGCCAGGCTCTGCGATGAGTTGGACACCTGCCCCGCCGCGTCGGCCACCTGGTTGGAGCCTTCGGTGACGTCGGCGGAAATCGTCTCGATGGGCCGGATCACCGTCTTGCGCATGAAGGCCACGGTGAGGAACAGGGACAGGGCGATAATCACCACCGAGCCGATGATTGTTTTAACGACGACGAAATTGATCGCGCTGTTCAAGGGCGCGAGGTCCACGATGATCTGGAAGGCGCCGTGCATGTCGCCGTCGCGCTTGCCGTCTTTCTTGAAGCCGACGGGGTCGGTGTCCGTGTTGGGGCGGGAGGGGTCGTCGTTCGGCCCGCCGTGGCACACCAGGCAGTCCTTGGAAAGGCGGACGGCGCGCAGGTAACGGAAGACGCCGGTTTCATCGTCCACGCCGGATGTTTCGACGGCGTTGGAGGATTGCAGGTCGCGCAGGAGCGTTTTTTCAACCTCGGTGACCGGCTCGGAGGCTTTGTTGCGCGCGTCGAACCGGGTGGGCTTGAACTTGAAGTGGCTTTCTTCGGCGTTGCGGGAGGCCACCTTGAAGGCCCATACCACCGGGATGCCGGTGTTGTAGTAGCGGGTCTCGCGCAGCTTGCGGAAATACTCTTCGGAGCCGTGGGTAACGCCCTGAAGCTGCTCCAACGCCTCGGCGAGCATCTCATCGAGCTTGAAGGCGTCGTGGCGGGACAAGGCCTCGCCGGCGGTGACGCGGGCGTTCTCGGCCATCGTGCCGATGGCCTTGGCTTTGTAAAACATTTCTTCCATGGCGTTTTGCTTGAAGCTGCGGATGAACAGCGCCGACAGCCCCACGGAGGCCACCACCAGCGTGGCGACGATGGATATGATGATTTTGTTTTGAAGGCTCGTTCCACTCATGGCGCGCTACTCCTTGCCGGGCGCAAAGGTTTCCCCTCAAGCCGTTGATGAGCGGAGATCACACGACGGCGCTCCGCTACCGCCTGCCGGGCGTAATGAAAAATGACGTTTACGCCAGTGCTCCCTACCGGCGTAACGCTCCCAAAAAACTTGGCGTATTATTGCCTAATTGGACAAAAAACGGAAAATGGAAGGGGGTCAAGGGCTGGAAACGGGCCAAGCGCGGCCCGGAACACAGGCCCATGACCCCGTGGAGGCAAAAGAAAAAGAACTACCGCGCCGCCGCGCGCCTCTAAAAGTCCGTAAAGTCCTCGTCGAGCGGGATGGTTTCTTCCGCCGCTTTTTTCTCCACGCGGGCCTTGGGCGCGGGCCGTTTAAGCTCCGCCGCATGGGGCGCGGCGGGTTTGGTTTTCGCGGGGAGCGCGGGCGGATGGCGCAACGGCGCTTTTTTTGATTTTGCGGGCGCGGCATGGGCCGCGGCCATGGCGGCGGCTTCGCCGCTGACCAGCCGGTTGAGGCCGGTCACCACGTCGTTCAGGCTTTCGGCCTGGGCGTTAAGCTGTTCGGAGGCGGCGGCGGACTCCTCGGCGAGCGCGGCGTTCTGCTGGGTCACCTTGTCCATCTGGGAGACGGCGGTGTTGATCTGGTCAACGCCTTGGGCCTGTTCGTTGGAAGCGGTGGCGATTTCCGCCACCAGGTCGGACACTTTCTTGATGGCGCCCACGATGCCGTTGAGCATGGCGCCGGCCTTGTTGGCCATTTCGCCGCCCTGGGCGGCGTTATCCACCGCGGTTTCGATAAGGTTGGCGGTGTCCTTGGCGGCGGCGGCGGAGCGCTGGGCGAGATTGCGGACTTCCTCGGCCACCACGGCGAAGCCTTTGCCATGCTCCCCGGCGCGGGCCGCTTCCACGGCGGCGTTAAGCGCCAGCAGGTTGGTCTGGAACGCGATCTCCTCGATGACCTTGATGATCTTGCTGACCTCCTCGGAGGATTTGTTGATGGCCTTCATGGCCTCGATCATCGCCGTCATTGTGGAGCTGCCCGATTCGGCGTCCTTGCGGGTGGACATGGCCAGGCTGTTGGCCTGGTTGGCGTTGTCGGCGTTCTGGCGGGTTTGGCTGGCCATTTCTTCCAGCGCGGAGCTGGTTGCCTCCAGGCTGGAGGCCTGTTCGGTGGCGCCTTCGGCCAGGGACTGGCTGGAGGAGGAGATGTCGCCGGAAGCCTGAGTGATCTGCTGGCTGCCCTCGCTCAAATTGCCGATGATGGCGTTTATGGGATTGACCACCGCGCGGCGGATGAACAGGTACACAAACACGAACACGGCCAAGGCCAACAGGAACAGGCCGGAATTGATGATCATGGCGTTGCGCGCGCCTGATTGGATGTCGCTCACCGCTTCGGTGGACAGACCCCCGATGGCGGTGGAGATGGCCAAGGCGGAGTTGATGGCGCGCGTGCTTTGGTTGATCCATTCGGCTCCGTTGACGGGGTACGCCGGCTCGTCACCGCCGCCGCCGGCGCGCGCCTCGGATTTCTTGGCGCTTGCCTCGTACACCTGCTCGCGCAGCCGCTGGTACTCGTTGAGGAAAACCGTTTCGTAATCGCGGATGGCGGCGGCCAGCGACGGGGGCGTGCTGGAAAGGCCCTTGAGGTTGAGGATGTCGCGCGAGGCGTTGTCCACGATGGCGCGGAAGCCGCGCAGGGTTTCAAGCGCCTTGGGGGGGATTGGCTCGCCGCTGGAGATAAAGCCGCCCAACTGCGCGCGCTCGCGTCCGGCGTATTCGGCCAGGGCGGCCACGTTGGCGCGGGTGGCCACGTTGTACACCAGCACCTGCTCGCTGGGCAGGCGGGGAGCGAACACCACCGCGCGCACGAAAAATTCGGTGTCAATGTTCACGGTGGCGGCCTTGATCCATTCGGCGGATTCGACGCTTTTGCCGGTGACGCGCGCGCGCGCGGACGAAACGGCGCCGTGGGTGTTTTTCCAGCCGCTGACCGCGGAGGAAAGGTCGCTGTCATGATCCTGGGCAAGGAGATCCTCGATCAGGTTCAACGCCGCGGTGACTTCCGCGTCGCCCTTGGAACCCACCTCGCGGAACCGCTCAAGCAGGCTGGAGGGCGGGTTGTCGCTGCCAAGGATCGTGGCGCCCACACCGCGCTCGATAGCCTGCCAAGCGGCGGCCTCGTTGATGTGTCCGGCGATCTGGTCGCGGATCGAATACAAACCGGCCTGGCCGCTTTCGCGCCACGCTTGCAGGATCAGGACCACCGCCAGAACCAGCGAAATCGCCAGCATAATGGCCATCATGGCGGTCAGCTTTGACTGTAAGCTTTTCATCACAAGCTCCTCTGGCGATCCGTCCTTCCCCAAGTACTGGAGCGGACAGGCAAGTTACCAAGAATGTAATGGTATATCACTCTATGCCACCTTCCCGGAGTATGACTAAAGTCATACTTTTAGGCGACGCGCTTTTAAGACGTATTAAACTAAATGCGGTTGCGTTCGCTTGACTTGGGATTATAATCAATTCACCGATTGATTACGAGCAAAGAGGTAAAGATGAAAGTCGTTATTACCTACTGCCAAGTCTGAAACTATTATCCCCGCGCCGCCAGTCTGGCGGAAGAGATCAAAAGCTCGCTTGGTTACGAAGTTGAGCTTGTGGCCGGCTCCGGCGGGGTGTTCGAGGTCGCCGCGGACGGAAAAGCGGTTTTTTCCAAACATGGCGAGGCCCGGTTCCCCGATAAGGGCGAAGTGGTGAACCGTCTGAAAAGGCTGTAACGCTTCATGGCGGTTACGGGCCGCGCGTACAGGTAAGCTGTGTCATCACAATGACGCGCGCTCATCAAAATGTGTAGCGGGAAATGCCGTTGTATCGGGGAGCTTTAACCCATCATGTTGTATTTATAGTCGTTATTTGTGGCGCCGAATATGCTTTCATACTTGACAGGATAGCTTATCAGTACGCTTCCGCTTGACGATAAGTAGCTAAAGCGGAGCATGGACGCCATGAAAACGACAATCAGGGACAAGGTTCGGCACCATTTGAATCCGTTGCATGTGTTCTGTTCGCTGGCGTGGCTGATCAAGGCGGAGAAGGCGTTACGCACGGCGCAGTCCTATGAACGGCGGATTTATAATCCATTTTTTACCTTCCTTTTGTAGCGCGGCGCGGGTTCGGACCGAAAACCTGACCCGTGTTTGAGCGCCGCCGCGATCCGTATCCATTCCATCCTCCACGCTTGCGCCACCCTCTCGGTTATAATCGTCGCGGCGAATTCCATCTGAGTGAGGGGGTCTCCGATGCTCATACTGCAAAGCGCGTTGGGTCTGGCGGTACTTGTGGGGGTGGCGTGGGCGTTGAGCGAGGACCGCAAGTGCGCCAGCCTGAAGGCGGCGGGATTGGGTGTGCTGGTTCAACTCGCCCTGGGCGCGGCGGCGCTGCAGATCACTCCGCTGCGTGACCTGTTCGCCTCGTTCAGTGGATTGGTGGTGGCGCTGGAGAAGGCGACGGGGGCGGGCACGTCGTTCGTTTTCGGCTACCTGGGCGGCGGGGCGCTGCCTTTTGACGAGAAATCACCGGGATCAAGTTTTATTCTCGCCCTGCGGGCGCTGCCGCTGGTGCTGGTGGTCAGCGCGCTCTCCGCGGTGTTGTTCTACTGGCGGGTGATGCCGGTGATCGTCAAGGGTTTTGCGTGGGCGCTGGAAAAGTCCATGGGGTTAAGCGGCGCGGCGGGGCTGGGGACGGCGGCGAACATATTCGTGGGGATGATCGAGGCGCCGTTGTTCATCCGGCCGTACCTCAAGGAACTTACCCGAAGCGAGTTGTTCATCGTAATGACCGCCGGAATGGCCACCATCGCGGGGACGATGATGGCCCTGTACGCCAGCATTCTGGGTCCGGTGATCCCGATGGCGATGGGACACATTCTGGTGGCCTCCATCATCAGCGCGCCGGCGGCGGTGACGGTGGCGCGGCTGATGGTTCCCGAACGCGGAACGCCCACGGCGGGGGACGCGGCGCCGCCCAAACTGTACTCCTCCACCATGGACGCCCTGACCCGCGGGACGGCGGACGGGTTGACGCTGCTCATCAACATCGTGGCGATGCTCATCGTGATGGTGGCGATGGTGAGTCTGGTCAACCAGACGCTGGGGCTTTTGCCGGAGGCGCTAGGCGCGCCGTTGACGCTGGAGCGGCTGTTCGGCTGGTTGTTGGCGACCCTGGCGTGGCTGATCGGCGTGCCGTGGGAGGAGGCGGTCACGGCGGGATCCTTGCTGGGGGTCAAGGTGACGCTCAACGAGTTTTTGGCGTACCTGCAAATGGCGCAATTGCCAGAGGAGGCGCTGTCGGAACGTAGCGAGTTGATCCTTACCTACGCGATGTGCGGATTCGCCAATTTCGGCAGCCTGGGGATCATGCTCGGCGGGATGGGGGCGATGGTTCCGGAACGGCGGGAGGAGATCGTGTCGCTGGGGATGCGGTCGGTGGCGGCGGGTTTGCTGGCGTCGTGCATGACGGGGGCGGTGGTGGGGCTGGTGGGGTGAGTGGGGTGGTTGGGGTACAATATAAGCATGAAATTATGGTGTTGGTTATGATCGCCATTGTCGGGGAGAAAAAGCCGGAGTTGGATGAATTGTGCAGGAAGCATGGCGTGCGTCGCCTTGACCTGTTCGGGTCAGCCGCCAGTGAAGGTGAGTTTCAGGCCGAGTCCAGCGACCTGGATTTTCTGGTGGAGTTCGCCCCGTGCGTCCCCACGGAGCACTATGAGCGGTACTTTGGATTACTGGAGGATCTGGAGCGGCTTTTCCGCAGACGGGTGGACTTGGTGGAGGCGCACGCCATGAAAAACCCCTATTTTATCCGGCGGGTAAACGAGAGCCGTAGGGCGGTGTATGCCGCGTGACCCGGAAAAATACCTGACGGATATCCTTGACGGTTGCCGTTTTCTGGCGGAATTCTCCGTCGGCAGGACGTTGCGTGAATACACGATGGATCGCGGGTTCCGCTCCGCCGTGGAGCGAGAGCTTCAGATAATCGGAGAAG
>JACQZB010000091.1 GCA_016207925.1 Nitrospinota bacterium
GGGACGCTTGGCGACGCCTACCAGTACACCAACTACGGCGGAACGGGCGTATATCGCGCCACAAGCGGTGGCGCGTGGGGCCCGATGATCCTGGGCCATACGCACCCCACGGTGACCGAGGCGGTGGCCGCCGCGCGCGTTTCACGCGGACGGCTCCGGGCGCCTACGGCAGCTATGTGCACGGCATGGGCGCCATCCGGCTGGCCCGCGGTTGCACGGGCCACGACAAGATCATCAAGTTCGACGGCTGCTACCACGGCCAGGGCGACTCGCTTTTTGTTCAGGCGGGGTCGGGGGTGGAAACGTTGGGTCCGCCGACAGGTATACACCACCACACATATTGAGGTGTAGTGGTGTAGTGGTATATACCACAAAATCAATAAGTTAGGGTTGACAATCTTAATGAACGGTACTATAATTTTTTTACCGTGATCATATCAGGATCGATAAATGACCTTGAAAGCCGACCAAATATATTCTTTCCAACAACTTAAAGTACTGATTAGTTGTTGCTTAACGACTTGGTCCAAGCATGTAAAGTCCGGCGCCGCCCCCGCGCCCGTGCCCCGGTTCCCTGGTGCCCGCCGGGCAGTCGGTTGGCGCGGCGACGTGATAAATCAATGGCTTGATGGGCGGAGGGACTGGCCGCCCGAGGACCCAGCCGCCCGCGCCGCGCGCGAACCCAAAACCTCCCGGACGCGCCGCGGGCGCAAGCCTTACAACATTAACCAACTTAATTTCAATGAGTTCTGGCGTTTCGCAAGCCGTTGGCCGGCGCGTCGGCGCGACAGCCAAAAAGCGTTGGTAGTATACAAAAATCTTACCGGCGGCATGGAGCCGTCAGCAATCGAAGTATTTTCAATGCGTTTGCAAGAAGCTGCGCGCCGGGCGGCGGGAGGGGACACCAAATTTTTACCAAATTTGTCAAGGTGGTTGGAAGATCGGCGCTTTGAACCGCTCCCCTCGTTGCCTCATCTTCCCCCCGCGGCGGGGGTCGAGTCCGAAGCGGACCCCGCCGCCGCGCGCGCGCGGGTGGCGGCGGCCGCCGCCGCCGCGGGGCTTGACCCCGCGCGCGTGGATGATTTCGTTAAAATATATTTTACCAGCTTGGCGGGGGGCGCGTTATGATCCCCCGCGCCGCGGGGGAGCAGGAAAAACTTGCCCAATATGCGAGATCCATCGCCCGCGCGTGGCGCGCCGAAGACTTGTTAAATGATATTTTCCAGCAGTCTTATCTTATTTTTCTGGCGCGCGCTCCAGTTATCATTAGTAATAAATATTTATACCTACTTGTAAAAACGGCCGCGCGGGACGTTTTGCGCGCCGAGGGCCGGTGGAGGTCGCCGCCGCGGGTTTCAATTGATTCAGTTTCAACCCAAATCGCTGCGGCGCCACTGGGCGAGGAGGCTGATTCGATTCTATCAATTTTGCCTGCGGACCTGCGCCGCACCGCGGCGCGCGTAGCCGCCGGGGAGGCCGCTGGCCGCGACGCCCGCGCCCTGCGCCGCGCGGGTGAGGCGTCCCGCGCAGGCCAAATGCCCCTTCCCCTTTAGATTACTTACCCTGTCCAGTTACGGTTGAGTTAACCATCCTTTGTCTTATTTATCTTATGCATCCCCTGAACATTTCGGTTACTTTTTGATATAAACTATCCACACCGCGATCAAAAGGGGTGACGTGTGTGATGAATAGGGGTCAGGCTACATGAGCCAAGTCATAATCGAGAACCCGGTCATCAATTCGCCCTTTGAGGAGCCAACCCGTCACTTCCAGTTCGGCGAAGAGGGGATCAGCCAAGCAGGGAAAAGAAGTTTTTCTTCTGCCAGATCGAAGCCCTTGAAACCGCCATTTACATCACCGAAGCCGCCCGGAAATACGGGGACGCCTGGATCGAGAACAAGATTCGAGAGGCAAACGACACCTCGAATCCTGGTTTGCCGCGAACCGCGTTCAAAATGGCCACCGGCTCCGGAAAGACTGTGGTCATGGCCATGCTCATGGCCTGGCACACTCTTAACAAGCGCGCGAATGCCCAGGACGCTCGTTTCTCCGATACATTTCTTATCATCACCCCCGGTATTACGATTCGTGACCGGCTGCGCGTGCTATTTCCCAACGACCCGGAGAACTATTACCGGCAAAGGGATATCGTTCCGTCCCAAGCGCTCGACCAGCTTGGGCAGGCCAAAATCATCATCACCAACTATCACGCCTTTCTTCCAAGGACGAAAATAGCCGCTGGCAAATTGACGAAGGCGATTCTTACGAAGGAGGCGCAAAATCCCTTTGAGGAGACACCGGGCCAAATGGTGCGCCGCGTGTGCCGGGAATTGGGCGGAAAGAAGAACATCATCATTCTCAATGACGAGGCGCATCACTGCTACCGCCGCAAACCCGATGACGATGGCGAGAAACTGACCGGCGAGGAGCGGACCGAAGTCAACCGCCGCGAGGAAGAAGCCCGCGTCTGGATTTCCGGCATCGAAGCCGTGAAAGCGAAGATCGGGGTGAAAGCTATATACGACCTTTCCGCCACGCCGTTTTTCCTGCGCGGCTCTGGTTATTCCGAAGGTACGCTTTTCCCTTGGGTGGTTTCGGATTTCTCGCTGATTGACGCCATCGAGGCGGGCATCGTGAAGGTTCCGCGTGTTCCAGTAGCCGATGACTCCGTGACCGGCGAACAACCTACGTACCGCGACCTTTGGCTGCGTATCCGGGAAGACTTGCCAAAGAAGGGGCGCAAAACCGAAAAAGCCACCGGCGAGCCGAACCTTCCGGTTGAATTGCAAGGGGCGCTGACCAGCCTCTATGGCAACTATGAGAAGTACTATCTTTTGTGGGAGCGCAACGCCGAAGCCCGCGCCCGTGGCGTCACGCCGCCGGTGTTTATCGTCGTCTGCAACAACACGAATGTTTCCAAGATGGTCTTTGACTTCATCGCCGGATGGGAAAAAGAAATAGGTGGCCAGATAGTTGTCCAGGCGGGGCAACTGGATATTTTCCGGAACGACGATGGCGCGGGCGGCTGGTTGCACCGCCCAAACACCATTTTGGTGGACAGCCAGCAGCTTGAATCCGGCGAGGCGATGAGCGATGACTTCAAAAAAATCGCCGCCCGTGAAATCGAGGAGTTCAAGGCGGAGTACCGGGAGCGCTTCCCTGGCCGCGACGCTGAAGGTCTTACCGACGAAGACTTGCTCCGCGAAGTGATGAACACGGTAGGCAAGGCGGGCAAGCTGGGCGAGCACGTTAAATGCGTGGTGAGCGTCTCCATGCTTACCGAGGGATGGGACGCCAATACCGTGACTCACATCCTCGGCGTGCGCGCCTTTGGAACACAGCTTCTTTGCGAGCAGGTGGTGGGGCGGGCGCTCCGCCGCATGAGCTACGCAGCCAACGGTATAGGTCATTTTGATCCAGAGTACGCCGAAGTCTATGGCGTCCCATTTTCCTTTATCCCGACCAGTGGCGCGGCCGCAGACCCCAAGCCCGGCCCAACGCCTACTCGTGTCCGCGCTTTAGAAGAGCGCATCGCGCGGGAGATCACGTTCCCCCGGCTACTCGGTTACCGTTACGATGTCGCCGGTGAGCGGCTGACCGCTACCTTCACCCCAGACTCCATGCTGGCGCTTTCCACGGCGGATATCCCCACCAAGGTGGAGAATGCGCCCATAGTGGGGGAGACCAGCATCCACACCCTTGAGGACCTCAAACGCAGACGGTTTAACGAAGTCGCATTCTTACTGGCCAAGCTGACGCCGGAAAAATATTTCCATGACGATGATGGCAACGGCAAACCTTGGCTATTTCCGCAACTGCTTTCCATCGCCAAGCGCTGGCTCGCCGAATGCGTCACCCTCAAGGACAACACGTTCCTTCAGTTGCTGCTGCTGATCGAATTCGCGCATGACGCCGCCGACCGTCTCTACAAGGCCATCGTGGCTTCAACGGACGGTCCGGCGGCGCTCCTGCCCATTTTGCGCCCGTATGACGCCACCGGCTCCACCCGCTACGTGGATTTCGACACCACCCGCCCGGTTTACGCCACCCGCGAGGACAAATGCCATATCTCCCACGTCGTCGCCGATACCGATTCGTGGGAGCAGAAACTAGCCGAGGCGCTGGAGGACATGCCGGAGGTCATCCGATACGTCAAAAACCACAACCTCGGCTTCACCATTCCCTACGCGCTCAACGGCGAGGAGCGGCAATACCACCCGGACTTCATCGCCTGCCTTGACGACGGCCATGGCCCCTCTGACCTGCTTAACCTGATTGTCGAAGTCACCGGCGAGAAGAAGAAGGACAAGGCCGCCAAGGTCGCCACGGCGCGAACGCTCTGGGTTCCCGCCATCAACAACCCCGGCGGGTTCGGGCGCTGGGCGTTTATAGAAGTCGCCGACCCGTGGGACACGCAAAATCTGATACGATCGGTGATAACCACCGGCGCCGCGACGGGGGAGGCAAGGGCATGATTATCAGCGATCTTGTAATACCAGACACTCCGGTACGGGAATTGTGCCGCCGTTATCAGGTGAGCGAGCTTTCCCTTTTCGGTTCCACTGTCACGGGAAGCGCCCGCCAGGACAGCGACGTGGATATCCTTGTTGCGTTCAGGCCGGAGGCGCGGATCGGCTTTATCGAGTTCTCCAAACTGCGGCAGGAACTTTCCGAACTTCTGGGAAGGGATGTGGACTTGGCCCCCAAGGACGGGCTGAAGGACGTGATCCGCGATGAAGTGCTATCCTCGGCGCAAGTGATTTATGCGGAGTGACAAGCTGTACCTCGTGGACATCCTGGAGGCGGTGGAGAGCCTTGATCGCTTCCTTGCTGGCAAGAACTTCGAGGGCTTTTACGGCGACGAAGTGCTGAAAAGCGCCACGCTACAGAAACTTACCGTTATTGGCGAGGCGGCCAGCAGAATCTCCAAGGAGCTTAAGGAAAAATATCCTGACGTAGGCTGGCCGCATATCGCGGCGTTCCGGAACATCGCCGTTCACGCCTATTTCGCCGTGAACTGGCGCATAGTGTGGGAAACGGCCACGCGGAATACCCATGAGTTGAAAGAGAAGATCGCGGCGATCCTGAAAGAAAATATTTCGGAATAGGACAAGGGCGGGGGTATGGCAAGAGGGATATTGCCCGGTTGGGCGTGGGGATGGGAATACCGGACTCGAACCAGCCCTTTGAGCGCCGCCGCTGGCAAGGAGTCTTAGAAAATGCCTCCGGTGAAGTACCATCAAGGCGGATTCCCTCCCACGAAACTGGACCTGGTGCGGCTGTTGCCGCTTATTGGCCCTGCGAACGCCGAGTTGGCGCGATTTGACGGCATCCTCTCGGCGATACCAAACGCCAATGTTCTGCTTGCCCCGCTGACGACCCAGGAAGCGGTTCTCTCCAGCAAAATCGAGGGGACGCAGGCGACCTTTGGCGAGGTGCTGGAATTCGAGGCGGGAAGCGATACCGGCAGTGTTGAAAAGGAAGCGGACATCCATGAGGTGCTCAACTATCGCGTGGCGATGTACGGCGCGGTTACCCAAATGGAGGAACTTCCGCTCTCCCAGCGGCTGATAAAAAACGCTCATAAAGTCTTGATGCGCGGTGTTCGCGGTGAAAACAAGTCGCCCGGCGAGTACCGGAAAATACCGAATTGGATCGGCCCCCCCGGCGGCAAGATCGAAACAGCCCGCTTCGTCCCTCCCGGCGCCGAGCGCGTGCCGGACGCCATGTCGGCATGGGAACGCTACCTGCACGCCGATGCGCCTGACAAACTGGTCCAACTGGCGATCCTCCATGCCGAGTTCGAGGCGATCCACCCGTTCCTGGATGGAAATGGCCGGTTGGGGCGGCTCTTCGTGCCGCTCTACCTCAAGGACAAGAATCTGCTCTCCAGCCCCAATTTCTATATCAGCGCCCACCTGGAGGCAAACCGGGAGGAGTACTATGACCGCTTGTTGGCCGTCTCCCGCGATGGCGATTGGACCGGTTGGTGCGTATTCTTCCTCACCGCGATCATCGAGCAATCCCGCTCAAACCACGCCAAGGCCAAGGCCATTCTGGACCTCTATGAGGAAAAGAAGCGCCAGATCACGGAACTGACTCACTCCCAACATGCCATTAATGCGTTGGACTGGCTTTTCAGCCGCACGATTTTTACAGCCCCTGATTTTAATGCGTCGGAGCGTATCCCCGGCCCCACCGCCCGGCGCATCCTGAAAATCCTCACGGACGGGGGTATCCTCCATGTATTGCGCCCAGGGAAAGGGCGCCGTCCGGCTATTCTGGCTTTCCCAAATCTAATCAATATTGTAGAGGGACGGAAAGTGTTATGAGCCCTGCCGCTCATGGATTGGCTACAAACTTATTTATTGCTCACGAAAGGTTGATTAGTGAGCAACAATCCGGTTTGTTGCTCATTCATGCGATACAACCTTCCCAGTATCTCGCCATCGGCGATTGGCGGGACGCAACTGATTTTATTCATTCCATGACCCAAAAGGCGCATAACCATGGGCCTAGGCTTATTTAAGGGATATACCATGGAAACAGCGAGCGGCGAGATAACACATATACATTCAAATGGTTTTTATTTAAGCGTGTCTTTCAGTACCGGCGATGCAAAGACAAGCTTTCCTATTTATAAGTGTAATATCAATATGTTAGATGGACGAGAAGCCTTATGAGCCTTGACGCTCATGGATTGGCGGCAAACTTATTTGTAGCTCACGAAATGCAGTTTTGTGAGCAACAAGCTGGTTTGTTGCTCATTCATGCAATACAACCTTCCCGGCATCTCACCATTGGCGTTTGGCCAAACGCAAAAGCTTCTATCCATTCCATGAGACGAAAAGGCGCATAACCATGGCTCGGCAGAAAAAATCCGCTCCGGTAAAGGTCGAATCCATCCGGCACAAGGAAAAACGCGCCAACATCCCCACCGAGGAGTTGCGCGACTTCGTGGCGGACGAAGAACTGGCGCCCAAGACCATGCGGTACCCCCGCGACCCCTCCCTGGACCCGCAGCTTGTATGGCAAGGCAAGGACGGGCAGGACGGGGAAGACCTCGCCGTCCCCGTCGTGCCCATCTACATCCAGGAAAAGATTCACCCGCAGGCCATCATCAACGCCCTCCCCCGCAAGGAACAGCCCGGCGATGACCAGACGGAACTCTTCGCCGCGTTCAACGGCCTCGACGGCGGCTTCGAGCGCAAAGTGGATTTTTACAGCCATGACGTTGGCAGCCAGCCGAACTGGTCCAACCGGATGATCCTGGGCGACTCCCTGCTGGTGATGACCAGCCTGGCGGAAAAGGAAGGGCTTAAGGGGAAAGTACAGACCATTTACCTGGACCCGCCCTACGGCATCAAGTTCGGCAGCAACTGGCAGGTGAGCACCAGGAAGCGCGACGTGAAAGACGGCAAGGCCGAGGACGCCACCCGCCAGCCGGAGCAGGTGCGCGCCTTCCGTGATACGTGGAAACTGGGGATACATTCCTACCTCGCCTACCTGCGCGACCGGCTGACCGTGGCCCGCGACCTGCTCACGGAAACGGGGAGCGTGTTCGTACAGATTGGCGATGAGAACGTGCATCTGGTCCGGTGCGTGATGGATGAAGTGTTCGGGAGCGAGAATTTTGTAACGCAAATATCATTTCAAAAAACGGGAAGCATCGAATCAAAACTGCTTTCTTCAACGGTTGACTATGTGCTCTGGTATGGGAAAAATAGGGAAAGCACAAAATATAGACCACTTTATCAGCCGCGTGTTACAGGAAACACATCTCTTGACCGCTACGATATGTTGATGCTCGCTGATGGGGAGATAAGAAGAGCGACACAGGAAGAAGTCCAAACCGGCGCAACCCCTAATGGAGCGAAGCGGTATCAACTTGCCCCTCTTTATTCCGATGGAGCCTCATCAGAACCGCAAGAGTTCGAGTTTCAAGGCAAGAAATACTTGCCGCGCAGTGACACCCACTGGAAAACCCCTCCGGCTCCTGGATTGATGCGACTTGCATTTGCCAACCGTATCGAAGTAATGGGTTCGGTAATCCGATACCGTAGATTTGCTGATGATTTTCCTGTGCTCCCTATTGGCGACCGATGGGAGTCAATGCAGATTGGTGTTCAGCGTGTTTATGTAGTTCAAACTGCCGCAAGCGTAATCGAACGCTGCCTTCTCATGACGACCGATCCCGGCGATCTCGTTCTCGATCCGACGTGCGGGAGCGGTACCACGGCCTACGTCGCCGAGCAGTGGGGGCGGCGCTGGATCACATGCGATACAAGCAGAGTCGCCCTGGCGCTGGCCCGCACGCGCCTGATGGCCGCCAAGTACCCCTACTACCTGCTGGCGGATTCGCCCGAAGGAGTCAAAAAAGAAGCGGAATTGACCGGCAAGATGCCGCCCGATTACCCAACGGAAGACGACATCAAGAAAGGCTTCGTCTATAAGCGCGTGCCGCACGTTACCCTCAAGAGCATCGCCAACAACCCGGACATCAAGGAAGGCATGACTCGCGAGCAGATAGACGCCGCCATCGCCCGCCACGCCGAGACCGAAACGCTCTACGACCAGCCCTACGAGGACAACAAGCGGGTCCGGGTGTGCGGGCCGTTCTCCGTGGAAAGCCTGTCGCCGCATCGTGTCCTCTCCACCGCCGACGAGAATCACGACGGCACGGTGAGCGAGCAGGAAGCCCGTAAGCAACAGGACTTCGTCACCATGATTCTGGACAACATGAAAAAAGCGGGAGTGCAGAACACCGTGAAAGGGGAGCGGCTGGTCTTCGACCGGCTGGACCCGTATCCCGGCGCATGGCTCCATGCGGCGGGGGAATACACCGGCGCGGACGGCAAAACCCATCGCGTGGCCGTCTCCATCGGCCCGGAGCATGGTACCGTCGGCCCGAATCAGGTGAAGGAAGCCGCCAAGGAAGCCGTGCAGGGGGTGGGGTTCGGCGTACTCATCGTCTGTGGATTCGCCTTTGACCCCCATGTGGCCGAGGAGGCCAAACGGTACGGCAAATTGACCGTGCTCCCCGCCAAGATGAACCCAGACCTGGCGATGGGTGATGAACTGCTCAAAAAGACAGGCGCGGGCAACCTGTTCATGGTGTTCGGCGAGCCGGACGTGGCGATTAAATATCTCCCCTCGCCCGCCAGCGGGAGAGGGGCTGGGGGTGAGGGCGGCCAGATCGTCGTCGAGATCAAGGGCGTGGACGTGTACGACCCGGCCACCGGGCAGATACGGAATTCCTCCACCGATGACATCGCCTGCTGGTTCATAGACACGGACTACAACGGCGAGAGCTTCTTCGTGCGCCACGCCTACTTCACCGGCGCCCAGGAACCCTACGACAAGTTAAAGCGGGCGCTCCGCGCGGAAATAGACGAAGCCGCGTGGAGCAGCCTCTACAGCACGATAAGCCGCCCCTTCACCCGGCCCGAATCCGGCAAGATCGCGGTGAAAGTCATCAACCACTACGGCGACGAAGTGCTGAAGGTGTTCGAAATATGAAGACGAAGGAGGTAGGCCAATGACGGTCGAAACGAGCGGCAGGACAGGAACGACATCAGAGCGTCTGAACGACGCCCTGAAACTTCGAAACGGTGCCCGGTTTTACCGTTGCGCCTTGCAGATCAACCCATTTGCCTATTTGAAACGGCATAATAGGCAAACCAGCTTCAGCACGGAAGCAGATTACAACGCTGCGATCATCGCGGCCTGTCAGGAAGCCGGAATCGAGGTCATCGGCATTACTGACCACTACCGTGTTGAGAAATCCGTCGGTTTGGTACAGGCCGCTCGCGCTGCCGGGTTGTTCGCGTTCAACGGTTTCGAGGCCGCCACCAAGGATGGTGTGCATTTTCTCTGCCTTTTCGACCCAGACAAGGACAACGTGCTCGAACGGTTTATTGGTGAATGCGGAATTCACGACACCAGTGCGGCCTCGCCAACCGGCAGTCTGGATTCTGCTGAACTCCTTAGCTGTGCTAAAAAATGGGGGGCAGTCTGCATTGCTGCGCATGTTGCGGCGGAAGGGGGGCTTCTTAAGAAACTATCGGGTCAACCCCGCGTCAATGTGTGGAAGTCGCCTGAGCTTCTTGCCTGCGCCCTTGCCGGCCCCATCAAAGATGCCCCAGAGGACATACGACCGATCTTGGAGAACAAGGGTGGAGAATATTATCGTGGCCACCCCGTGGCGGTCATAAACGCTTCGGACATAAACAGTCCGGAAGACCTGAACAAAGACAGCGCGTCCTGTTTCATAAAAATGTCGACTGTGTCAGTCGAGGCTTTACGGCAGGCCTTCCTTGATCCGGAGTCTCGCATCCGTCTGATCAGTGATCCGCAACCGGAGCCACATGCGGAGTTTCTGGCTATAACTTGGGAAACTGGTGGATTCATGGGCGACACGTCCGTTCATTTCAACGGCAATCTGAATGTTCTGGTCGGCGGTAGAGGGACGGGAAAATCGACCATGATCGAGAGCATACGTTACGCGCTTGGTCTTGAGGTGCTCGGAGAAGAGGCTCGCAAAGCCCACGAAGGGATTATTCGTCATGTACTCGGTGGTGGAACTAAAGTGTCCTTACTAGTGCGCTCGCACAAGCCTTCCCAACGCTGCTATACCATTGAACGGTCGGTTCCGAATCCCCCCATCGTGAAGGACGAAGCCGGTGCAGTGCTGACGCTTTCGCCGAGAGATGTCATGCCAGGCGTCGAGGTGTTCGGACAGCACGAAATATCCGAACTCACGAAGAGTCAGGAGAAGCTTACGCTGTTGCTGGAGCGCTTTGTTGATCGCGATCCAATGCTTTCAGGACGCAAAACGAAAATCAGATTAGAGCTGGAGCGCTCGCGAAGTAGCATTGCCGATGTCCGGCGCGAGGCGAAGACTCTCGATGACCGTCTTGCCGGGCTCCCCGGCCTTGAAGAGACCCAGAAGCGCTTTCAGGAAGCGGGGCTGGAAGAACGCCTGAAGGAGAAGAGCCTCCTCATTCGCGAGGAACGCGTATTTGCGAATGTTACTGAACGGCTGGAGCCTATCCGCACTTTTCGGAGTGAGATGGTAGAGAAGATTCCTCTGGATACGGCCTTCGTTTCTCAGAAGGCCCTCGAAGGGCTTCCAAATGCAGTCATTCTGGTAGAGATAGAAACCATTTTGGCCACGTTGAGCACCAAGCTTAAGGCCGCTGCCGATCAACTCACCAAGCTACTTGCAGAAACGGACAGCGCTCTTGAGAACACAAAAGCACGTTGGATCGAGAAGCGCAAGGTCATCGAGGAGACGTATGAGAAACTCTTGCGGGAGCTTCAAAAATCCAAGATCGACGGAGCCGAATTTATCAGGTTGCGACAGCAGATCGAGGAGCTTCGCCCTCTGAGGGACAAGAAGGAGGCTCTGAAGGTTTCCTTGGACACGCATGAGGCGCGCCGGCGCAAGCTGCTTTCAGAATGGGAAGACATCAAAGCGAGCGAGTATCGGGAGATTCAAAGCGCGGCCAAGAAAGTCTCTCGCAAGCTGCGTGATCGGGTCAGGGTGGAAGTCTCTATGGCTGGCAACCGTGATCCGCTAGAACAGTTGTTGCGGGAGGTAGGCGGAAACCTGAGCGCCGCCTTGGAAAGGTTGCGGAATCTGGAGCAACTGTCCCTGCCTGATTTCGCACAGCGTTGCCGGGAAGGGAAAGAGGCTCTTGTGCAGCACTACGGATTCCCGGCAGGCTCGGCAGAGCGGATCGCCCAAGCCAACCTTGACCTGGTTATGAGGATCGAGGAGCTTGACCTTCCGGCAACGACCAAGATCGAGCTGAACACAGCGTCGGACGGAGATTCCCCAACGTGGCAGACGCTCGAAGCGCTATCAACCGGGCAGAAGGCCACAGCCGTACTGCTACTTCTGTTGTTGGAGTCCGAAGCTCCCCTCGTTGTCGATCAGCCAGAAGACGACCTCGATAACCGCTTTATTACTGAAGGCGTTGTGCCAATCATGCGCCAAGAGAAAGGGCGCCGCCAATTCGTTTTCTCGACTCACAACGCAAACATCCCCGTCTTGGGCGACGCGGAGCTAATCCTTGGATTGGCTGCATCGGGTGAGGGGAAGGAAGGCCATGCCAAAATTGCCAGCGAGCATATGGGCTCAATTGACTCGAGGCCTGTGTGCGAACTGGTCGAAGAAATCCTCGAAGGCGGCAAGGACGCCTTCGAGATGCGCCGATCTAAATACGGATTCTGAGGAATAAGATGACGACGCACACCGATCTATTGGAAATTATTCGCAACGGCGAAAACTCCGGCGTCGAGTTTAAGCGTGACGAACTGGAAAATCATACGCTCGCCAAGGAACTTGTCGCATTCTCGAACCTCGACGGCGGCATGGTGCTTCTTGGCATCGAGGATGACAGCAGCATATCAGGCATTTCTAGGCCGCACCTCGAAGAATGGGTGATGACAACATGCCGGGACAAAATCAGGCCTGGCATTGTCCCTTTTTATGAAATTGTCCGCAACGTCGAGCCGGGGAAGGATGTGGCGATTGTTCGCGTGACACGTGGGTTCGATGTTCATAGCCTTTGGCACAACAATCGCGGCACCTACTTCATCCGGGTTGGAACCCAGAGCCGGGAGCCAAGCACAGAGGAGCTTGGTCGGCTGTTTCAGCAACGGGGATTTATCCGCGCCGAATTGCGGCCGGTTTCTGGTGCCACGCTCGCAGACTTTGACCGTCTTAGGCTCCGGGACTATTTCAGTCGCGTCCGCCAGCAGGATGTACCGGCCGACGGTGACGAGGCGTCTTGGCAAACTTTGCTCATCAATACGGAGATCATGACCGAGGAGGGCGTGACTGTTGGCGGCATGCTTCTGTTTGGTAAAAAACCAAACCGCTTTCTTCCGCATGCAGGCATCGACGCAGCCGCGTTCCAAGGAACGACGAAGGAGTATGCCGCGCGAGAACGATCCGCGCTACGCGGCCCCATGACGCCGCTAATTGGATCGGAGGATAGGATTGTGGAGAACGGTCTAGTCGAACAGGCGATTGATTTTGTGCGCCGGAACACACCCGTCACCGCCATTCTTGAGAACGGTACCAGAAGGACCGAGAAGCCAACATATCCGGTGGAAGTGCTCCGCGAGGCTATCGTAAGGATGTGATGCGGGATTACCGCTATCTGGAGCACATGGGTATGGGTATTCCGCGAAAAATCATCCTAGGCATGCACAACCATAACCACACAGTGCCGGAGCTCGTTGAAGAGCAAGAGCGCTTCATCCTTCGCTTGTCTGCGTAGCGGAGATCGATTACCTATTTGCCCGCACGGAGTCGGACTCAACGACCGCGACTCTTAACTTCTTTCAAATTTTTCGCTCAGCACCACGGCGTGTGAAAGTGCTTGGACTTCCAGAGCGAGCGCACGCGACAGCGAGTTGACGAAAACGATCTTCGAACGCGCGCTCGACGCCAAGCCGACCTACCATCTGCGGTTCTGGTGGCCGCAGGTTCAAATCCTGCCGGGCGCACCATTTTTCAAGCGATTACCGCCTTTTTCACGTCGCGATTCCTTCCGGCAGATTCCGGCAAACCCGTTTTTCCGCCTATCCACCACGCCGCCCGTTCGCTCATTTCGCGCGCTTGAATTCCATCGGACGAAAAATATTTTCCGGGGCGTAATTCTATGTGGGAGGTCATGACCATGAGAATCTTTATTACCATCTTAGCCCTGACGTTCACGTGCGCCACGCCCGCCTTCGCCCAGGGCGTGGAAATCACCGTTTATAACGGGATCGATCCGGTGGCGTTCGCGCTTAAAACCGTCGCGCTCTGGTACTCAGACCCCAGCCTTAAGGTCCTGGCCATGACCGTGGCGGTTCTTGGGCTTTTCGGCGGCATGTGGGCGTCAATCTCCGCGGGCATCGCTTCCGGCCGGCCATCGGCCGATCCGTTGCTAACCGTGATTGTGCCCGGCTTGCTCGCTCTTATTGTTTACGTTTCCATCGCCAGCCACACTGGGACCGTGGTGGTGAACGACCCCGTGAAAAACAGGTTCGAAACGATCCCGGGGGTCCCCTCAATAATCGGGTTCGCGCTGAATTTTACCAACACGGTGGAAAGAACCGCGGTAGAACTCATCGAAAAAAGCGGCGACCCAAATTCAACGGGCGCCGCGGCGTACACCACGGGCGCAGGGGGAATTGGTTTCGACCTTTTGTACGGCATCACCACCAAAGGCGTGACCGTCGAGAATGCATCACTCAAAGGCAACGCGGCGTTTTTCGTTTACGAATGCGTCGCGTTCGAAATGATGAGGGGCGGCGGAAAAATATCGATGCAGCATATCACCCAGGGGGATACCCCGCTCCTTAAGGTTTTCGAGGAAGCGCAGAACGACTTGATTTTTACCGACTGGTACAACCACGACGGCGGAAAAGAAAACATTAACTGCACTTCCGCCTATTCCCGCCTCAAGGAAGACATGGAACAATCGTTCTCCCAAAACCTCTCGTCCACATGCGCGCTATCCGGGTTTGATCCCACAATCGCGTCGGAGGTCAACGCTTGCAAAAAAATCATCGATAACACGCTCACATGGGTAGGCTCCGGCGCCAGCGGCTCGGCTGGAATCTGGCGGACGGATCTGCTCACCCAGCAAACCCTTCTTACTCGCGCCCTGACCGATGGCCTGACCATGGGCGACGCCGGTATGGACGCCTCCGTGAAAACTGAGGCGTCGCGTCAAACCGGGTATGCGGCGATAGCCAGCGGAATCGCCGGCAATAGCGTCCTCCCGATCATCCGCGCGGCAGTCCTGGGTTTGGTAATCGCCGTCACACCCCTCCTGTTTATCTTCCTGCCCACGCCCCGGTTCGGTCAAGTGCTCATGGGCGTTGTCGGGCTGTACGTGTGGATCGCCTTCTGGGGCGTCCTTGACGCCGTGCTCCATGGGTTTGCCATGCACAGCGCCCACGTCGCATTCGAGGAAGTCCGCAACCTGGGGCTTGGCTCCGCCGCCATAACGGCTTTTCCCACCGCCTCCCTGAAAACCTTGGCGGCGTTTTCCATGATGCGGTGGTCCGCCGCGGGTGTCGCCGCAGCCGCAGCCGCGGCCATCGGATTCAAGGGCGGGCACGCCCTTTCAATGGTGGCCGCGCCGCTGACCTCAACACAGGAGGCCGCCGCGCAACGCGCGGGCGCCCTGGCCTCGCCGGAAGGACGGGCTCAGATGCTCACCAGCCAGGAGATGGCGGGCGCCACCCTGGGCAACCACCCGGAATTCGGCGCCGGGGTGTACATGGACCGGATCATGGCCGAACAGCGGCGAGGCTTAATGGAATTCAAGCGTGGCCGGGATTATTTCGGCTCCACAGAGGCGTTAACCAACGCCCAGGCCAGTACCTCCATGGGCGCCCTGGCGGGCGCTCACGCGGAACTTGTGGCGGGAGGGGGCATGGAGGGAGCCGCTTTCCGCGGCGCGACGCGAGGCGCTGAATCGCTGGCGGACACCACCGCCAAGGGCGGGCCGGAAGGGGCCGCCGCGCTGGCCACCAAGCGCGTGCTGGCAGAGGCGGGATACCTCAACCGCCTCTCTAACGCTGAAATCGATGCGCTGGCGGCCTTGCGAGCCGCCGGTGATCACGGGACGCTCAAAGAAATCACGCCCCAGCAACGCGAAGCGGCGGCAAAACTCAAGGCGCTGGATGAAGCCACCTATGCCCAGGTGGTTTCGCCCGCCGCGCAGAAACTCATAACTGAAACCAGCGCGGGCGAGAGCGCCGGCCGCGCCGAGGCGCTTGGCGGCGTCCAGGGCGCCCGCGAATTCGGGTCCAAGCGAACGGCCATGGACGCCGCGCGGGTGGATAGCGATTATTACCAGGCCATGATGTTCGGCTTCCGCGGCTGGGCGGATAACGAGGTCAGCAAGGGCCTCACGGCCCCGCGCATGGCGGAAATTATTCACGACGGCGGCGCGGGCAAGCTTCTTGATTGGGTCCGGGAGGGACAAAGTTCCGGGCAAGTTCAAAGCCGGAAGGAGATCGTGGCCAACGCCTTGGCGGGGTATTACCACCAAGGGCTGTCATCATCCGGCCATGAGACCAGCACCCGCGCCGCCACGGCCTCGCTGGGCGCCACACTATTCAGCACCGGGGTTGTCACCGAGGGGTCCCTGGGATCGAATTTGAACACTGCGGTTGATCTTGTCCGGGGAGCTTCCATGCGAATGCTCAACGAAACGCTGGGCAAGGGGGATTCTGGACGCGAGGAATTCGCGCGGCGCGCGCGGGAAACGGCGGAAAAGATCAATGAATTCACCAACCGCAAAGCGGACTCCTTTGGAGCGGGGCCGATCCTTGAGAAATTCAAATGACGCCCCGTATCTCGCTCAGCTTCAGCCTGGGGAGGACGAGGATTCCGCGGGCGGCAGGGCGGCGAGACTGCGCGCCAAAAACCGCGCCAGCGCGCTTGCGCGCGCCGTCACGGCTTCGCCGCTACGCGGCTCCGGCCCTGCCGGGCTTTTTCTCCGCGCTCCGTGCGTGCCGCCCAACGCCGCCTGCGCGGTTAATGCCTCCCCGGTGGGGGTGGCGGCCTTCTTTCCAAGGCGAAAGGCCGCCCCCCCTCCGGGGGGATGCGGTTCGAAGTCCGGGCGGAAAAAAAAAGAAAGGACGCCTGGGCCTTCGGCGCGGCGGGGAGAAGATGGTCTTTTTCCCGCGAGCGGTTTTTGTTTGGCGAGGCGTACTTGTGACACAACCAACAACCAGGAGAAACGACCATGGTAATGGTAAGAGAACCCAGCACCCAGTTTACTGTCACGATCTCCGGTTATCTCGCCGAGGTGACGTTGGTCTGGCCGGTGATCAGGAACACCGATAAGGCTATCCTGGTGCAGACACCTGGGGGGGAAGTGTGGTTCCCGGTTTGTAGTTGGGGTAGCGGCGCGGAGTTAACGGAAGATAGCATCCGAAGATTCATGAACAAGCTCGTGGACCACGCCGCGAGGAGCGGCAGCGGTTTTGTGAAAGCTCGTTTGCTCCGCGCCTGCAGAACCCCGGCGGCGACGTGGGCCAAGTTCAAGGTTGGCGAACATATCTTCAAGGCAAATAGGGCGTGTGGGTTTGAATCCACCGATGACAAAAAAGTGTGGTGGTTGCCCCGGTGGATTGTCCGCCGTTACATTGGCCCGCAAGCCGATAATTTGCGCGGCATTTGGCCCGGAGAAACGGCGTTCAGGGACGAACTTCAGGCCGCGGCGGCGCATCTGGCGCTGGCCGAGGAGGTAGAAATAAAGGAACTCCGGGGGCGCGCCCAGAAAATTGCTGACTCGGGATTGTCGGACATCTTGGCGTGGGCGCGCGAGGCGCGCCAGCCCGGCGATTTTGGCCTGGCCGCGTGGCCCGATAGTTATTACACGCTCCGGATCATCAAACCGGGTCATTTTTCGTATGCGGACCGCACAACGAAAGAGCTTATCGAGACGGCGGAGCGGTTCGTGGAGGCCGCCCTAGCGGATCAAGACTTCATTTCCTGGTTGGCGGCCCGCGAGCAGGATCTCAAACCGCCGGCGTAGCTGGTGGCGGCCGGGGGGAGCGGGTTCGTCCCCCGCCCCACCGGCGAATAAAAACCCCCTTCTGGAGGACGTGTATGGCAAACAAGCCGAGCTTGAAAACGTTGATCACCGATTTCTTGCGCGGAGGAGCAACGACGGGCGCGGTGATCGAGTGCGGATGGGTCATGCACGGCGTGGCCACGCTTTCGACCGTTTCTATCAACCCCGCGCGCGACCATGAACCTCAACTTTTCCGCCCGCTTGACCAGCGCGCGCGCGCCGCGCTGATCAGAAAAATGAAATGCGCGTGGTGACCATAATCCCTCAACCGACGGAGCCCACGATGAGAAAAAAAATCGAACGGTACCTCAATCTCGACATGACCAAGCTGAATCTGCCAGCCGATACCAAACCCTTCCCTTGGCCGGAAGCTATTTATTTCTACCTGATCACCTACCCTTTAAGCGCCGCGGCCATGGGACTTTTCGGCGCGGCGGTCATGACCTTGGCCACGCTGACCGTGGTTTGGTGGTGAGGAGGCCGGCATGGAAACCAACACCAAGTGTTTTTTGGCCGTGATGGTTTTTTTCGCGGTCTTGGTGACTGTGGGGTATCAGCACGTGGCCTACGCGCCGGTCCAACTCGTCAAGGTGGTCAATGGCGCGGACGTTAAAGTCATCAATTCCCGCCTTGGCCGGATGCAAACGATCCGTCTTTTCATGATCGAGCCGCCGCGCGAAGGGGACGCCCTCGCGGAGAAGGCCACCCACGAGCTTGAACAAATGCTCAAGGGCCGCTACCTAGAATTCCGCGTGGTTCGCGGCTATGCCGGCCGGCCGGCAGGGTACCTGTACGCCGACGGTGAAAACATCAACCTCGCCGTGATCGAACAGGGCGCGGGGTACGTCGTTTCCCACGCTTACGACTCTGAGATGGATGCCGCGCAGGAACGCGCCAGCGCCGCTAAAAAAGGGGTATGGGCGCATGTCGTTTTACCCGAACCGCGGCGGATTTAACCTCGGAGGCGATGATGACAGAAATATTACCGTGCGCCATATGCGGCGGCGCGCCCACCGTGCGGACATGGCCAAGCCGGACCGTAGAGGGTGTTTTTCTTGCCGAAGTGAGCCACGCGGAGCATCCCGTACCCACGGCCCGGCGGTACTGCGCGGATAAGAACCGCGCGATCGCGGGCGCGGCTGAAGTATGGAACGAATCGCAAATCACCGTGGCGCCGCTGTTTTGCTGGAACCACGAATCGAAGGAGCGAATATGAGCAGACTCAGACGGCGGATTATTTTTTGCTTGGTGGTGTGGATGGTCATGGTGATCGCCGCGTGGTTCTGGACCGCGCGCGGCATAGCGGTTCAGCAGTTGCAGGTCATCGACATTCTCAAATGATCCGCCTGCGGTGAATACGATTTTTCCCTGGCGCGGCGTAATTAAAAGTGAACGACAACTTTTTCGGAGGCTTTTATGCTCAATTCCATCCTCGCGGCTTTCATCGCCGCCGCCGCCGCAGTTTCACCCGGGCCCGTGGTCCAGGGGGAGAATGGCGGACTGCAACCGGCTCAGGGGACTTATGTGTACGCGGTTTCGGTAACGCCGCCCGCCGGTCATGCGTACTCCCTCGACCTGTGCCAGGCGTTCACCTACAACCTGGCGACTCTCCCTTCACCCGCGCCGTTCCTGGCGGGCGGAGCCATCAAGTCCGCCGCCGCGAAGGTGGGGGACGGCGGGGCTTGTGTGGCCACCATCACGGTCCTTCGGTGACCTACAAGCCAGGGGCGGGCGTAAGCCCGCCCCACAGGAGCGCGCGAAGCCGCGCAAAACGCCAATCAACTTGGACTTTTCTTGAGGTTTTCGATGCTATCCATATCTCCTATTACCTCCGCCGCCGCCACCGCTGATTATTTTTCGCGCGGCGGACGCGAGGACTATTTTTCCCGCGACGGCGCCGCGCCCGGACAGTGGCGCGGCGAACTCGCGCGCGAATTGGGGCTAGAGGGGAAGGAAGTCACCGCCGATGCCCACCAGCGCGTTCTTTAAGGCCGGGATCCCGGAACAGGCGAGGCGCTGGTTCCCGCAGGACCGAACGGCGAACACCGGGCGGGTCTGTCGCTGGTGTTTTCTGCGCCGAAATCTGTTTCCATAATTTCCGGCTCCGGGGCGGATCCGCGTCTGCTGGAAGCCCATAACAAGGCCGTGGCGGTGGGATTCGCGTACGTCCAGGAGAAAGCCGCACAGGCGCGCTTATCCGCGCCAGGCGGAATTAAAGAGCGCGTGGATACCGGGAAATTGCTGGGGATTGAGTACGTCCACGACACGGCAAAAAACGGCCAATGGCAACTGCATAGCCACCTTAATATTTGCAACCTGACCCAAACCAGCGACGGAAAATACCGGGCGCTCAGCAACGAAGAATTATACAAACATAAAATCACCGCGGGGCAAGTCTATCGCAGTGAACTTGCCGCTGAACTCACCCGCATGGGGTACTCCATCGAGCAGGGCAAGGGCGGACTGTTCGAGCTTAAAGGCGTGAGCAAGGAACTCATGGCCGACATGAGCCGCCGGACTTCAGAGATGGACGCCGCAATCGAAAAACTGCGCGAGAAATACCCCAGCGCGCCGGAAGGCAAACTCAAGGACATGGCGGCGCTGGCCACCCGCGACGCCAAGAATGAGCCGACCCGCGAAGAGGCCCAGAAATGGAATTTATCGGTGGTGGCGGGGCATGGACTGACCCCGGAGAAAATCCGCGATGGCGCCCTGGAAGCGGGCCGGGATCGCGCGGGCGAACGGCCAAGCCCCGCCCAGGCCGTGAAATATGCCATGGAAGGGATCACAGAAAACGAAGCGGCCTTTAAACGTCAGCAACTGGAACGCGATGCTCTTAAATTGTCCATGGGGACGGCCACGCGGGCAGACATCGCCCGTGAAGTGGACGCCGCCCTGGCCGATGGGCGCCTCATCGGCGACAAGCGGGCCATGACCACGCCGGAAATGGTCCGGGTTGAGCGCTCGATCCTCGATAAAGCGGAACAAGGGCGGGGCGCCGCCCCGGCAATCATCAGCGGTGAGGACGTGGACAGCGCGCTGGGGCGGGCGGAGAAGGTAATCGGGAAAACCCTGACGCAGGATCAGCGCGCCGCCGCGATCCATGCGCTCTCAAATAAAGACTTCGTGGCGGGGATACAGGGAGACGCCGGGACCGGCAAAACAACGCTGCTGAATGCCGTGCGCCAGGCCGCGCAGGAGCAAGGGTACACCGTCCGGGGCATGAGCTTCACCGGAAAGGCCGCCGATGAGCTCCACACTGGCGCGGGCATGGAATCGCAAACCCTCCATAAATTCCTTGGCGCGGACGCGCCTAGACCGGGCGGGAAAGAATTGTGGGTTTGTGACGAAGCCAGCATGACGGGCGCGCGGCAGATGAATGAACTGCTCACCCGCGCGCAACAGACGGAGGCCAAGGTCCTGCTGGTGGGCGACACAAAACAACTCTCAGCCATCAGCGCGGGTAAACCGTTCCAGATGTTACAGGAGCGCGGCGCAATGGAAACCGCACGGCTAGAAACTATCACGCGGCAAAAAGACGCCGGATACCGGGAGGCCATGAAAGACATGGCGGCGGGGCGCACGGATTCCGCCTTGGACAAACTGGAAGCGCAAGGGCGGATTAATGAAATCGCGGACAGAAAAGAACGGATCAATACCATTGTCAACGACTTCACCGCGCGAGGCGAAAAGGCGAGGGATCATGACCTAGTGGTTACCGCCACCAACCGCGACCGGCGGGACATCAACAGCGCCGTCCGCGAGGAATTCAAGGCTCAGGGGATCGTCAAAGGCGGCGGCAAGGTGTTCGCTGTCCGGGAAACCGAAAATATCCCAGAAACGGATAAGCGCTTCGCATACTCCTATTCCCCGGGGCAGATTGTCTATTCGCCGAAGGCTGGCCCCCTGGGCCGCGCGGGAACGGAGGGCCGCATTACGGAGGTGGACCGTGACGCCAACACCATCAAGGTTGAGACCCGCGGCCGAGACGGCGGGCGCAACGAGTGGGAAGTGAACCTCACGGAGCATGGACACAAGCTTAATGTGTACCGGGAGACCACCGCGGAAATCAGCCAGGGAGACCGGCTTATTTTTCTCAATACTAATTCTGGGATCGAGGTCAGGAACGGCCAGCACGCCATAGTCAAGGAAGTCAACGGCGATACGATCACCGTTCAGAGCAGTAAACGCGAATTCACGATTAATACCCAAGACTACAACTATCTTGGGCACGGCTACGCGGCCACCACCCACAAAAGCCAGGGCATGACCACCGAACGGGTTCTTTATAACGCGGATACAACCCGCGAGGCGAATTTCAACGCCGCCTACGTGGGCCTTACTCGCGGGAAACACGATGCGCGGGTGTACACCAACGACAAGGAAGAATTCCGCGAACAGATCAAGGAACGGCAGCAAAAGACCAGCGCCCTCGACGTCGCCGAGTCCAAGGATCGGGCGGTGGAGCGCGACCGCGCGGATAGCCGCCCGCGCGGTCAGGAGGAACACAGCAGGGAACAAACGGGCCGGGAAGATGGGCGCCGGGATCAGGAACACAGCGGCAAGGACCGGGAAGATGATCCCGAATCCCGGAGCGGACGGGAGACCGCCAAGGAAAAGGAAGGCGATAACGGACGGGCGAGGGAAGCGCGGGAGGAAACCCATGAACCGGAGGAACGCGGCGGGGGGAGGGAGGACAGCAGGGACAGTAGGGAAGAACGCGACCGGTGAACTTTTTCACAGCGGGCGGCGTAATTATTCACAAGAACTCTTTAGGAGAAGGAGAAACGAAAATGAGACGGATCGGTTATTTGATGGTGGCGGTGGCGGTGGCGGCGGCGGTGAGCGCTTGCCAGACGGTGGGCGGGGCGGTTTGGGAAGGCCGCAAGGCCATATCGGCGGCCCTAGGCGGCCCGAAGGCGGGCGACCCGCTGCTTTTCGCCCGTGTGAACGACGCATGGCACGTGGTAACCGCAACCGGGGCGGCACGGAGCCTGGGGGGGGCTCGTATAAGCGTCTATTCGGACGGGGAGCGCGTAGGGTACCTGTGGGGCGAGCATTACGGGATCATCTACCCGCGGCTTGGCGTCGTTGAAAAGGGGTTTTTTGTTAAACCAGCGCCGTTGGGTAGCAAGTATTGCGGGGGGGCGCGGCGGGGGGACTGCGAACGATCGCTAAACGAGGGGATTCTACAATTCGATACCGAGATCAACCCGGAGTCCAGCGGACGGATGCGGAAGTTGGGATCGCTGTTCGTGGACGACGCCGGCCGGCCGCTCGTGATAAACAAGAAGCTCCCTGCCTACACGGCTGACCCTCAATACGCGCACGCAATGGAGTACATGGACCCAAAATATCTCAACGGCCAATATGCCACACGCTACCGCAGGCTCTATTACCTTGCGATGAACGCTGAAGCACAAGCGAAACTGGCGGCCCTGCCAGCCCTCGCCGCCGCCGTAAAACAGGAAATGGCGGCGGATCCGCTCGCGCAAGAGAGCGCCAAGAAACTTATGGCCGCGCTCGATCCACTCATCAATCTGGCGGCCTTCGACAGCGACGACAGAATCCTGTTCCTGGGGGAGAATCTCGCCCTGTCACAGGATGATGGCCTGGCGTACGTCAGAAACTTTCTGGAGGGGAAAAGCCCGGAAGAACAGCGAAAAGCGATTGAAGCCTACGAAACCGCGGAGATGCGCGCGCAGACTGATAGCAGCGCAAAGTCCTTCCAGCGCCGCTGGGAGGATCAAGTGCTGGCGGGGGAGGGGTTCGCGCGCATGGCCGGGAATGAGCCTATTAGAAAGGCCCTCATGGCGTTTGACCACGGCGAAAGAGCGAACGGGCTAGGTATCGCGTTTGGGAATACCACCCCCGAACATTTCACTACATGGCGCGACGCCGAACGCGCCGGGCGCGCCAGTATTGAACCACTGGCGGCGGAGGTGACGGCGCTCTACGAAAAACAAACGGCGCTCGCCCAGGAGGATAAACGCCTCGCCGAGGAGGCGCGGCGCAAGGAAGAAGCCTTCAATAACAGCCCTGAAGGAAAGAAAATCCTGGCGAAGAAAACGGCGGTGGAGGCGGCCAACTCGCGCGGACGCCGGGCCATCAGCCAAGCCCGTGAACAACTCCTGAATTTGTTCATGCCTGTCGAAAAGATGGTGGAGAGCGCGCGAACCATTATGTTTAAGCGTGACTCTTCAACGTACCGCATCAGAAACACCGCGGCGCATCCTATCGCTTGCCAAACCCAGATCGACATAATCCTGGGCGGCGGCTTCAATTGCCGGAGTCTATCGGGCAAGATGGCCGCCGGGGATATCGTCTCCATATGGCGGGGGGGCGATATCGTTTCACTCGAGGCTATTGTAGAGGGCGTTAAGGTCAACGCTACCAACTCTAACCTCACAGTCTCCACCATGGACGGGCGATACTCAATCCAGTTTCTGGCCAAGGGAAAAGAAATTCTCTCCGGCAGAATTCTGGCTGACGCCGCGTCCTTCCTGGTCAGCGGTGTTAATATCCCCACGGATGTTGAACAGGCCGTGGTCAAAATCGCCGCGGGACGCGGCCAGAAGATNGGCCGGCCGCGACGCCTCCATCACTGTGTCCCTTCAATCCCTCCTGGCGCCGCACATCGTGGAACTGGAAAAATCCGGCCCGGAGCCGTGGAAGTCTTGTCAGGTTCTTACCCGCCCGCGGTTACTGTCCGACTTCGGCTTAACCGCCGAAATTCAGCCCGGCGTGGTGGACGTGTACAAGGCGGAAATCATCGGCAAACAAGCTCAATTTAACGCGCCGATCAGCGGTTTGGCGGACACGAGCCGGTTCAAGAAGTACAAGGACTGTCTGGCGATCTATGGCGCTGCCCTAGGCCAGGCGTACCTCAACTTAATATCCTCGATCCGGGAAACGGGCGGGCGTCTTACCGAGGACGAACTGACCGGCGACTCTACGGTTCAAAGCCTGAACAGCCTCGATCTATACATTCTCGCGGGCGCGGCTGTCCGAGAAGTCATATCCAGGGGTTTGACGGATGGCCGCGTCAAGTCCGGCTATCGGAATATCATCCGGGAGCGGGGGGAATGCCGGTTCGCCGGTTCGACGTCGCAAATCCTCTGCGGAGGCGTCCACGTGGTCATTGCCGATGGCCGGGGAACCTCGATGACCGCCTATGGCGTCCCGTGGTTTGGCGACGCCTACGCGGGCTACAGGGGCGATTACCGCGTTTCACGGGGCGATAAAGAAAGCGAGCGGGTTTCCATGGCCATGCGCCGCTTCGCGGAACGTTCCCGTTCCGCCTCCGCCGCCGCGGGGCTGTCCCGCTGGATACCGGCCGGGCAATAGTACCGCTCACCTTCACCCCGGCC
>JACQZB010000053.1 GCA_016207925.1 Nitrospinota bacterium
CCTGGAGAGCCCGCTCTCCGTCGAATTGCTGGGCAGCAAGTTCGGCCAGGGGAAAACCGTCACGGTGCATGTCAACGAGAAGGAAGACGGCCTGGAATTCAAGGAAAAGGATGGCCGGAAGAAGTAAACAACGCCTCCGCAGTCGGAAGATTGCGGAGGCGCTTTCTTTTACCAGGGCAAGCCGCGTAAATCTATTTCCCCCAACGGCCAATCGGATTTGATGACTGGCAGGATAAGTACCGGGTAGGTAAAGGCACCTTTTCCCCCGCCCGGCTGTTCGAATTGCAGGGAATGTGCCGTCACTCTCCAGCCGGTCCTTTCGTAGCGCGGCACCAGCTTCTCGATGGCCGTCATCAGGCCAAACTCCACACCCAGCGGGTCGCGCAGGAAATCCACGGCTACTTTGAGCGCCTCGGTGGCATAGCCGCGCTTGCGCCATTCGATCTTGGTGGCAATATTGCCGACGCCTCCCACTTTCACCGGCTGGCCGCCCACCAGCACCGTCCGCTCAATGATGTGTACGTTGCTGACCATTTCCTCCCCTTCCCAGACCATCACGGCCCAGTCGGGTGTGGCCCAGTGGGTGCCGGTCAGGTAGGCGTAGAGGGCGCTGGTCACCACGCAATCCTGGCGGGCTTGTTCAGGCGTACTCCATTCCTGGGCGGACTTGATTTCGATCTTCATGCGCCCGATTTTATCACGCTGTTCGGCGGCTTTTCGCATCTTGGCCCAGAGAAACCGGGATGAAGGCCACCAGCGGCGCCATGGACACCAGGCGGGCGCATTCGTCAGGAGTACCGGTTACGGACTCGCCCGTCAGGGCTTTTGCCAATTGGCGGAAGGGGAACGGGAAACGACGGGCGTAATCAGCCAGGAGGCTGGCTGCCTGCTCAGCCTCAACTACCTCGGCCCGCGCCTGGAAATGGCGAAAGCCCACGTCCACGCGCACCTGCGGCGTTTGCAGGATATTTTGATACCAGTCGGATTTCACTCCCCACCCGGATACGACGATGTATGCTCTGCTGACTTTATCTCGTTTGATCACCTCGATGACGGCATAACGCGGCCGGCCGGACTTGCGACCGGTTGTTGTGACCATCAGGAAATGTCCCACCATCAGCCAGCCCAGGCGCAGGCGGAACAACCAGACAGGGGCGCGCAAGGCCCAGCGCAGGAATCCCTTTGGCTTTTTGTCCGCGAGTCCCATTTGGACCTCCTATCACCCTGCCGGGTGTTGGAAAACAGCGCTACTTCGCCAACGAAAGGAAGACGTCCTCCAGCGTCGGCTCGCCGCGCTCCACCCGCAATGGGGCCGGACCCTTTGACAGGCTCTCGGCACCGCCGTGCGTCTGTACCGCGCCCTTGAGCGCTTTGGCCCCCAGACCGGCGCGAGCGATCACCCGCAAATGGTCGCCGGCCAACCCGACGCGCAGCACGCCATCGGCGCGGGACAGATCAGTCAGGGCGGCCTCCAGCGGTTCGGCATACACTTCCCAAACCTCGCCGGGGATGACACTGGACTTCAGGGCGGCGGGCGTGTCCATTGCCAGCAGTCTACCATCGCGCATGATGCCCACCCGCCCGCAGTATTCGGCCTCGTCCATGTAGTGGGTGGTGACGAAGACGGTCACGCCTCCGGCGGCCAGTTCGTAGATCAAGTCCCAGAAAGCGCGCCGGGCGGAGGGGTCCACGCCCGAGGTGGGTTCGTCGAGGAACAGGAGTTTGGGCTGGTGGACGAGCGCGATCCCCAGCGCCAGGCGCTGACGCCAGCCGGCCGAGAGGGCGCGCGTCAGTTCTGTTTCATGACCGGAAAGCCCCACCAGAGCAAGGGTCTCGTCTATGCGGCGAGGGTCACGCAAGCCGTAAACTCCGCCGTAAAAGGCCAGGTTTTCCAACACGGTCAGGTCATCGTAGAGGGCGAATTTCTGTGACATGTACCCGGCGCGGGAACGCACTTCCTCCGACTGGCGGAAGGCGTCGAATCCGAGCACGGAGGCGCTTCCTTCCGTCGGCTCCAGCAGGCCGAGCAGCATCCGGATGGTGGTCGTCTTCCCACAGCCGTTCGGGCCGAGATAGCCGACGATTTCCCCGGGATACACCTGGAAGGAGACATGATCCACGGCGGTGAATTCGCCGAAGCGGCGGGTCAGGTTTTCGGTGATTACAACAGGTTGAGGCATAGATACTCGTTGATGGTAAATGGTTATTCGTAATTGGTGAATAGTAATTCGTCAATTCGGAGAGCCTTCACGAATTTCGAATAACAAATTACGAATTACGGCTTTCGGAGAGTGCAATGAACACATCCTCCAGCGTCGGGGGGACGAGACGCGCCTCGAAATGGGAGCCGGCCCTTCGACTGGGCTCAGGGCAGGCGCGGGCGGGGAAAGCGTCCGCTAAGGCCGAAATAACGGACTCGGCCCGGCCCGGCTGGACGCGCAGGTGCAGTTTGTCGCCAAAGGCGCGGACATCTTCCACGCCATCTATTTTTCCGGCTGTCTTGCGCAGAGCGCTCAGGGAATGATCGCGTACTTCCACAATTCTCCCGCTGAGCATGGCGCGCAACTCGGACGGCGTGCCCTCGGCGATGATCTTCCCGCCGCGCATAAAGCCGACGCGGTGGCAGCGGGAGGCTTCGTCCATGTAGGGGGTGGTGAGCAGGACCCCCCTCCGGCTCCCCCCATTTTCCCCGAAAATGGGGGGAGAGTCGGAGAGGGGGGCGGAAACCAGTTTGATGACCAGTTGCCAGAAATCCTGGCGGGTGACGGGGTCCACGCCGGTGGTGGGTTCATCGAGCAGCAGCAGGCGCGGCCCGCCGGCCAGCGCGCGGGCGATCAACACCCTTTGGCGCTCTCCGCCGGAAAGCGACCCGAAGCGTTTGGCGGCGAAGTTCGCCATGCCCACCTGCTCCAGCGCGCGGGCGGCATGGGCGCGGTCGTCGCCGGAGGCGCGCTTGCCCAGGCGGCCCATCAGCGCCACGTCGAACACGGAGATGGGGAATTTCGGATCCATCCGCGGGGTTTGCGGCACATAGCCGATAAGGTGGTGCGCCTGTCCCGGCTGGTGGCCGAACACAAGGATTTCGCCGCTGGCGGGTTTGACCAAGCCCAGCAGCGCTTTTAACAGCGTGGTTTTGCCCGCGCCGTTGGGGCCGACGATGCCGGTGAAGGCGCCGGCGCGGATGGAAAGCGTAACGCCGTCGAGCGCCACGCGCCCGCCCATGTGGACGACGAGGTTTTTGGTTTCGACGATGTTCAGCGCTTCCATCGTCCGCTCACACGGCGCGCTCGATGAAACTACCCGATACGCCGTCCCATACGAACATCCGGGCCTCGCGGGCGCGCCCCTCCACCACGGAGATGACGATGTGGAAGGCGCCGGGGTACGACGGCTCGCCGGAGTCGGCCCACATGGCGGCGCGGTGATCCTCGGCGGACCAGTAGGCGCCGTGGTTGGGGTGTGAGTGGTAGAAACCGACCACCTCGAGGCCCTCGCGCGCGGCGCGGGTGAAGGCGTTTTTCAGGTCCTTGGGGTCCATGAAGTAGCCGGTGTCGGCGTCGCGGCGGAAATGCTGGGGGTCGCGCTCGTGCAATTCGCGCTGGATGTTCTTGCAGGGGATGACGGCGTTGCGCGCGGGGTCGCCGGGGGCGCCGATGACCACGCCGCAGGACTCGAAGGGATACTCGCGCATTGCGTGCTCGAACATCACCTGCAAATCTTCGGGGCGCGGCGCTACGGTATCGGTCATCGTGGTATCCGTGATGAAATTGGAATTATACCCGAATGGGGCGGCGGCGGTCCGCCGTCACTCTTTCACCACTTCGGAGCAGATTCTCGGGAGGACTCCAGCAGGCGTTGGTAGCTTTGGTAGCGGGCGGAATCCAGCGCGCCCGCGTCCACGGCGCGGCGGATGGCGCAGCCGGTTTCGGTAAGGTGCAGGCAGTCGCGGAACTTGCATCCGCCCATGTGGGGGCCAAAACCGGGAAAATGATCCGCCACGTCGCGCGGCTCCAGCCCGGAGGGGACGAATTGGCGCACGCCGGGCGCGTCTATCAATCCGCCGCCGCCGGGCAACGGGGCCATCAGGGATACGGAGGTGGTGTGGCGGCCCCGGCCCGATTCGTGATGTATCTCGCGCGTGGCGCGGTTGGCCTCCGGCGCCAGGCGGTTGAAGATGGACGACTTGCCCACGCCCGAATGGCCCACCAGCGCGCAGACGCCCTGCCCTATCGCCGCGGCGAAGGATTCGATACCTTCGCCGGTGTTCGCGCTTATGGGATGAACTTGGTACCCGTAGGCGCGATAGACGGCGAGTTCGTTTATCGCCTCACCGGCGCCGGGCAGATCAATTTTGTTGAGCGCGATCATGGCGTGGATGCCCGCATGGGAGGCGGCCACGAGGAAGCGGTCCACCAGGCCCGTTTTAAGCGCGTCGCCGGGGGCGGCCACCACGATCAGCCAGTCCAGGTTGGCGGCCAGGATTTGCTGTTTGCCGCCATGAACGGCGGAGCGTGACAGCATGTTGACGCGCTCGATCAGTTTGGGCGGGCGGCCCGGTTCGAGGCGGAGCAGGTCGCCGACCACCCACGATTCTTTTTTGGGGGGGATCAGTTCCACTTCGCCGTTAGCGGTCAATGCCCTCACCCGCGCGCCCAGATGGACGACGACGCGGCCGATGGGGGCGGAGGAGCCAGAGGGAGGGGGGAGGAGCATGAATAAATACCGATTACGAAAGGTCGTTGGGACTTTTCATATAGTGTCTGACTCGATCCCGATCTTCATTTTCCTTCTCCCCCTTAAAATAGATTTCGATGAAATCCACCGTGGGGCTGGATGAATGATAGGCATAAATAACGCGAATACCGCTTTTCACGCCCCGCCCCTTAAGCGCCTTGCAGGCGAACTTTTTGAGCTTGAATACTTGAATGTCCGCGGAATGAAACTCAGGGATGGGAACAACGCTCAGGTTGTCGACATTATGGAGGTGGTACATATCAATGGCGTTGCGCTTTGCGGTTTTTAAATCATCCCTAAGCGTGCGGAACTTTTTTAACAGCCGCTTGAAGTCTTTATTAAACCCTTCCGTCTCGCGGTAATTAATCTTCGGCGGCGCCTTCATATTCGCGCACCGAGGTTTCGGGAGTGCGGTAGAACACCGCCTCGTAATCGAGCGTGTCGCCTTCTTCCGCGCTGATCCAAGGGACATCCCTATGGGAAAGCCAGGAAAGCTGCGAAGCGGTCATGTCGGAAAGCCGTTGCAGCTCCCAGTCAATATGTTCTTTTTCCCGCCCATTCAGAACGCTCAGATCAGGCGCAATGTTGGGATTGGGCAGGTATTTAACCTGGGGGTACTTGTAAAACTCACTCTTGATTTCCTCCACTTCCTTTTTCTTTATCATCTCCTCGATGAATTTCTTGAACAAAACAGGCGTGGGGCCGTGGGTGTTTTTCTGGTATTTCATCCCCATCAACTGTTCCTCATATTTTTCGTAATAATCAAAATCAATGAAGTACAGAAGCTTGTAAAGCGCCGTCATGCCGATGTTGGGCTTACCCCCAACCTTGTTCAGGATATACAGCAGCACTTGCCGGAATTTTCCGGCCTTTTGCTGGGGGATGCTGATCCGGATTTCGCCATGCGAGACCTTTGTTTTTTCCTCCCTCCTCATGATGGATACCGTAATATCCGGCTCATCCTTGCAGCGCAGAAAGTCGCTCAGCGGGATTCCAAAAATTTCGGAAAGCTTATGCGCTTCCGGAACGGTTAACGCGCGTTCGCCCTTTTCGATTTGAATAAAGGTTGGGCGCGAAATCCCCAATCGCTTCGCGAGATGGTCCTGCGCGAGGTTCCGCTTTTTCCGTTGGTGTTGAATGTATTTGGCCAGCGCGGGCATATATCACCTTGCCTTTGTTGGCTAGGTTAACAAATGTAAAACACTTTGTCAATATGGATGACAAATTGATTTACATGGGCGAGGCCGGCCTAACCGTAACTCGCGCAAGGCTATGCGGACAGTTTCTGCTTCAATATCTCATTCACCACGTCGGGGCTGGCCTTGCCCTTGGTGGCGCGCATCACCTGGCCCACGAACCAGCCGAGCACCTTGTCCTTGCCGGCCTTGAACGAGGCCACCTGGTCCGGATTGGCGGCGATGATCTTGTCCACTTCGGCCTCGATGGAGGAGGTGTCGGTGATCTGGGTCAGGCCCTGTTCGGCGACGATGGCGCGGGGCGCCTTGCCGGTGTTGGCCATTTCCTCGAACACGGTTTTGGCGATTTTGCCGGAGATCACGCCCTCGTCCATCAGCGTCACCATTTCGCGCAGCATGGCCGGCGTCACGGGCAACGACTGCGGCGCCGTGTTGCGCTCCTTGACCAGGCGCAGGATGTCCCCCATCACCCAGTTGGAGATGATCTTGGGATTGGCGGCGCCCTTGGCGGCCTCTTCAAAGTAATCGGCCACGGCGCGGCTGGCGGTGAGCACCTCCGCGTCGTACCGGGGCAGGCTGTAGTCCCGCTCGAACCGGCGGCGCTTGTCGTCCGGCAATTCCGGCAGCGAGGCGCGCACGGCGGCGATGTATTCCTGCGACGCGGTGAACAGCGGCAGGTCCGGCTCCGGGAAGTAGCGGTAGTCGTGCGCCTCCTCCTTGCCGCGCATGGAGACGGTGACGTCGCGGGCGGAGTCGTAGAGCCGCGTTTCCTGAATCACGCGCCCGCCCTCCGTGACCACCTGCGTCTGGCGGGCGATCTCGAACTCGATGGCGCGCTGGAGGAAGCGGAAGGAGTTCATGTTCTTGACCTCTGCCCGCGTGCCGAACTCCTTTTGCCCCTTGGGGCGGATGGAGACGTTGGCGTCGCACCGCAGGGAGCCTTCCTCCATGTTGCAGTCGGAGACGTCCAGGTACTCAAGGATAGCCTTGAGTTTTTCAAGGTACTTCTTGGCCTCCTCGGCGGAGCGGATGTCCGGCTCGGAGACGATTTCCAAAAGCGGCACGCCGGCGCGGTTGAGGTCCACGTAGGAAGAGTCCGGATGGCCCAGGTTTTCACCATGGATCAGCTTGCCGGCGTCTTCTTCCATGTGGACGCGGGTCAGGCCGATGACCTTTTCGGCGCCGTCGGCCAGGGTGATGGTGATGGCGCCGCCGGTGGCTATCGGCATGTCGTACTGGCTGATCTGGTACCCCTTGGGCAGGTCGGGGTAGAAGTAGTTCTTGCGGTCGAACTTGGTGCGCTCCGCGATGCGGCAGCCGGTGGCCAGGCCCACCATGACGGCGCGGCGCAGGACATCCTCGTTGAGCACGGGCAGCACGCCGGGCATCCCCAGGCACACCGGGCAGGTGTTGGCGTTGGGCGGCGCGCCGAAAGCGGTGGAGCATCCGCAGAAGATTTTCGACTTCGTGGAAAGCTGGACGTGCGTCTCCAGCCCGATGACCGCTTCGAATTCCATGTCGTGTATATTTATCCCGTTGGTGTTTTTTCGTTGGGAAAGGGAATCATCATGAAGTGGGAAGCGTTTTTATACGTTCAACACATCAGTCAAATAACGAGTAATGCGATCCCTGTTTGCCGAAAGGCTTGAGAACTGTTTACCGCAAACATCGCTGAAACGCGCGAGTACCTTGCGACTTATATTTTCTTGATCTTCAAACACCGCAATACCATGGAATGATAAACCCCATTTTTCAAATTGAAGCATTGAAATAGTCGCGTCTCTTGCCTTATCGTCTCCAGGCAGCGCAAAGATGAAGACTGGGCGTGCCATCCCATTGATTCTACAATCCACGCGATACATCCCTTGCGAATCTCGTTGCGGATCATGCCAGTCAAATGTTCTGCGGTCTTCGGGTGTCGCCTCGGTAATCAACTCCCGGAAATCATCCATAAACGTTGATTTTACGCGCTCCCGGGAAAGATATGAGACGTCGGTGATTTTTAGTAACGCTTGCGCGAAAGAATAGAGCGCATCACCATATTCTTCATCCCGGACAGCTAATAACAATTCACCGTTCCTATCATCAATCTTGAAAACGGAAAGCGCGTTAGAAATAATTTTCTGTCTCGTTCCTTTCTGAAAATCCTTTTCGTCAATATCGTATGTCAGTTGCATATAGGTATGCCCCTCGTCGGACAGCACCCAGTAAGAAGCTTCTTTTCGAAGGACAATCGCCAAATGGTCACCATCTTCAAACAGGAAAGGTGTAAACACTCGATACCGTCCGATTCCCTCTTGGGCAAGGCGTACGTTCCTGCCAACTTTTTTTTGAGAATCGTGCTCTATGAATTCAATTGACATCACTTTTCCTACCTAAAAAGTTCCCCTTGCGAGTCTTCCGGCAATTTAAACACGCAATCTTCGAGCATCGCCCGAAGGGCGGAGTCAAAATCGGAGAAACGATCCGTCGGTTCGGCATACGCATCTTCTCTCGCGCCATATTCCTGATATCGCTCAGTTGCCTTATGAATGTGAAAAAGGCTAATATAATTGAAAAGTCGAATAAGTTCAGATCGCCTTGCCGTAAGATCAGCCGAAATTGATTACCTTTTTCCCCTTGGATGTTCAACTCGCTTTCTTTGTGCCCCCGCTTGTTTCTCAATCGGATTTGGTTTCGATAATCCTTTGGTAAGAGCTTACTCTCCATAAGGAGCGCGTCTATTTCGCTGTCGGAATATCTAATCGCCATAAGTATAAATTTCTAAAGTCGTTTCGCATTTAGCGGCAATGTCCGCTCTAACCAATGCGAACATCAAACCGCCTTTTTAGCCATATGCATTCACTCCAGTATAGCGGATCGGGGACGCGATTGCCCGCCTGGGTGGTGAATTTCCTCGCCGCCGCGCGGCGCGCCTTGCTACACTTTAGGCGAAGACCAGCATGGGCGATACGATGGGGACATCAACCGGGGCGGGCACGCCGGACGGCGCGTGGGCGGAGTTGACCTCCACCGAGCGCGACCGCGCGCTCAATGAGCGCGAGCAGAACCATGTCCGGATGGTGTTCATGCTGGTGGTGGCGCCGTGGGCGTTGAGCCACTCGTTTGGCGTGTCAGTCACCGGCGGGTTGCTGCTGCTGTTGACCCTCCTGCTGTACGTCATTTCGGTCTGTTACACGGCGGTGAACATCCGCCGATATCCCCGCCGCGCCCAACGGTTGTGGTTCACGGTGCTATTCGATGTGGTGCTGGTATCGGTATCCATCTGGTTTACCCGGCCCGCCACCAGCCCGATTTATTTCTTCTACCTTGTCATCATCATCGGCAACACCGTGCGCTACGCCGGCTTGCCGGTGATGCTGTACAGCGCGGCGCTGTCGCTGGCGGGCTACCTGACGGTGCTGACGGGGTATATCGTGGCGGCGGGTCCGGAGGAGATGGCCGCCCTCCATTGGGAACTGGAATCGGGGAAAATCGGGGCGATCATCATCATGCCCTTTTTCCTCCGCAAGCTGCTGGAGCGCAAGGCCGCCCGCGAGGCGGCCATTCATCAACTCGCCGGCGCCGTGGAGCGCTACACCATCGGCGAGGACACGCTCACCTTCAACCTTGACCCCGGCGACGAGACGGCGTCCCTGGCGCGGGCGCTCGAAGCGCTATCGCGCGCCGTGCGGGAGAAGAACCTGGCGCTGTCGCGTCAGGCCGAAACGCTCAAGGACCAGGTGCGCGAGCGCACGGCGGAATTGCAGGCCCAGATGAAGCGGGCCACGGAGTCGGACCAGCTTAAAACGCAGTTCCTCACCAACCTTTCGCACGAGCTGCGCACGCCGCTGCACAACATCATCGGTTTCACCGATCTGTTGACGGTACGCGAACAGCTTGCCCCCGCCGCCCAACGGATGCTGGGCATCATCGGGCAGCGCGCCCGGGAGCTTTTGTCCACCCTTGAAAAACTCACCGACATCACCTGCCTGATGTCCGGCGAAACACCCTTCCTGCCCGCGCCGGTCAACGTGGTGGAGCTGTTCCACGAAACGGTGGAGCGGTACCGCGCCGAGGCGGAATCCCGCTCCATCGCGCTACGGTGCCGCCGAGAACCAGCGCGGGCCGATATTCGAGCTGTTCCGGCAGGCCGACGGGGGGTTGAACCGGCGCCACGAGGGGCTGGGCGTGGGCCTGTACATGGTGAAACTGCTGGCCATGCTCCATGGCGGCGGTGTGCGGCTGGACAGCGAGCCGGGGAAAGGGACCACGTTCACCGTCACCCTGCCGGCCAAGCGGATGGGGGTAGAAGAGCTGCGGCGCGGCTGACCGTGGAGTAGTGACCAGTTCAGACCGTCATCTATCGTAGATGTGGCGTCTATGGCCGATGCGATAAATGGTGACCGTGCTTGCGGTGTCGCTTATCGAGCCGATCGCCCGGTAATCGCCAATTCTGTAACGCCAGAGGCCCTTTTTGTCCCCCGTGAGGGGTTTCCCCAGCGCGCGAGGGTCTTTTAAGGGTGAAACCCGCTCTCGAAAATATCTGAAAATTCGCCGCTGAACAGACTCATCCAGCGTTGCTAATTCCTTCAATGCATCGGGATCAAATTCAACTTTTAAGGCCAAGTCGCTTCTCGGCTTCGTCCAGGGAAATCGCCGGGCGGCCTTTTTTCATGCGGGTCAGAGCGATTTCGTGATCTTCCTTGTCCTGCAGAAAACCAAGAAGGGCTTGGCGGGCGTAATAGCTTTTCGACTTGCCGGTTTTTTTCACCAGCTTTGTCAATTGTTCGTCCGCGTCCTTGGGAAGCCGGAGGCTGATCATCTTTCTTCTTTCTTATCGTGGAGCGTATTTTACCATGGGACGGGACAAGCAGACAAAAAAGCCCGCATTCGTCCTCCACGCCATGGAGGGTCCCCCCGCTAACAGTGGGTTTTACTGCTTTGGCGCGGCGGCCTCCGCGGTGGGGGCGGATTCGGGTTTGGGCGCGGCCTCTTCCTCGAAGCTGATGCCGTCCACGCGGGATTGGCGCAGCCCGGCCATGGGCGCCATGGCCTTCAGCTTTTCGTTGAGGAACTCTTCCAGCTTGTCCTGCGCGAAGACGGTGTCCGTGTAGAACTTGTCCTCGAAGAAGGCGTCCACGGTGTTTTCCACCTGCACGGTAAGGTAGAACGAGCGCTGCATGGCGTCGTCACGGATTTCAAAGTTCTCGAAAATCATGGTCATGTCCAGTTTCATTACGCGGCTGATCTCCGCGTCGAACTCCACGGGCAGGTAGATGGTAAAGCTCATGGCCGGCTCCTGATGGCTGGCCGTGCCGGTGGAGGCGAGCAGGCTTTCGCCCAGCGGCGCCGCGGCTTCCTCCTGGCCGGCGGGTTTGGCTTCGCCCTCCTTGCCCGCCGTTTCCCCCGCGGGCGCGCCGGCCTTGTGGCCGAAAAAGAACCAATAGCCCCCGCCCGCCAGCGCCACAACCGCCACCACGGCCACCGCCGCGACAGCCTTGCCAAACCGGGGGGATAGGCCGGGGAGCCTGAATTTCGCCAGCACTCCGGCGGCGACGCCCATGAGTGTGCCGAACAGCGCCATGACCTTGTCCATGACGCCGGCGCGGGCGGGTGGCTCTTCCACCTCCTCGATTGGCTCGAACAACGCTTCTTCGGCGGGGGGCGCGCGGCGGCCCGCGGGAGCGGATGGGATGCCCAGCACCGCGTCGGTGTCAATGGTCTCTTCGGCGGAATCGCCGGGTTCCACCGCCACGGTTTCGGTGGCCAGCATGTCGTCCAGCGACGGGGCCGCGCCGGGGCTTACGCTGACGGTCTCGCCCTCGCCGAACAGGTCTTCGCCCACGCTGTCGTCCTTGCTGCCCAGCAGCTTGTCCAGTTCGTCGCCCGTTTCCTCGATGATGGGGATTTCGACTTCTTCCTCTTCTCCGGCGGTTTCGTCCACCGCCACTTCATCGCCGGAGCTTTTGAGCAGGGCGTCTATGTCGTCCTGCGAAATGATGTCGGTTTCTTCCTGGGGCCGCGCGAACCCGGCGGCGGGTGAAGGCTCCGGGGCGGGTTCCTCTTCCTCCTCCACGCGGGGGGCTGGCGGGGCTTCGCCTCCGGCGACGCCCGCCAACAGCGCGTCTATATCGTCCAACGCCTCTTCTTCTTCCTGCTTGGGCGCATGGGCGGCCATGAGGGCGTCTATGTCGTCCTGCGGTGACGGCGCTTGTTTCGTGGCCGGGGCGGTTTTATCCTTGGGCGCATGGGCCGCCAGAAGCGCGTCTATGTCGTCCTGGGCGGATAGCGGCGCGGGTTCCTCCGCAATGGCTATTTCCAGAGCCGCCTCCTCTTCTTCTT
>JACQZB010000092.1 GCA_016207925.1 Nitrospinota bacterium
TGGCCCTACGACCCGCGGAATGAAACGCCGGGCGCGCGGGCCACGTATCTGCTGATACTGCTGTTTATCCTGTCGGCGGCGGGCATCGTCACCGCCGGTCACCTGTACTTCCGCGAGTTCGCCCGGCAAAGCCGCGCCGAGGTGGAGCAGCGGCTTCTGGCGATCGCGGAGCTGAAAGTGCATGAACTGGAGCAATACCGCAGGGAACGCCTCGCGGACGCATACATTCTGTACCGCAACCCCTCCATCGCGCGGATGACGCTCCGGTATTTTGAAAAGCCAGAGGACGCGCTCAACCGGGAGGCGCTGGTCAACTGGCTCTTCAAGTTCCAGTCGCATTACCAATATGACCGCCTGGTCCTGATGGATGCGCGCGGCGCGGTCCGGCTCTCCATACCCGAACACCGGGAGCCGGTGTCATCCGTGATCACGGCGCGGATTCCGGACGTGGCGCGGGCGGGTCAGGTGGTGTTCCAGGATTTTTACCGCAGCGAACACAACCAGCGCCTTTACCTGTTCCTGCTGGTTCCCATCCACCGCGAAAGCGGCGGCGGCGAGGTGGCCGGCGTACTGGCCATGAAAATGGATCCCGCGAAATATCTTTACCCGCTGATGCTGCGCTGGCCGGCGCCCAGCGCTTCGGCGGAAACGCTGCTGGTCCGCCGCGAAGGGGCGGGGGCGCTGTTCCTCAACGAGCTTAGGTTCCATCCCGGCTCCGCGCTTAACCTGCGCGCCACGCCGGAGAAGGGCGCGCCCGCCGCATGGGCGGCGGCGGACGGTGAAGGGATCATCGAGGGGCCGGATTACCGGGGCGAGACCGTGGTGGCCGCCGTCCAGCCCGTCCCCGATTCGCCCTGGCGCCTGGTGGCCAAAATGGATACGGCGGAAGCCTTCGCGCCGCTGCGCGAGCAGTTGTGGCGGATCGTGGGGTTGGTCAGCGCGCTGCTGTTGTGCACGGGGGCGGGCGCGGCGCTGATCTGGCGGCAGCAGCGGCTCCGGTTTTTCCAGGAACGGTACGAGGCCCAGCTTGAACGCGTATGGCTGTACGACGTGATCGCGCGCAGCCTCAACGAGATATTCATGTTCGACGCCGCCACGCTGCGGTACACCTTCGCCAACGCCGAGGCGCTGCGCAACCTGGGCTACACCGCGGATGAAATGGGCGGGCTTGGAGTGCCGGATGTCATGCCGGGGACGCCAAAAGAAGCCTTGGCCCTGATGCTCGAACCGCTGCGTTCCGGGGCGCGCGCCAAGCTGGTGTTCGAGTCCGAGCATCGCCGCAAGAACGGTTCCCGCTACCCGGTGGAGGTCCATCTGCAACTCGCCGCCGCGCCCGGCGGCGCCGTATTCTTGGGCCTGTGCAACGACATCACGGAGCGCAAGAAAAGCGAGGCGGAGTTGATCAACAAGGAGGCCGCCCTGCGCGCCAGCGAGGAGGCCAGCCGGCTCAAGGACGAGTTTTTGGCGATGATCAGCCACGAGCTTCGCAACCCCTTCACCTCCATCATCGGTTTCGCCGAACGCATCCCGCGCAAAATCGAACAGAACCAGCCCGGCAAGGCGGTGGAATTCGCCCAGAACATCTCCCGCTCGGCGGAACGGATGCTGGCGATTCTCAACGACCTTTTGGACATCGCCAAGATCGAGGCGGGGCGGATCACGCTGCTGTTCGGCGCCGCGTCGCTGGCGCAGGCGTTCGACGACATCCGTTCGGAGATGAGCCTGGCCGTCGAAAGCAAGGGGCTGACGCTGGAAGTGGACCTGCCGCCCGATTTGCCGGTGGCGAGGGCGGACCGCCAGCGGCTGCGCCAGATTCTGGTGAACCTTATCTCCAACGCGGTCAAGTTCACCCCCAAAGGCGGTGTGGTGCGCCTGGGCGCGCGCCACGACGGGGACTATGTGACGTTCTGGGTGGAGGACACGGGTATCGGTGTCTCCCCGGAGGACCAGATGATCATATTCGACCGGTTCCGGCAGGTGGAACGCGGCCGCAAGGAGCAGCAGGGAACGGGGCTGGGGCTGGCCATCACCAAAAGCCTGGTGGAGTTGCACCATGGGCGCATTTGGCTGGAAAGCCGGCCCGGAAGCGGGACCACGTTCTACGTGGCGTTGCCGGTATGGGACGAGGGAAAGGAGGAGGGAGATGGATAAGGCGGTGATTCTGATTGTGGACGATGAGGCGCGCAATGTGGCGCTCGCCCAGGACGTGCTGGAAGACGACGGCTACACGGTGCTGGGCGCCACCAATTCCCAGCAGGCGCTGGAGATGGCGCGCGCCCAGCCCGTGGACCTGGCGCTGGTGGATGTGATGATGCCCGACACGGACGGCTTCGGGCTGCTTACGCGGCTGCGCGCCCCGGACAGCGGCTTCGAGGGCCGCGTGATCATGGTGTCGGCCCGGACGCGGTTCGAGGACAAGGTCAAGGGGCTGGAGTTGGGCGCCGACGACTACATCACCAAGCCGTACCACCCGGCGGAACTGGCCGCGCGCGTCAAGGCCAATCTGCGCTCGCGCAATGGCGAGGCCGCGCGCCTGGAACAGGCCATGCGCGTGGCGGATAAAATGGAGACGCTGGCGGCCATGGCCTCCAGCATCACCCATAACGCCAACAACCTGCTTATGTCCATCTCCGGCTACGCGAGCCTGGCCCAGTTGGAAAAGGATCCCGCCCTGCGCCACGAACACCTGTCGCGGGTGCTCGACGCGGTCAAGCGGATGGGCAAGCTGTTCGCCTCCGTTTCGGAATTTTCACGCGGCCAAACGGGGGAGGCGCGGGTGTTTTCGCTGTCGGACACGGCGCGCGCGGCGCTGGATTTCATCCAGCCCACGCTGCCGCGCAACATCAGTCTCAAGCGTCACATCGAAACCGAGGGGCTGTTCATCAAGGGCGATCCGGAGGAGATGCGGCACGTCATTTTCAATCTGATCACCAACGCCATACACGCCATCGGCAAGGGGGAGGGGGTCATCACCGTGCGCCTGGCGCCCGCGCGGGTAAGCGAGCAGACCGCCCAGGCGGCCGGCCTTGCGCCCGGCGTGTACCTTACCCTGACCGTGGCCGATACCGGCTGCGGCGTGCCGCCCGATTTGAGGTCCAAGATATTCCTGCCCTTTTTCACCACCAAGCGCGAGGGCCAGCACAAAGGCACGGGGGTGGGGCTGGCCCACGCCGCCGCGGCCGCCGCCGCGGCTGGCGGCGCCATCACGCTGGAGAGCGAAGCCGGCAAGGGGAGCGAATTCACCGTGTACCTGCCCCGTTTCGACGCCCCCGCGGAGAAACCGGCGCCACGGGTTGAAGAAGCCCCGGCGATCCCCCCGCTTGTGCTGGCGCCCAATACGCGCGGGGCGTTTTTGGTGATTGACGAGGATCCGGAGGTGCGCCAACTGCTCACAGGCCTTCTGGCGCACAAGGGGTACGAAGTGGTGACCGCCGTCTCCGGCGACGAGGGCGTGGCGCGGCTCAAGGAGCGCCGCTTCGACCTGGTGGTCACCGACCTTTCGCGCGGGCCGGCCTCCAGCAAGCCGCTGTTCCACATCGCCAACCTGCGGATCACGTCGCCCGCCGCCGCGCCCAAGGTCATCGCGCTTTCCACGCGGCGCGAGGCGCGCGCCGCCGGAGAGTTGGGCGCGGAGATAATGGCCAGCGGACGGCAAACCGACGTGGTGGTCAACAAGACCATGTTCAATCCAACGGAGTTCGTCTCGCTGGTGTCGCGCGTGTTGGCCATGTAGCGCGGTTGCGCGTCCGCGGCGCGGGTTGCTACACTTTGTGGAACCTGATCCGGTGTGACTCGCATGAAGTGTTCACGTTATCCCGCGCGGCTGGCCTTCGCCGTGGCGCTGGCCCTGCTTCTGGCGTGGCCCGCGCCCGCGCGCGCCGACTACCACGGCATGTTGGCCGCCGGCTGGGAGCCCCTGATGCGCGAGGCGATATTTCGCGTGGCCGACTCGCGCTTCGAGGAAGGGCTGGCGCTTATCCAGCGCTACATTGACGCCCACCCGGACGACCCGGCGGGTTATTTTTTCTACGCCGCCGGAGTGCAGGAGAAATTCCAGAAACGGCGCGACGAGTCGGAGCTGCCCCGCTTTTTCCGCTACGCCGAAAAGTGCCAAAGCCTTGCCGAGGCCCGCCTGCGCCGCGACCCGGACGACACCGTGGCGCGCGTGTACCTGGGCGCCGCCGACGGCTACACCGGGCTAGTCCATGCGCGTCAACGCAACCTGCTGCGCGCCTTCAAGAACGGGGTGGAGGCCAAGACACGGCTGGAGCAGGCGCGGCTTGAGAAGCCGGAAATCATGGACAGTTGGTTCGGGCTGGGGATGCTGTACTACTACGCCAGCCGCAAGCGTGAAGAAGAGGGCGGGCTTACCGGATGGATCATCGAAAAATTCATCACCGGCGGCAATGACATGCGCCTGGAGGCCGCCGCCATGATCCGGCGCGCCTACGAGGGCGAAGCGCTGTCCAGCGACTACGCCCGCGCCGCCCTGATGTGGATCGCCCTGTTCGAGGGGCGGTACGCCGAAGCGGAGGCCCTGGCACTGGCCACCAGCGCCAGGTTCACCAACGATCTTCTGTCGCGCTGGACGCTGGGGCGCGTGGCGCTGGCGCAGGGGCGCTGCGTGGAAGCGGAGGAATGGTTCGGCAAGGTGGACGCGATGATCACCCGCCAGGCCCTGCCGCGCGGCGAATACCGCGACGTGGAAATGGCGCTCAACCTCGCCCGCGCCTGCCACTCCCTGGCCATGGACCGCCTGGCCGACGCGCGCCGGAGCAACGATGAAGTCCGCAAGTGGCTGGCGGGTCATCCAAAGATCACCCTCGAATACCAGGACGAAAAACGGCTGCTGGCGGCGTGGCGCAAGGAAACCGGCGAAATGGAGCGCCGCATCACCGCGCTGTTCAAGTCGGGCGAGTTTGCGGCGGGGCGGTAAATCGGCCTTTCGCGGCCCGGCCCGGAGCGCCCATTGTCCGCTTCCCCGTGGCGCCTGCCGCGCCCTCTTAATTCCCCCTCTCCCGCGCGGCATCGCGGGAGAGAGTAATAACCCGCCCCTTTCAAAACAACTTCCCTTGCCGCCCCTTCCGCTCTCCGTCTATCACCGCCTGCTTTTCGCCATCACTGAATTTAATACGCACCACATCGCCGGAAGCTACCTGTCCCACGGACCGGATCACTTTTTTCCCGTCCGCGGACATCACGATGCTGTAGCCGCGTTCCAATACCTTCATCGGGCTGTACGCGGTCAACCGGCCCTCGGCCACCGCCAGGCGTTTGCCCAAGGCTGACACCATTTCACCCATCGCCGCGTCCAGGGCCGACTCCAGCCGCGCCGCTTCACGCCGCCGTGTGTCCACCCACGCGCGCGGACGCAGCGCCATGAACCGGCCCAGCGCCGACTCGACCGAGGCCCGCGCCGAACGCGAGCGCGTCCGTAGCGCTATCGCCAATCCCTTGCGCGCGCCATCCAGCCGCGTATGCCACTGCCGCACTTTTGCGATGGGGCTTACCGCCGCCAAGTGCCGCCGCGCGCCTTCCAACCGCCGCGCATGATCCGCCACCGCGCGCCGCGCGGAACGCTCCCCGCGCATCGCCAGTTCATCCGCCGTCCGCCGGTGACCCTCTACCAGCCCGCGCATAACTGACGTCATGCTCGCCAGCCGCGCCGCAACGGTCTGCTCCACCTCCTCGCGGGTGGGGGTGGTGACGATCTCCGCCGCGGCGGTGGGGGTGGAGGCGCGCAGGTCGGCCACGAAATCGGCGATGGTGAAGTCCACCTCGTGACCCACGGCGGAGATCACGGGTATGCGCGAGGCGGCGATGGCCCGCGCCACCACCTCCTCGTTGAACGCCCACAAATCCTCCATCGAGCCGCCGCCGCGTCCGGCGATAATCACGTCCGCCCGGCCCCACTCGTTGAGATCCCCGATAGCGCGCGCGATTTTATCCGCCGCCCCCTCGCCCTGCACGGGCACGGGATTGAGTACAATGCGCCGTCCCGGAAAACGGCGGCGTATCGTGCGGATCATGTCGTGCACCGCCGCGCCCTTTTCCGATGTGACCAGCCCGATGACTTGCGGGAACGCGGGGATCGGTTTCTTGCGCGCCTCGTCGAACAACCCTTCGGCGAGCAGTTTTTTCTTGAGCGCCTCGAAGGCCGCCTGCAGCGCGCCCAAGCCCTTGGGTTCGATGAACTCCGCGACAAGTTGATACTGGCTGCGGTTCTGGTAAATGGAAAGCCGTCCCCGGACCACCACGTGGTCGCCCGTTTTCGGCTCGAAGGCGACGTAGCGCCGCTGGCCCTTCCACAGCACGCACTCGACGATGGCGCGCTCGTCCTTAAGGGTGAAGTAGGTATGGCCGGAGGGGTACAGTTTCCATTGGGAGATTTCGCCTTCCACCCACACGCCGCTAAAGGCGCCCTCCACAACCCCCTTCAATTCCGCCGCCAGTTGGGAGACGGTATAAATTATTCGCCCGTCGGGCGTGGGGTCTTCCGGCATGGCTTACAGGTTGCGGATCAGCCGCATCGCGCGCAAGGCGTCCACCACCAGGCCCCGTTGCAGTTTGTACGCCGTCAGCGTATTTTCCAAAAGCATCGTGATCGTCATCGGCCCCACGCCGCCGGGCACCGGCGTTATCCATCCGGCCACTTTGGAGGCGGACTCAAAATGCACGTCGCCGACAAGTTTGGTACCCACCCGGTTGACGCCCACGTCTATCACCGCCGCGCCCGGTTTTATCATGTCGCCGGTGATCAGTTCCGGTTTGCCGGCGGCGGCCACCACGATGTCCGCCCGGCGGACGATGTCCCCCAGTTTTTTGGAGCGCGAATGGCAGATGGTCACCGTGGCGTTGCGGTGCAGCAGCATGGCGGCCACCGGCTTGCCAACGATGTTGGATCGCCCCACCACTACCACGTTGGCGCCCTCGATGGCGACTCCGGTGCGGTCCAGAAGCTCCATCACCCCCAGCGGAGTGCAGGGCATCAGCGTGGCCAGATTTTGCGACAACAGGCCCACGTTATGCGGATGGAACCCGTCCACGTCCTTGTCCGGCCGGATGCGGTCCAGCGCCAGGTTGGAGTCCAGATGATCCGGCAGGGGCAGTTGGATCAGGATGCCGTTTACCGCCGGATCGTTGTTGAGTTGGTCAATAAGCGCCAGCAGCTTGTCCATGGGGATGTTAGGTACGCCAACGCGCCAGTACGATAACGTATCAGGAGGACAAGAAGCAAGGGAGGGATGGACTCGCGGCGGCCGCCCGTTGGTAGGGGCGATTCATGAATCACCCTCTTAATTCCCCCTCTCCCGCGCGGCATCGCGGGAGAGGGAAGACGCCGAAGGCGGCAGGGTGAGGGATACTATTTGGGATCGCGGGCGTCCCGCCCGCAAGCAGTTTATCGGGATTCAATGCCCCGGTAAACCGCGCGTATTTTTCGGTAGTGCGTCAGTTTGAATTATTTTTGGAAAAGCGTGCGGCAAGGTCCTTCGGCTTTGCCTCAGGACTTCAACAATAAGCGTGAGATGCCTTTACCGGCGCCCTGAGCGGAGCGAAGGGCCTTGCGGTTCAAATTTCAAATTGAGACTAAGGGTATCGCGCAGCCTGCTGACACCTAGTAACATCCGAGAGACGAACAGCTTCAGGACTTCCTGAACGCAAACTGAAACAATCCCGATCCGGCGCCAGGCGGCGCGTGACTTTTTGGCTTTCCGCCGTCTAAAACGCGGCGTTCCAAGTAAGTTCGGTTCAAAACTATCCAAACCAAACCAGCAAACAACAACCATCTCTAGAGCTACCGACCATGGCCCCACGCAAGTCCACTTCCAGCCCCGCAACCCCCGATAATGGCGCCACCGCCGTTGAGGAAAAACCGGCCGCCGCGGCTCCCGCGCCCCAACCCGCCGCCTCTGGCCGCGCCAAAACCAGTTTCGACATCGGCTCGCTGAAAGACAAAACAATTCAGGAGCTTACCGAAATAGCCGCCGGGCTGAATATCGAAGGTATCCGGGGCCTGCGAAAACAGGAACTTATGTTCAAAATCCTGGAGGCCCAGACCGTGGCCGAAGGGATGATTTACGGCGAGGGTGTGCTGGAAATACTGCCGGACGGTTTTGGATTCCTCCGCGCCCCATCGTTCAACTACTTGCCGGGGCCGGACGACATTTATGTCTCACCCTCACAAATTCGCAAGTTCGATCTGCACACCGGAGACACAATTTCCGGCCAGATACGCTCCCCTAAAGAAAATGAACGCTATTTCGCCCTACTTAAGGTGGAATCGGTCAATTTTGAACCACCCGACGCGCAAAAGGACAAAACCCTGTTCGACAACCTGACCCCACTTTATCCGGAAGAAATGATACGGATGGAGTCGGAGCCGGACAACATCACCGGCCGGGTGGTGGACCTTATCTGTCCCATCGGCAAGGGCCAACGCGCGCTTATCGTAAGCCCGCCGCGGGCCGGCAAGACCATGGTCATGCAGTCGCTGGCCAACTCCATTACCCGGAACCATCCGGAAATCTACCTCATTGTGCTGCTCATTGACGAACGGCCGGAAGAGGTGACGGACATGGAACGCTCCGTCCATGGCGAGGTCATCTCCTCCACCTTCGACGAACCGGCCTCCCGGCACGTGCAGGTGGCCGAGATGGTCATCGAAAAGGCCAAGCGGCTGGTGGAACACAAGCGCGACGTGGTGATCCTGCTGGACTCCGTCACCCGCCTGGCGCGCGCCTATAACACCATCGTACCCCCGTCGGGCAAGGTGCTTTCCGGCGGCGTGGACTCCAACGCCCTGCAGCGGCCCAAGCGGTTCTTCGGCGCCGCGCGCAATATCGAGGAAGGCGGATCGCTTACCATTGTCGCCACCGCGCTGGTTGAAACCGGCTCGCGCATGGACGAAGTGATTTTCGAGGAGTTCAAGGGTACCGGCAATATGGAAGTGCATCTCGACCGGCGCCTTGCCGACCGGCGCGTGTTCCCGGCCATAGACATCACCCGCACCGGCACCCGCAAGGAAGAGTTGCTGCTGGATCCGGACGATCTGCGCCGCATCTGGGTGCTTCGCAAGGTGCTGCAGCCGATGGACCCCATTGAGGCGATGGACCTGCTCACCGAAAAAATGCGCGCCACCAAGTCCAACAAAAAGTTCCTGGAATCCATGAACGCCTGACCGGCGCTCACCTTCAACAGGCGCGGCGGATTTAACCATTCGCCGCGCTTTTTTTGTCTGGCCCCGGCTATGGAAATTATTCTTGACCAGACATAAAATATTAGCGAAAATAAAGCGAAAATGATGTCGGTCAGCCAAGGTGATTAGGCGCTTTGACTCGCTTCCCTGGCGTTGATTCGTATTTTTCCATGTGTGGAAAACTTGTTGACATTAGTTGGATATGATGAGGGAAAAAAACGGTTGACACACAATATGTTGTGCAGTATTATAAATGCGGACACAACATAGTGTGCAAGGGGATACACCTACGAATAACAAACCCCACAACCTATTTATAAAAAACAAGTTTAATGGTTTATATTGCATTTGAAATATGTTGATTCATTACGTATTGCAACCGGCGGATTGCGTCTGACGAAGGGGAATACGGCAAGGTGAACGGTTAAAGGGCGTATTTGGGAGGCTGAAAAACGTGGCGCTGGAAGAGAACATCGGGTACGAAGACGAGGAATCCATTGAAACCACGGAGGAAATTGACTCCTCCTTGCTCGAAGACGCCGGGCGGCATGTGGAAGCCCTGGCGGACACCAAGGCGGCGACGGAGGTTGACCCCGCCGACCAGCTTTCGGAAAACGCCATGCGGGTGCTGGAGCGCCGCTACCTGAAAAAAGACGGCCAAGGCAAAGTCATCGAAACCCCCGCCGACATGTTCCGCCGCGTGGCGCGCAACATCGCCCAGGCCGAGGCGCGTTACGGAAACGCCGAGGACGTGGCATTGGCCGAGGAGGAATTCTACGCCATCATGGCCCGGCTGGACTTCATGCCCAACTCTCCTACCCTGATGAACGCCGGACGCGAGTTGCAGCAGCTTTCCGCCTGTTTCGTGCTGCCGGTGGAGGATTCCATGGAGTCCATTTTCATGGCGATCCACGACACGGCGATGATCCACAAATCCGGCGGCGGCACGGGGTTCAGCTTCTCGCGCCTGCGCCCGGCCAATTCAAGGGTGCGCTCCACCAGCGGGGTCTCCTCCGGCCCGATCACGTTCATGCAGGTGTTCGACGCGGCCACGGAGGCGATCAAGCAGGGGGGTACGCGGCGCGGCGCCAACATGGGCATCCTGCGGGTGGATCATCCGGACATCGAGGCGTTCATTGACTGCAAGACGTCCGGCAAGGGTTTTAACAACTTCAACATCTCCGTGGCCATCACCGACGAGTTCATGCGCGCGGTGGACCAGGACAAGGAGTACGACCTGGTGGATCCGCACACCGGCAAGACGGCGGGCAAACAGTCCGCGCGCAAGATTTTCGACAAGATCGTGTCCGCCGCGTGGAAGAACGGCGATCCGGGCGTGATCTTCATTGACCGGATCAACCGCGACAACCCCACGCCGCATATCGGCGCCATGGAATCCACCAACCCTTGCGGCGAGCAGCCGCTGTTGCCCTACGAGTCGTGCAACCTCGGCTCCGTCAACCTGACCAACATGGTCAAGAAGACCGGGGAGATTGATTGGGACCGGATGAAGTCGGTCATCCACACGGCGGTTCGTTTCTTGGACGATGTGATAGACATGAACCAGTACCCGCTGGAGAAAATCGCCCAGATGACCAAGGGCAACCGCAAGATCGGCCTGGGGGTGATGGGCTGGGCGGACTTTTTGATCAAGCTGGGCGTCCCGTACAATTCCGATCAGGCCATCGCGCTGGCTTCCGAGGTGATGGCGTTCGTGAACACGGAATCCAAGAACGCCAGCCGGGAACTGGCGCGCCTGCGCGGGGCGTTCCCTAACTTTCACGGCTCGATTTACGACAAGCCGGACGCGGCGCCCATCCGCAACGCCACCACCACCACCATCACGCCCACGGGCACGATCAGCATCATCGCGGGCTGCTCCAGCGGCGTGGAGCCGCTGTTCGCGCTCTCCTACGTCCGCAACGTGATGGACAACGATAAACTGACGGAGGCCCACCCGCTGTTCGCGGAGGCGGCCAAGCGCCTGGGCTTCTATTCCGACAAGCTGATGGAGAAGGTGGCCTACGACGGGCACATCGAGGCGATGGAGGAGATTCCCGAATCCCTCCGCAAGGTGTTCGTCACCGCGCATAACATCACGCCCGAATGGCACATGAAAACCCAGGCGGCCTTCCAGCGGCATACGGATAACGCCGTGTCCAAAACGGTGAACTTCCCCCACGAGGCCACGGTGGAGGACGTGCGGCAGGTCTATCTGACCGCGTACCGCATCGGGTGCAAGGGCGTGACCATCTACCGTGACGGCTCACGCGAGAATCAGGTGCTGTCCACCGGCGCCACCTTGGAAAAGGGCAAACAGACGGCGGAAACCGGCGTGGCCCCCGCGCCCCAGCAGGTGGGTACAATTGTCCCCCGCCCCCGGCCGGACGTGGTCTATGGCTCCACGCAGCGGATAAACACCGGCTGCGGCTCCATCTACGTCACGGTGAACCACGACGAAACGGGCAAGCCGTTCGAGCTGTTCACGCAGATCGGCAAGGCGGGCGGTTGCGCCGCGTCGCAGACGGAGTCCATCGGCCGGCTGGTGTCCCTGGCGCTGCGCGCGGGGATAGACATCACCGAAATCCGGACGCAGTTGATGGGCATCTCATGCCATCAACCGGCGTGGGAAAAAGGGATGCGGATAAATTCATGCGCCGACGCGATTTCCAAGGCGCTGGGCCGGGTGATCGAGCACGCGCCGCTTATGCCGACGATGAATGAATTGCTGGCCAAGGCCAAACAGGCGCCGGAGTCCGGCAACGGGAGCAAGGAGAAGGCCAAGGCGTTGAACGCCGCGCCCAGGGCGGCGGCGGTGGTCAAGCAGCCGGAAGTAAAAAGTAAAACCGTGGCGGCGGGCGCCTGCCCGGACTGCGGCGGCACACTGCAGCCGGAAGAAGGCTGCCTCAAATGCCACGGCTGCGGCTACAGCAAGTGTTGATTTTGTAGGGGCACGGCTTGCCGTGCCCTCTGGATGCGATGTCGGTGCGATTCATGAATCGCCCTCCGGTGGTAGGGGCGGCGCCCCGTGGCCGCCCGCGATGGGCGCCATTGTGATGCATTGGCGCGGCGCCGCCTCTGACAGGTGGTGGCGCCGACGGTCAGCGACAGGTCGTTCCCGTTGGACGATAGCGGCCCCGACGCTTCGCAGACGGCGGTCACAAGCCGCCACTCGTTGTCATTGAGCGTCCACACCGCGCTGTACGCCGGCTGGTTTTCCCCGTCCAGTGTCACCGTTGCCACCCGCCAAGTCCCCCGCCACGTTTTTTCCGTTTCTTGCAGTGCCTTTTCGATTTCACCGCAGGAAATGGCGAACAGCGCCAGAACGGAAATGATAAGAAACGGTCTACCTCTCATGTCAGGACTCCCTCATTATATCCGAGCGTTCTGAAAGCCTGGGGCGACATTGCCCGGACGCCTATTCCAAGGCGTCGCCGCCGTTTCTCTACTGGACGTATCCGTAGGCCCAAGCCATGCCGACGCCACCGGTATCGGCATTCTGGGCGAGGGTGGAGGGATCACTGTCAATGACGGTGTAGGTTCCCGCCGGGAGGATGACGTCGGGGCGAGCCACCCAATAGACGCTGTTATAGAGCGTCGTGGCCCACGGTCCCATGATTGAGCCGTCCCCCCGTTGCAGGGCGATGGTTCCCGCCGCCGCTCCGGCGCCGTTATTCCAGTGATATGTCCACACCTCGGTAAGCCGAAAGGTGACTTCCGTGGTAAAGGAGGGGGCGGTCCCGCCGTTATAGACCGCCAGAAGGTTCCCCACCGAAAAAATCTGCGTTGCCCCAGGGTCGGTGGGGGAGGGGTTGGCGTTGTCCTCCGCAAGAGCCACGTAACCGGGCGGCTCTGGCGTGCCACACGCGCCCAGCGAGAGTGGCGCAAGAGCCAGGAAGGCAAAGGCAAGTATGCCCAGAAGCGATTTCACGCCGCTTCCAGCAATCAGAACTGTGGTAAAACCCCCGATTTTCGCCATGAGACGCCACCCCTCGTTAGAGATATTTTATGTAAAATATCCCCCCCCGTTCTGGAGTTCAATACAGGCGCGCCTGTATTTTCAGGATGATTACAGCCAAGATGCGCAAGCATGGCTTGTGTTTACAATTGGTTATGCTGCCTTGCTCCGGTTTTGCCTTTTTGTTACAATCGAAACGCAATTCTGGGGTCATGCGATATGGGAACCAAGGGGGCTATCCGGCTGCTTCCCGCGTCCATTTTGCGGCGGGTTTGGCGAATCAACGGCGCCCTGGCCGAGGCGGAAAATCTCGCTCAACTCACGGAGACGCTTTTTGAAAACCTCAAATCCATCGCGCCGTATGATGTGGCTACGTTGTATGGCCAGGACTTGTTGACCCGCGAGCCGCTGCCTGGCGCGTTTTTCCTGAAAAATTACTCCACCAGCGAATCGGCGAAAACCTATAGTTCCTACTACTTTTACAAGAACCCGATCCTTTTCACCATGACGGATCCGCATTGCCGCAACATGGGGCTTACCCAAACTGACTTCATCAGGCAGTCCCAGTTCCTTGAAACCGAGTTTTATGTGGACTTTTTCAAGCCCATGGGGATATGCCACACCCTGTTCCTCCATGCGGTGTTTCAGGGAAAAATGGCGTGCACCCTGACCCTGCACAGGCCGCCCGGTGGTCCAGAATACACCGACCGCGAAAAAGGCGCGGTGACCTTGATCGCGCCCATGGTGGCCAGTTCCTTTTTCGCCGCGGCGCTACAGGAGGGGTTATACAACCCGCCCGCGCCGGACGCCATGGCGGCGCAAAGGTTGCTGGATGGGCTTACCTTGCGAGAGCGGGATATCGTGGCGTTGATCATGCGTGGGTTGACCAACCGGCAGATCGCGGAGCATTACTGCATCAGCGACAAGACCGTGATGACCCATGTAACCGCCATCATGAGAAAAACAGGGCGCAAGAACCGGGTGGATCTGATCACGGGTTTACTGGCGGCTACCCGGACAGAACCTTCGCCGGAAAGATAGCGCGGTATTTACAGGCGGCTTCTTTTGTCTCCCCCGCATTCTACCTTCCAGCCAGTTGTCCCGCCGTCACAAAACACCGGGGTGATTCAAACATCCCGGTGAGCAGTGATTTGCTTGAAAATATTTTGTTTGACCGTTACGTAGCTCACAAGCTACATTTACCCCATGAGCCACGGGCGCGGGCGCTTACGGTGTAGAGCGATAAAACCAATGCGTAAATCCACGGATTACGAAGCGACCTTGCAAACGACGCTCAAGAACGGCGAGGTGGCGGCGGAATACCTGAAGGACGCGCTGGATGACGACGACCCCCAGGGTGTTTTTCGCCGCGATAGAAGGATTGATCGAGCCGTTACTCAACAGACTTGATTACAGGAAAAATCCAGACAGCCCAATCAAGCCTCCAGCCAGATGAAACTACCGCGCGGCATCATAATTCCCGATGACAAACTTACGCGGTACCTGCTTGTTTTCAGAATATGGGACGACAAGTCAAAATTCCTCGCCAAAGCGGGATTTACCCAAGGTAATCCTGATGATCTCAAAATGGCGCTGATTGCGCTTGCGGAGAGATACGAAACCGTGGATGATGGGATCAATGAGTATGGGACATTCTTAAGAACAGACGGCAAGATTGTTGGGCCAAACGGGCGCGGATTGCCCGTAACCGCAATTTGGCTGCGATGGCATGGCGACGGAAGCGTTCACTTTGTCACCTTGAAACCTGGCAAGGAGGATCCGCGATGAAACTTGAGCTTTACCAGCGTGTTGCGCTCAAGCTTGATGAGCCGGGTTTGAACCTTAAAAAAGGCGATGTGGCCACGCTTGTTGATTATGCCCCGCATCCGTTGGCCGGGGAAAATGGCTATGTTCTGGAAGTATTCAACGCGCTGGGTGAATCCATAAACGTCGTAACCGTACCAGAGTCGCATGTCGAGCCGCTTCATGCTGATGAAGTGTTATCAGTTCGACCCTTGGCAAGGGCTGTTTGATTGCCACACGCGCCAAGTCGCGAACCGGTGTAATTAACCAACGCAAAACCTCGCACGCAACGTATCGAGTCGCGCGTCCTGCCCCGCAAACGCGCGGTGACGGCGGCCGCGCCAAACCGCGTAACCCGTCACACATCCGCCACGCGCCCCCGCATCCCCAACATCTTTTGCTCCCCATTTACAAGGGGTAGTGGCGCGGTCTTCCGCGACGAGGGGGTTCTTTCTTCGTAGGGGCGCGGTTGCCGTGCCCTCTGGATACGATGGAGGGGCGATTCATAAATCGCCCTCCGGTGGTAGGGGCGGCCCCCCGTGGCCGCCCGCGAATGGGCAGGCACGGGGGCCTACGAAAACCGGGGTCAGGCGACCACGGGGAAGCGAGCGATGGGCGGCATGGTGATGCATTGGCGCGGCGCCGCCATGCCCTCTGGCAGCATTGTAGGGGCGGCCCCCCGTGACCGCCCCCGTAGGGGCGATGCTTGCCGCGCCCTGACCGGAGAGGGTGCGGCGGCTGCATCCCTACAACCGCGAAGCCGCGTCCTTTATGTCTAGCCGCGCTGTCCGGGGGTTTTCGGATCCAGCCAGTCGCGCAACCCGTCGCCCAGAAAGTTCACTCCCAGGGTGACGAGCATGATGGCCAGGCCGGGAAACAGCGTCACATGCGGGGCCACCAGCAAGAATTCCCTGCCTTCGGCCAGCATGGCGCCCCAACTGGGGGTGGGCGGCTGCGCGCCGAGACCGAGGAAGCTCAAGCCCGCCTCGCCCACGATGGCCGCCGCCACGCCGAACGTGGCCTCCACCAATAACGGCGCCGCCATGTTGGGCAAAAGGTGGCGCGCGATGATCCGGCCCGGCGCCACGCCCAGGGCGCGCGCGGCGGCGATGTAGTCGCGCTCGCGCAGCGTCAGCGCCTGGCCGCGCGCAAGCCGCGCGTAGCCGGTCCACCCCATCAAGGAGAGCGCGATAATCACGTTGGACAGGCCCGGCCCCATGGCCGCCATCAACGCCACGGCCAGCAGAATGCCGGGGAAGGCCAGGAACACGTCGCACAGGCGCATGATCACGCTGTCCACGCGGCCCCCGGCGTATCCGGCGGCGGCGCCCAGGGCGGTTCCGGCGATCAGCGACACCGCCACCGTGGCGAACCCCACCAACAGCGACACGCGCGCGCCGTGAATGACGCGGCTCATTATGTCGCGCCCCAGCCGGTCCTGGCCAAAAGGATGCGCCGCCGAGGGGGCATCCAGCCCATGATAAAGGTCCTGCGCCGCGGGTGAATAGGGCGCCGCCACCGGCGCGAGCAGCGCCATGACGATAAATCCGGCGGTGAGGATACAGCCGAGCCGCAACGCGAAATCGCCGGTCATCGTCTTCGTATCCTGGGGTCAACGGCGGCATACAGCAGATCCACCGCCAGGTTCACGGCGACGTAGGAAAGCGCGATGGCCAGCACGCACCCTTGCGCCAGCGGATAGTCGCGCGCCTGTATCGCCTGGATGGTGAGCCTTCCCACGCCGGGCCAGGCGAAAATGGTTTCCGTGATGATCGCGCCGGCCAATAGCCCGCCAAGCTGCAAGCCCGCCACCGTCACCACCGGCAGCAGCGCGTTGGAGAGCGCATGGCGGAACAGGATTACGGCCTCCCGCGCCCCCTTGGCCCGCGCGGTGGTGATGAAATCCTCGCCCAACGCCTCGATCATGCTCGAACGGGTGAGCCGTGAAAGGATCGCGGCCATGGCCGTCCCCAGCGTCACCGCGGGCAGGACAAGGCTTTCGATCCCCCCCCGGCCGGATACGGGGAACCAGCCCAGCCAGATGGAGAACACGATAATCAGCATCGGGCCAAGCCAAAAGCTGGGCATGGACGAGCGGCCCAGATCACCGGTGAGCACATTGCCAAGGAAGGTGAGGTATTGCAGCGCCAGCGGGCGGTCCAGTCCCAGATCACGCCGCAGCGCGGCGCGGCCGGCGGCGGAAGCGTTCTCGCCGAGCATGATTTCCACCGGGTCGCCGGGTGTAAGGTGGATGACCATAAACACAATGGTTACCACCCCCCACACCACGGGGACGGCCTCCAGCAGCCTGCGCGCGATGTATGCCTTCATTATTTCTCCGGCCCGATCCAGACGCGCCGCAACGAGGCAAGGTTTTCATCCGGCGCCAGGGCGAAGCCGTTTACGTTGGCGCGCATCACGGCCACGTTGACCCCATGCCACAATGATACATAGGGCAAGCGCTCCGCGACGATTTTTTGAACCTCGGAATAGGCGCGGCGGCGCTCCTCGCCGGTGGTCCGGCGGCCCAACTCAGTCAGCAGGTCAACCCGCGCGTCGCGGAAGCGGCCCCGGTTGGCCCCTTGCGGCGGCGTGGACGCGGAATGGAAAACGTGGCGGTAGATGTCCGGATCGTACAATCCCACCCAGGTAAGCGAGAACATCTGGAACGCGCCCTTGCGTATGCTGTCATAGAACGCGCCCCACTCGTAGGAGCGTATGTCCAGCCCAATGCCCGCTTGCGCCAATTGCCACTGGAAGACCTCCGCGATACGCTTTCGGATTTCGTTCTGCGAGGTGGCGTAGCGCAAGGTGAAGCGGGGCAGGGGGCCGCCGCCGTCCGGGTCACGGTAGCCGGCCGCGTCGAGGATGGATCGCGCGCGCGCGGGATCGTAGTCATACGCGGCCACGTCCGGCTCGTAATATTCATTCACCGGCGACAGCATACCGCTGGCGGACGTGGCAAGCCCCTTGAGGATGTGGGTGATGACGCTTTGCCGGTCAATGGCATAGGCGATGGCGCGGCGCACGGCCACATCGCCGGTGAGCGGGTCGTCGAGGTTAAAGCCCAGATAGGAGTAGTTCGTGCCCCGCCGGGTGACAACGCGCAGGCGCGGGTTGGCGCGATAGCGCGGCAGCAGGTCGGGCGTGATGGGGTTCATCAACAGGTGGACGCCGCCGCGCTCCAACTCCAGCGCGCGCACGGTTTCATCGGGAATGATTTTGAAAATGACGCCGCGCAGCCGCGCCGCGCCCTCGAAGTAATCATGGTTGGCGCGCAGGACCAGGCGCTCCTCGTGCCGGTTCTCCACGAACGCGAAGGGACCGGTACCGACGGGGCGCTCCGCCATTTCCGGCCCGGCGCCTTCGGGGACGATGGGTTGCGTCAACTCGCCAAGGAACGGCGACGTAGGCTCTGTTAGGTTGAAGGCGACCGTCAACTCATCTGGAGTTTCGATGGAGGCCAGCATCTCAAACGCGCTCCTTCGCGGCGAGGCGTTGGCGGGATCAAGCATCCACTCAATTGTCGCCTTCACGTCGCGCGAGGTCAGCGCGCGCCCGTCATGGAATTTTACGCCGCCACGAAGGTGGAGCACGTACCGCGTGGGCGAGGGGGATTCCCACGACTCGGCCAGATCGGGAACCAGCGCGCCGTTATCGTCACGCGCCAGAAGTCCGTTGAACAACAGGCCGCCCGCCTTGGTCGCGGCGGCGTCGGTGTACATCCGGGGATCCAGCGAACGCGGGTCGGCCTCAATCCCTAAGACCAGCGTGCCCGGCGCCGCCGCTTCGCGGTTGACGCAGCCGTAAAGCGCAAGCGCAAGCGCGATAGCCGCCAGCGCCCGCGCCGTCATCGCGCCAGCGCGCGCCGGCCAATGTCGCGCCGGTAATGGGCGCCGTCCCAACTAATCAAGCCCGCCGCCTCGTAAGCCTTGTCCATGGCGTCCCGGATGCCGCCGCCCGTGGCGGTGACGCCCAACACGCGCCCGCCGTTGGTGACCACGTTTCCGCCGGTGGCTTTTGTCCCCGCGTGGAACACAACAACATTTTTATTTTCTTTAACTTTTTCAAGCCCTGTTATTTTAACACCTTTAGAATAATCACTGGGGTACCCGCCGGACGCTAAAACCACGCAGACAGCGGCGGT
>JACQZB010000074.1 GCA_016207925.1 Nitrospinota bacterium
CCTCCGGCGGACCTTCGCCACCATCGCCGAAAGCCTGGACCTCTCCGCATACTCCATCAAGCGGCTTCTGAATCACAAGCAGGCGGGGGACGTGACCGCCGGGTACATCGTCCATGACGTTGACCGGCTCCGCGCCCCGATGCAGTCCATCGCGGACGCCATCCTGACCAGGGCGGGCCGCAAAGGCGGCGCGGACGTGATCCCGATGCGGCGTCCGGGCCGGTGAACGGCGCTTGCCGTATTACACATATCCGTGTATGCTTGAGCCGTGAAGCGGCGCGATTTGGAGCGGCGGTTAAGGGACATGGGATATTCCCCATTGACCGGGCTTCATCGCGGCGGGATTCATGACAAGTGGCGGAGCGCGAATGGCGGTTTCTCCGTATCTGTCCCGCGCCATGCTGAAATCGGTGAAGGGCTGGCGCGAAAGATTCTTAAGGAAGCTGGCCGAAACGAGGACAAGTGATATGTGGATCGAAGGGAATTTGACGCGGGACGGGCGGTTCTGGCTTGTGGACTTCCCCGGCCTTTCCGCCTTCACGCAAGGGCGGACAAGGAAAGAGGCTTATTTCATGGCGAAGGATTTGCTTGAGGGATTGGCGGAAGTGGAAGGTTTTGACTTTGACGTAACGGTGATTCCCGGCAAGGCGAATACCTTGCGGGCAGGGGCGGCGGATACGAAAGCTTTCACCGCCTTTGTTCTCCGCCGGTGGCGTCAGGCTCATGACCTGACCCTCCAGGAAGCGGCGGACCGGATGGGGGCGCGGTCGGTCAATGCCTACGCCCGGTATGAAAAGGGGAGGAACGAACCTACGCTTTCCATGATGGAGCGGCTGATCCGCGCCATAAGTCCGGGAGAACCGCTTCCCATACTGTTCGGCTCATGAAGTGACCACGTTATGGCCGTTGCGGCGTCCGGGCCGGTGAACGGGGAAGGACGCATATCAGAAAACCCTCTTGAGGCATTACGCATAACGTAATAGAATGGGATCGTAGCGCATGATACAGAGCTTCGCGGACAAGGACACGGAGAGGCTGTTCAAGCGGCAAAGGCCGGAACGGACGCCGCCGGAAATCTGGAGGCGGGCGCATACCAAGCTCCTGCTTCTCCACGCGGCGGAAGACTTGCGGAGCCTTTCCTTCCATCCGGGTAACCGGCTTGAGAAGCTGAAAGGATCGCGGGCGGGCCAGTACAGCCTCCGCGTCAATGACCAATGGCGGCTCTGTTTCCGCTGGGAGAACGGCGGCGCTTATGAGGTTGAAATCACCGATTACCACTGACGCGAAGGAGCATGACGGTCATGGCGAAAACCATTTTCCCGCCCGTATCGCCGGGAGAGATTTTACGGGAAGAATTCATGGAGCCGCTGGGGTTAAGCCAGAACGCCCTGGCGCGGGCCTTGGGCGTGCCTCCGGGGCGGATAAACGAAATCCTTTTGGGGAAGCGGGCGGTTTCGGCGGACACGGCGTTACGGCTGGCCCGGTATTTCCGCACAACCCCCGGCTTCTGGTTGAATCTTCAGAACCACTATGACCGGCTGGCGGATGAAACAAACCTGAACCGCGAAAGCCTGTACCGGATGCTGTCCATGAAGGGGAACCCTTCCCTCACCAGCCTGGCCGCCTTGCTGGAAAGCTTGGGGATGAAGCTGGCCGTCCAGTTGGAAAAACCGGCGCGCCGGAAACACGGCGTGAGGAAGCGGCGGACGCCTGCTTCTCCGCAAGGGGCGCGGGCCGCTGGCGTGGAGCGTTGACGAAGTGACCATGTTGACCGGCTAGGGCGACGGCCCGAAAAGCGGGAATCCTGACCCGCCCCGCCGGTCGCCTTTTTAATCAGGGCGCATGACAGGAGAGCGCGTAATGACCGGATCAAGGACTTCCTCCCTCCCCTGCAAGTATAAACAACCCCCGACGCTCCTCCCCCAGGGTGAGGCAGTTTGCCCCATGGACTGCTCCGAGATGGAGAGGTTGCTTGGTGTCTATCAATTGAACCATCGGGAAAACGAGAGCCTTTGCTTCGTGATCGCTATGTGCCTTCATGAATACAAGCTGAGGAACGCCCCCGTGACCGGCGTCGATGAGGTGAGGAACAAAATCACCCGCCTGTCCCGTATCACAGGCGAGTTAATCACGTGTTTCAAAGATTTGAAAAAAACCGGGGGGGCTTATGAGGCCGTCATTACTAATATGAGCCAGGACGATAGGGAGCGGGAGGGGTTTTTCCGTTTTCAGGACCTTTTGGAGTCACGCCGCCAGAGCCGCATCCTTTCCGCGCCAGATAGAGCAGATAGCTTGGAAGCGCGGATGGGCCGGTTTCAATCCGCCCTGGATCGGGCCGCTATTCCGAGACAGATGGCGGGCCGCAAATCAAAGAACCGCGCGGGAACAGCGGCGGACCTCGCCAGCGCGCTTCAAACCGGTGGTGTTTCTCCGCGCCCGGTGCGGAAATTCGAATCCTTCCTCGCCAAATTCTTCGAACTCGCCGGTGATTCAGTGTCCGACCTTCACAAGATAGCCAAACAAGCGCTTCGCCAAGAAAAATAACCCGCCGCTTGGCATTCTGAATGGGGGGGTGGAAATCGCCTCCCTCGCGGGGCAATTATTCCCCCTACCCAGAAAAGATACGGCGCGCCACACTGCCCCTTAAGCGGCTATGTTGACCGCTCGTTGGACAAAATCCTACTGGAGGTTCTGATGGAGAACTTATTGAATGTGGAAGCGGCGGCGCGATATCTGGCGATCTCGATCGCATGGCTCAATAAGGCCCGGAGCCACGGGAGCGGCCCGCGATTCTCAAAAATCGGGAGTCGCGTCGTATACCGCCGTTCGGACCTAGACGAATTTCTTGAGCGCCACGCGCGCACAAGCACGTCCGGCGCGGAGTAGGTTGTTGTGGCACGACGCGGCAAAAATCGTCTGCCCCCTTTCCTTCGCATCGAACGTGAGCTATTCGATTCGGTGTTGTGGGCGAATCTGAAACCGACGGCCCAAGCCGTCTACTTGGTCTTCAGGAGGGCCGAGAACGGAAAAAACGGGGATAGCCTTATAGTTTCCTACTCGCGGATTATGGGAAGCACCGGACTTCATTCCCCGGCTGCTGTTTCCCGTGCGGTGAAAACTCTCGTGTCCAGCGGCCTTTTGGAAATCGTGGCGCCAGGGGGCCTTTATAACAGGGCGACACGGTATGCGCTCTCAACGAGGTGGAAAACGCGAAGCAACTTCGCTAAAGGAAGCGGTCAACTACTCCAAGAGAAGCGGCGGGCGGATAATTCGGGAGTTTCAACTTCTTTATGAGAAGCAGTCAGGCTCATATTCGGCGCGCGTCAACTTCGTTTAGAGAACACTTCTATAGATCTACCATCCGTACCGGCAATTTACGCGCTATGGCACTATGCGGAGGTGGTCATGACCGGCGCTGTCATGGCCCGGTGGTTTTCCGGGGAATGGGCCGCCCCCGTGGCGGTCATGGCGTGGGATTCATACCTCCGGCTGGTGTCACTGCTGGCCGGGAAAGGGGGCTGATATGGGCTGGAGGGCGATCATGGAGCAGGGTACGGACGCTCCACGCCGCCAAGAAGACGTTCAACGGCGAAATAACCGAAGCGTTGCCCCGTACCCGGCGCTGATAGGATTTTTTGAAAAATTCATCGTTCCATCAAGAAGGTACCCCTTTGCCCGCCCGTGGGCACATGGGGGGGGGGAGCGTGGGGCAAGAAGCCCTGTTGCGAACACCCATTAAGAACATCGCCCAGCCCCGGTTCCCGTTCCTGCCATGGCCAGCCCCCGCCAAACCTGTATGCGCCAAGAGAATCGCCAGCCGTGGCCGTTGCCCGGCGGGCGCCCATAACTGTTCAATGCGGTTTCTGGAGCAAAGCGGCTCCGATTTGCCCGTGAAAGGGGTTTTCGGTGTTTAAACGCCGCGTTTCGTGGTGAACGGACGTGAACGGATCGCGCATTGTGATACGTCGCCGCGATTCGGGCTTAAAAACCCGCCTGGAAGGTGAGTATTTTTCACCTGTCCGCGCTTGGATTACGCTTCCCGCATGGAGGCCGGATACCCTCGAAATTGATCCTGGCGCTTACATAGCGCTTACACTGGAAAAAACGGCTTTCCGTTGAATATCGTATTTGATTGATTTATTGGTGCCCCCGGCGGGATTTGAACCCACGGACTACGGATTAGGAAACTAGTAGAATATAAAAGATAATAATAAGAAGTAAATGATAAATACCAGATAAAATACGCCAACACCCGCGCTGGCATGGTACAATGTCATTTATTATCTTTTAAGGACTTTTAAGGGTAAGCCCGAATAATGCTACCCCGGCGCTACCCCGCCTCGCCTGCGCTGACCGCCGGTCAAAAAAACTGGTGGTGAAAAAAATGAAACTCACGGAAAAATACCTCGACTCACTCAAACCCGCTGGACGGCGGTATTTTATATGGGAGAGGGGAGGACTCGGCGTACACGTGGGCGCCAGCGGCCGAATTAGTTTGGTATGTACGTACCGGCCCGCGGGGCGGCCACGAAAAAAGACGCTCGGATAATGGCCCTCGCTTGCCCTCCCCGGCGCGCGCGTTCTTCACGCTGAAGCTGCAAAAAAAGTAGCCGAGGGGCGCGACCCCGGCGCCGAAAAAATCCTGGCGCGCGCGGCGGCGGAAACAGAAAAAAACGGGGATAAAACCGTTGTCGATCTCGCAAACGATTTCGTAGAAAATTACGCCCGGCCCAACAAGCGCACGTGGCCTGAAGATAAGAGGATGCTAGAAAAAGATGTGATCCCCGCCTGGGGCAGCTTAAGCGTCCGGGAAGTGACTAAAACCCACGTGCGCTCGTTAATGAATTCGCTCCTCGCCCGCGGCTGTACTACCACGGCGAATCGCACATTTGCTCTCATTCGCAAAATGTTTAACTGGGCCGAGGAGGGGGGCCTTATAGAGATATCGCCGTGTCATCGTGTACGCCCGCCGGCCAATGAAGTTCCGCGCGATCGTGTGCTATCGAAAGCTGAAATTATAAAATTCTGGAATTCGCTTGAATCCGAAGATGTGAACATAACACGCTCCTTGGCTCTTGCTCTAAAACTTATCTTGGTAACGGGCCAACGCAAGGGTGAAGTCGCCGCCCTGAAATGGGATGAAGTAGATTTAGACAAGGGCGAGTGGAATCTACCTGCGGTTAAAACCAAGAAAAAACGCCGCCCTCATGTTGTGCCGCTTTCCCGTCAGGCTTTGGAATTATTGATGGAATTGAAAACTCAATCCGGGGATTCAAATAGCCCATGGGTGTTTCCTTCTCGGATAAAATCCCGTGGAGCGATTAACAAAATGACTTTGGATCATGTGATAAACAAAAACCGCGCAAAGATGGGGATAGAGAATTTTACACCCCATGATCTCCGGCGGACCGCGGCGACGGGCATGGGGGAACTGGGTTATTCCGGAGAAATAATCGGCAAGGTGTTAAACCACACCACAAAGTCAGTAACCGGGATATATAATAGGTATGACATGGCCAAGGAAAAGCGCGAGGCGCTTGAAGCGTGGTCGGAACACCTGCGGTCAGTAGTTAAGGGAGAAGCTCAATCCTCATAATTCAGGCCGCCCGCCGCTTAAAACCTTCCTCTGCCCGCAAATCGTCTCGCCAGGCGATCTTCAGCCACACCCCGCCCCCATACTAAGCCGCCGTGGGCCGGTATCGTTGCACTCCTTTGATGGTGGGCGCTCGCCGCCTGGCCTCGGCGATATCAAACGAGTTCTGCATTCTCATCATGGTGTCCATCTTGAGCTTAAAAGCTTTCTCAATGCGGATTGCCATGTCTGGCGACAGTTTCGTCCGTTCGTTCAGGAACGCGGAGAGCGCCGCCCGCGTGATGCCCAGAACCGCCGCCGCATCCGTGACAGTCAGGCGAAGCGGCTCAAGGACCTCCTCTTTCATAAACGCCCCCGGATGCACGGGGTATTTCATGCGTATGCTCATATAATCCTCCTTATGACTCTAATGATAATCCTCATAAAACAGGTTCCTGATGGATTTGCCGTCGCTATCCGGCGAAAAAGTGATCCGCCAGTTTCCGGTAACGGCAAGTGCCCACGTCCCCTTTCTATCGCCGCCCAACTCATGGCATTTCCACTTTGGCGGGTTCGTTAAATCCGTCATATCCTCCGCGTCCTGCAAATACGCGATCATATTCCGAATTTTGCGGACATACTCCGCCGGGACCCCGGACGCGTCGCCTTGCTCAATGAGCCGACGCAATCCTTTATGCTTCACGCTTAATATGATCATGGTTTATATTAGGCGTTTAATTGTAGAGTGTCAATCACCGCTATACGGATCAATTCCTCGATCCGCTGGCGGACGGCCAGCAGTTCATCCATGTCCATATGTTCGAGTACCTCATCCGGCGGCAGCATATCCATAAACCTTTGCTGATTGATTTTTTCGCGTTCTTAACCGCCCCTTGTCTTGCCCGCCGCGCTCCCAAGGCGGCCGGCGAGGCTGGCGCGGGCGCACAAGGGCGCAAGCCCGCGGAGCCACGGGCCGATGCCGGGCGGGGCCGCCAGGCCCGTCCGAAGGGCGCGCGAGGCGGGCCAAGGTAAGAACGCGAAAAAAAAGAAACGGCGCGGGTTAATCCGCGCCGTCCTGGAGATTGCGGTTTGCGCGGCTTCGCGCGCTCCCGTGGGGCGGGCCTACGGCCCCGCCCCTGGCCTGTAAGGAGTCAATCCCAGGCGATCCGCGGTTCCGCAGGTGAACCAGCGCCGCCGCCGTCTTGGGCTTGCTGGCCGTGGAACTGATCCAACTGCAATTCTGGCCGGAGTATGAATTTCTTGGCGATGACCGGCCGGGCGCGGTAGGTAAATTGAGTGAGGCACGGATCGAACCCGCCGGGCAAGATCAGATACGCCCGCAAGTCCCCCAGCCCTTGTAACTCGCTGGCCATAACGATTTTTTTGTTGGTGCGCCGCCGCGCCAAGCTGATGCCGTCGCGCAGATCCGCGGGTCCCATGCTGTGTGATTCGTTCACTTCCTCGATTTCAGCGTCTCCAAGTTTTTCAGAAAAAAACCGCGCGGTCTCTGGGTCACCAACGGAAAAAATAAGGTTGGTGGCGCAGTTGTTGACGATTGTCTGGCGTTGGGCCGGGCCGTAAACGTCATCGATCTGCCCCAGGTCCTGCGTCCCGAGCCACAGGCTGCCGCCTTTGGAGCGTGCCATCGCCAGCAACGCCACCACGGCGGGCAGTTTCTGGAGAGAGCCGAATTCATCCAGGAAAAAAAACATACGCCGCGTGGGGTCATCGTCGAGCGACAAAAGTTTGCGCGCGGCCAAGTCAATGAATAATGACACGACCGGTTTAAGAGTTTCCTGGGCGTCGGGCGGCGCGGAGATATAAATAAACCCAGGCTTCCCGTCGGTAAGCCACTTGCGGATCACAAAATCCCCGTCCAACCCGGCCAGGTACCGGAACGCGCCAGACCGCATGTTCAGCGTGGAAAGTATATTCTTGCTGGTGTTCCCGGCCTTGTCATTCAAATGCGCGCGGGCAAACTCAGCGCCCTTGGTGGCCCGGAGCGCATCGGCGATTTGGTCCGGCGGCAAGCTGATAATCCGGTACAGCCCCTCATTGTTGGCGCAGCCATTGCTCAGGCAGTAATGAATAATGCCTTCCATGACTTGCCGGGGCGTAATAGTCCAGAAGTCATCACTGCGCGGCTGGGGCGGGATAAGCGAAGCGGTCAGCGATTCGATGTCGTAGAGCGCCACCAGGTCACCGAACAGATTCCAGCGGGCGCAACGCGCGTCCAGGGGGTTGAAAATCAGGTCACCCGCGCCGGGGTTATAAAAAGCAGAGGTGAAATCGCCCTTGGCGTCGTAGATGATGATTTTTTCTCCACGGGCGCGGAGCCGGTCGAGTACGTGCGCCAGCGCCTGGGTTTTTCCGGCGCCGGTTTTCCCGACGACAAGAACATGGCGTGTTTCAAACCCGCGCGGCATCTTAAGGTCGCCCAGGGGCAGGTCCCCATCAGTGATTTTTCTGGCGATGGCCTTGGCCGCGGCAAGTTTGGAACCGCGGATATGTTTGTCTGACACAGCCGTTTTCGCCCGCCGGGTAAAATACCATTCGGCGCCGAAAATGATTCCCGCCGGCACGGGCAGACAAACAACGGCTGCCACGGCGAGCGGGCCGGTGTAGTGATGCGCCAATACGTTAAGCAACCCATCGAGCAAGTCAAGCGAGTCATTAAGCTGCAGCCTTGTGATGTTCCACCATAAGCCCGCCCACCAGTCAGCCCATTCTTGCGTCTCCCAAATGTCGCGGAGAACGAACCGGGCGGCGATGACCAGCGCCACGGCGTACCCCAGGGCGGCGGCCACCAGAATGTGAGTCCACATTTTGATGGTCATCATCAGGTGGTTCCAGAAAGTTTCAAAACCCTTGAACGCGCTCATGATCAAAACCTCCCCAGGATTTCGTCCAAGTCAGGGGCTTCGGCTTCGCCGCCTGAATCGTGGACATTGTTATTCGCAGGCCGCGGCGCGGCCGCCCCCGCGTCCGCCGTTGCGCTTTGCGGCCACCCCGCCGCGAGGTCGTAGAGAAGGCGTTTCACCCCCCGCGAATCCACGCTTGCCCCGCATTTGGTTTTGAGATAGGCAGCGATCGCGGAGTCGAAGGGATTGGCAGGGTTGAGGGTGAAACGGATAACCGTCGCGGGTGATTTATCGTTTCGCATATTTCACCCCCAGTTTGTAGAAACCCTCGGCGTTGCTGAATTCGGCGTTTGCGACTGCCACCGCATGGCGGTACAGTTTAAGGTAGCCCTTCAGAGCCGCCGCGCCACCGCCCGTGAGAATCACCAGATCGAGGTCCGCGCCGGATTTCCAGACCGTGCGGACTTGGGCCTCAATCTCGGCGGCAAGTTCGGCGAAACGGCGGGCGGCGATCTGGCTGATGTCCATGCTCTGCCCCGCGACACGGATGGCGCCGGTCCGGGCCGCTTGATCCACTTGGGCGGCGTCAGGCCGCCACCCGGTGGAATCTTCGATGTCGCGCGCAATGTGATCGTGGGCGCTGGCCACCCCGCCGGGGAGCGTCTCCATCTGGCGTTCCACGGGTTCCAGCCCGGCCACGGTAAACAAGTCGGTGGTATAGTGCCCTACGTCAAGAACGCCGATCCGCGCCTTGGCGATTTCAGGACGGGCTACCCGCCCCTTGTCATCAAGCATGGCCGCGAATACGCTCCCTAGGGGCTGTGGGATGATTTTAACGATCAGGGAGCCGTCAGAGCCTCCCCAAGCCGCCCGGACGGCGGCGGTCATCTTCACCCTGTCCCGCTGATAGAATGTCACCGGAAGGCCGGTAACAATCACAGCGCCCCCTTCCCGGTTCATGCCGCGCAGCGCGCGGGTCATGAGCGCGCGCCAGACCTGGCTATCGAGCCAATCCCGGTCCCGGATAACGCCTGGCCGGGGGGAATGGATCAAGGCACAGTCCCCCACAAGCCACTTTTCCCCGGCCAGTTCCACCACGTCCACCGTGGACTTAAGGCCGGTGGCGGTCATGCGTCCGTCCATCGGCCCGGCGATGGACCGGATAATCTCCCGCCCGCAGGCCCGGACAATTTTGGTATGCCCGTACCCCACGTCAACGCCTACGGTGGTCATTGGGCGCCCTCCACGTTTCCACCGTCCACCAGGGCGGTATTCTCCCTTAATTCCGGCGCGCCGTTTTTCATGGTTCGTTCCTCGAAAAAGTTGTTCCTGCCCTTAATTACGCCTTCTGACAGAAAAACGTCACGGCGCGCCCGAAAAGAGCAAAAAACAGACGAGAAAGCGCGCGGGTGGGCAAGAAACAGACAGGAAAGCGCGGAAACGGGCGGGGATATGTCGCGGCGGGGCCGGGAAGAGACAGGAAAACGCGCCGTGGAGCAAAAAACTGTCAGAACGCGGCCGGGAAGCGCGGAATCCGCCCGCTCGCGGGAAATTAACAACGTCCGGCGGTGATTTTCCCCATCGCCTGAGCGAGGAATATCACTTCCGGCCGCGTATTTCGGCCACGTGGATCAGGGTGTCAGAAACCTTATTCGCCATGCCTGGAATTATCCCAAGCCGGGTGTTGATTTCTGACAAAAGTTTGGTGACCTGCTCGCCGATTTTAGCCGCCGCCGCCATCGCGATTTTATCAGCGTCAACCTCTCCGCCGCNNNAGCCGCCGCTTTTCCCCGCGCGCCGGACCGCCTCTTCCAGCCCCAGAAGAATTTCACGCTGGGCGGATATCGTATCCTCCAGGCGCACGGGGTCAAACCGCGCCAGCCGGTCCATGACGGCGGCGAATTCCTGAGCCTCACTCCCCTCATTAATCATTCCCCGCCGGATCAATTCGCGTAGATACTCGGCGATAGGTTTATGCCCCGCCGCCCGCTTGATTCCGGCCAATTCCTCGGACGATAAACGGACTGTAAAATTCGTTTTAGCGCTCATTATTCCGCTCCTCCGAAAGGTCTTCAGCGATGGGGTTCTCGAACACTTTCGCCAGGAATTCCACCAGGCGGCCAGCCCGGATTTCACGCGCCATCCGTTCGATTTGCGGCAGAGTCAGCCTGACAATTACCGGGTATCTTTTCTCGTGGTACATGGTCTTAACCTCCTGCTTTTAAGTACGCCGCGCCCCACAAAAAAAGCGCGATAAAAGCGCAATGCGCCGCCATGCGAGATCGCCTAAAGACGCCCTGCGCGCGCAATGCGGGCAACCGCTGGAAAACATACGCCCACCACGAAACACGCCCTGCGCGCGCAATGCGCGCGCAATGCGGGTAAATGATTGATACCAAACTGCTACTCCTTCTATGCGCATTGCGCGCCATGTACCACCCGGTGCGTTGGGTGTAAAAGTGCAAGCGTCTTGGCGAGCTTGCGAGCCTCCGCTGACAAAATACAACGTATGGGAATCAGAAAAACGCGGCTGAGCTACGCGCGCCGCGAGTGGAACGAGCGCAAGCGGATTCACGAGCGGAACTTTAATCGCGCGTGTAAATACTCGTACAACTTTTCCCGGATTCTGGCGCGGTCATGGATGTGGTTCACGACAATATCCAGTGCCGCGTAAACTTCGGGGATATGGGCGTGACCGTCACGCAATTCAACTGCGAAGCCATACAGTTCGCCCAGCTCATCCTGAACAGCCGCTTCTCTCAATAATTGATCAGCGTTCATAGCCTGAATCCTCCCTCCCCTTATCTTTCTCAGCCTCCTCGATGGCTTTTTCTAGCGCTGAAGTCATGGCCGTGGATTTCCCCCGGGCCCGTTCCTCGCGCGCCTCGGATTCCGCGATCGCGGCGTCGGCTTTTTCCGCCCGGGCCAGGGCCCGCTTCCGGGCTTGTGGTGTGGAGAAACTGGAGTCGGCTGCCCACTCATTCCATTCCCTTTCGAACCGCAGATTCTCGGTGTCCATCCGCGCGTCGTGCGCCTCCTGCCTGAACATAACGTAGACAAAAACCGCCGCCAGAACTGGTGCGGTGAAGACCACGATTTTCATCAAGCCGCCCATGTTGAATTCCTCCAAGAGTTCTTGTGAATAAGTACGCCGCGCGCCGGGGAAAAGTGGCGGGCGGCGGGATAAAAAAAGGGCCGGGAT
>JACQZB010000075.1 GCA_016207925.1 Nitrospinota bacterium
TCGTGGGCGCGGGGGACCTGGCGCGGCGGCTGGTGGAGAATTTCGCGCGCCACCCGGAGTCGGGCATGGTGGTGGTGGGGATGCTCGGTGACAATCATTCCGAAGTGGGGGGCGAATATCTGGGAGTCAAGGTGATCGGCGCCGTGGATGAGCTTAAGGAGATGATCCGGCGGCACGGCATTGACCAGATTTTCATCGCGCTGCCGCGTCATGCCCATGACCGGCTGGAAAAAACGCTGCTGATGCTGGATGACGAGGTGGTGGACGTCAAGCTGGCGGCGGACATCATGGAGTTCATGCGGCTTAACCCCAGCGTGGAGGATTTCGACGGCATCCCCATCGTCTCGCTCACCGAAAGCCCGCTGTACGGCTGGAGCGCGGCGCTCAAGCGGATGTTTGACATAATCGGCTCACTGGCGCTGATTGTTCTCACGGCGCCGGTGATGGCCGCGGTGGCGCTGGCGATCCGGCTGGAGTCGCGCGGGCCGGTGATTTTCCGTCAGCAGCGGGTGAGCCTGGGGGGCGAGCCGTTCACCATATACAAGTTCCGCTCCATGCGCGTGGACGCGGAGGCCCACACGGGCGCGGTGTGGGCGACGCAGAACGATCCGCGCCGCACACGGGTGGGGGAATTCATCCGCGCCACCAGCCTGGACGAGCTGCCGCAGTTTTTCAACGTGCTGGCCGGCGGCATGAGCTTGGTCGGTCCGCGTCCGGAGCGGCCCGTGTTCGTCGAGGATTTCAAGGGCGGCATTCCGCGCTACATGCTGCGCCACAAGGTAAAGGCGGGCATCACCGGCTGGGCGCAGGTCAACGGATGGCGCGGCGACACGTCGCTGGAAAAACGGATTGAGTTTGATCTGTACTACATCGAGAACTGGTCGCTGCTGTTCGACGTCAAAATACTATGGTTGACGCTGTGGCGCGGCTTTATCAACCGGAACGCATATTGAGCGCGGGATTTGGAACCATGAAGTACGGTTTGCTTTCATTGTTGGGCGCCATGGCTATGGCTGCGGCCGCATACGCGGCTGAAACTTCGCACGATCATCAGGCGCACGGTCACATGATGGGCGCCCAAGCGGCGGCGCAGGATACGCGCCGGACGCTGGACGTTCCCGAAGCGATGAAGGAACACCAGAAACAGAACATGCGCGAGCATTTGCGCGCCGTGCAGAGGGTGACGGCGCTGATGGCGCGCGAAGAGTGGGACGAGGCCGCAGCCACGGCCCACAGCCAGCTTGGGCTGACCGATGAGATGCGCCGGATGTGCTCCATGTTCGGTCCGGAGTTCATGGCCATGGGGCTGGTCTTCCACGAAAGCGGCGACCGGCTGGGCGAGGCGCTTAAAACGAAAGACCGGCATAAGGCGCAGGCCGCGCTGGCCGAAACGCTGGAAAAGTGCGTGGCGTGCCACGATACTTTCAAGCATTAAGAAGAACGCGCCCGGACTTTGCCTTGTAAGGGAACGCCATGCGAAACGCCATGACGCGGCGGGGCTTTTTGGCCACCGGCGCCCTGGCCGCCTCCTATGCGGCCAAGGGCTGCGCCACCAACCCCGTCACTGGCCAGACGCAGCTTATGATGATCTCCGAACAGCAGGAGGTCACGCTCGACCGGAAGAACTCACCCCACCAGTTCTCCGCCGACTACGGCATCGCCACCGACAACCGGCTGAACGGATACCTGAATACCGTGGGGCGGGAGTTGACCTCGCGCAGCCACCGGCCCGCCGTGCCGTACTCGTTCCAGATGGTCAACGCGACCTATGTGAACGCTTACGCCTTCCCCGGCGGCTCCATCGCCGCCACACGCGGCATCCTGCTGGAGTTGAACAACGAGGCGGAACTGGCCGCGCTGCTGGGGCATGAGATCGGCCACGTCAACGCACGGCACACCGCCGCGCGCATGTCCACCATGATGCTGGCGCAGCTTGCGGTGGCCGGCCTGGCGGTGGCGGCCGCCGCGAGGGACGAAAGCCTGGGTTCGGTTGCGGCGGGCCTGGGCGGCATCGGCGCGGGATTGTTGCTGGCCTCGTACAGCCGGGACGATGAGCGGCAGGCCGACGCCTTGGGCATGGAGTACATGACCCGCGCCGGGTATGATCCGCGCGGCATGGCGGGCTTGATGGAAGTGTTGCGCTCGATGCATAAGGAAAAGCCCAGCGCGCTGGAAACCATGTTCGCCACCCACCCCATGAGCGACGAGCGCTACGCCACCGCCGTCAGGCGCGCTGATACTGAATACGCCTCGTCGCTGGGCCTGCCCATGAACCGCGAGCGCTACATGGACGAAACCGCACGGCTGCGCGCCATGCGCCCCGCCGTTGAAAAAATGCAGAACGGCGAACGGCTGATGATGAAGGAAAAACCGCGCGAGGCAGAAGGGGAATATGAAGCGGCGCTAAAGCTTACCCCCGCGGACTACGCCGGATTGTTGATGATGGCCAAGTGCCAGTTGGTGCAGGAAAAATTCGCCAAGGCGGAGGAATACGCCCGGCGCGCCAGCGAAGCCTATCCCGGCGAGGCGCAGGCCAAAAGTGTGCTGGGCATGGCGAACTTGCGGCAGAAAAAATACGCCAAGGCGCATGAGAACTTCGCGGAATACGAGTCCATGCTGCCGGGCAATCCCAATACGATATTCTACAAGGGCTACTCTTTGGAAGGGATGGGCGATCGCCAGCGCTCCGCGAAAGAGTACTACCGTTACCTGCAAGCCGACCGGCAAAGCAAACAGGCCCAATACGCCTACCAGCGCCTCGTGGAGTGGGGCTACATCCAGCCGGAGAAGCAGGAAGGGAAAAAGTGACCCCGCGGGCGCGGGCCGCGCTCTAAAAAAACGTTGCCCCCCAGGTCTAGTGATCATCGCTTATTACGCGCCAAAGGCCGTTGCTTGGCGCTTTTGCCGCGCTAATTTACGGAATTTGTTAAAACTCAAAAAATCTTTTTCCACACCTTGCTTTTTCAACCTCATGGTTCTATGCTTATCCGTCGTTAGCGCTCACGGGTGGAGAGCGCTAACCGGATGGCAAGCAGCCTCCCACACGGGAGATGCGGGTTTATGAAATATCGGCAACTGTTTGACTGTAAGGAGGTTATGGATGGCGACTAAGGTAAAGCCGTTGGGTGACAGGGTTCTTATCAAGCCCCTGGAGGCCAAGGAGACCACGAAAGGGAGCATCATTATTCCCGACACCGCCAAGGAGCGGCCCCAGGAGGGCAAGATCATCGCCGTGGGCGAGGGGAAAAAGGATGACGAGGGCCATGCCCAGAAGCTTTCCGTCAAGAAGGGCGACGTGGTGATTTATTCCAAGTACGCCGGGACGGAAATCAAGATTGACGGCGAGGACTACCTCCTCGTGCGCGAGGACGACATCCTGGGCATCGTGGAGGAGTAATCCCCAGGCCCGGTTTTAATCCAACCATAACGACAACGAGAGAGGCAAAGGAACAAGCTTATGGCGAAGCAACTATCGTTCGGCGAGGACGCGCGGCACAAAGTGATGCGCGGCGTGGATATTTTGGCCAACGCGGTGAAAGTGACGTTGGGGCCGAAGGGCCGCAACGTGGTGATCGAGAAAAAGTTCGGCTCCCCCATCATCACCAAGGACGGCGTGACCGTGGCCAAGGAGATCGAATTGAAGGAGCCTTTCGAGAACATGGGCGCCCAGTTGGTCAACGAGGTGGCCTCCAAGACTTCCGACGTGGCCGGCGACGGCACCACCACGGCCACCGTGCTGGCCCAGGCGATTTTCCGCGAGGGCATCAAGTACGTGACCGCGGGCGGCAACCCGATGGAGATCAAGAAGGGCATTGACCTGGCCGTTGATACGGTCATTGAGCGGCTGAAAAAGTTGTCCAAGGAGACCAAGGACAAGCGCGAAATCGCCCAGGTGGGCGCCATTTCCGCCAACAACGACCGCACCATCGGCGACCTGATCGCCGAGGCGATGGACAAGGTGGGCAAGGACGGCGTCATCACCGTCGAGGAAGCCAAGTCCATGGAGACCTCCCTTGAAATCGTCGAGGGCATGCAGTTCGACCGCGGCTACCTGTCCCCCTACTTCGTGACCAATCCGGAGCGGATGGTGTCCGAGTTGGAGGACGTGTACATCCTGCTGCACGAGAAGAAGATCAGCGGCATGAAGGACCTGCTGCCGCTGCTCGAAAAGGTGGCCAAGATGGGCAAGCCGCTGATGATCGTCGCCGAAGACGTCGAGGGCGAGGCGCTGGCCACGCTGGTGGTCAACAAGCTGCGTGGTACGCTGTCCGCGGTGGCGGTGAAGGCCCCCGGCTTTGGCGACCGGCGCAAGGAAATGCTCAAGGACATCGCGATCCTCACCGGCGGCAACGTCATCAGCGAGGAGTTGGGCGTGAAGCTGGAGAGCGTGACGCTGGAGGATCTGGGCCGGGCCAAGAAGATCACGGTGGACAAGGACAACACCACCATCGTCGAGGGCCGCGGCAAGGGCAAGGACATCGAGGGCCGCGTAAAGCAGATCCGCGCGCAGAGCGAGGAGACCACCTCCGACTACGACCGCGAGAAACTGCAAGAGCGCCTGGCCAAGCTGGTGGGCGGCGTGGCGGTGATCAACGTCGGCGCGGCCACCGAGACGGAAATGAAGGAGAAGAAGGCCCGCGTGGAGGACGCCCTGCACGCCACCCGCGCGGCGGTGGAAGAAGGCATCGTCCCCGGCGGAGGCGTGGCCCTGCTGCGCTGCATCGGCGCCATCGAAAAGCTGGAGCCGAAAAGCCACGACCAGAAAGTGGGCGTGGACATCATCCGCCGCGCGCTGGAAGAGCCGCTTCGCCAGATCGCCAACAACGCGGGTCTGGAAGGCTCCATCGTCGTCCAGCAGGTGATGAAGGAAAAGCAGACCGTGGGTCTGGACGCCTCCACCGGCGAGTACGTGGACATGCTGCAAGCGGGCATCATTGACCCCACCAAGGTCACCCGCACCGCGCTGCAGAACGCCGCGTCCATTTCCGGTTTGCTGTTGACCACCGAAGCGATGGTCTCCGAGATTCCGGAGGAGAAGAAGACTCCCCCCATGCCCGGTGGCGGTATGGGCGGAATGGGCGGAATGGACTACTAGTTCCAGTCGCGTTTTTACAAACGGCGGGCGCTTCGGCGTCCGCCGTTTTTTTTATGCGCGGGCGTATAATGCCGCGTATAACCTTGCGGGAGGCTTCATCATGCCCTACGGAAAACTTAACCTCATCACCGGCGGCGTGGTCATATTCCTGGCCGCGTTCGGCGGCACGGCGCTGGGCTTTACCATGGACGCGCACTTTACCAGCGGATATTACCAGTTGCCCTATGCTCGCATGTTGATGAAGGCCGCCCACAGCCACGGGATGCCCTTCGCGCTGTTCAACCTTATCGTGGGCGTAATGGTGGACCGGCTGGCGTTGGGCGAGGGCGGCAAGAAATGGCTGTCACGGCTGGCGATATTGGCGCTGTTGATGCCGGTGGGGCTATTGCTGCGCGGGCTGACCGGCGGCGCGATGACCTTCGCCCCGGTGGTGTTGCTGGGCGAGTTGTGCTTTTTGGCCAGCGCCGCGCTCATTATCAAGGGCGCGCTTAAGGCGTAATGGGCGGCATTTGCAGCGGAGCCCCCGTGGCCGCCCGGAGTCGCAGCAACCGATTCACTCCTCGCCCCAACAGAGGATACTGCGCCACCGCGTGTAAGGGCGAGGTGTGCCTCGCCCGATAGCGGGCAGGCGCAGGGCGCCCCTACGTTGTTACTGCGGGCAGGGTAAACCCTGCCCCCACAACTGTCCGGAATGTGAACACGCAGGACAGCAGGGGAAGGATTGTGGTCAGACGGTCACCGTGAGGCAAGAACAGCGCGCCATTAAAAGGGCAGGGTGATGCGCGCCGGGAGCCACAAATTATATAGCGAGGCTCCCGGCGCGCAATGAGATACGCGCGCTTGGCTGTTACTTGTCTTCGCGGCGGCGCCAGAGTTTGGAGAGCCGCAACTCAAGCCCGATGATCGCAAAGAAGGCGATAGCGGTGATCACATACACCTTGAGCGGCATCGGTTTTTCGAGATACACGAAGTACCAGCTTGAGATGGACTTTTGCATCCCCGTATCCTTGTTCCATCCGTCCCAGGCGTTCACGGCAAGGGGGATGAACACGCCGGGTTCAAACTGCGTATCGTTCTTGTCCTCCGTGGTCAAGGAGCGTTTGAGCACCAACGTCCACGTGCCGTCGTTAAACACGGCGCTGGACGCCAGCGTTTGCGACTCGTCCGGCTGCGTGGTGAAGGCTTTCATGAATCCTTTCGCGTTAAGCTCCATGGCGGCGCGCCCTTCTTTGCCAATCACGTCTTCGGGCCGCAGGTCCACGATGTCCATTTTTACCGCGGGGGTTGCGGATCCGTCCGAGGGCGCGCGGCTTTCCACCTCGGCGAAACGCTTGCGTTGGGCTTCGGTCAAGGCGGCGGCCGCCGGATCGTAATCGGCCCGCCACCACCACAGGTTCACCGCGTGCCCGCTGTCGCCGTTGAGGAAATGGGGTTTCTCGGACCCGGCGGATATTTTCTGGGGGAACTGGAGCATCACCGCGTCACGGTAGCGTCCGGGCTGGTAGTCCGGCGAATAGATGGGCACATAGGTTTGCAGGTTTCCCGTGTCGCCCGGGCGGCTGGCGTCGAGCTGATGCAGCTCGTCCGTGCCTTCGTGGATGACATTGGCGAAGCGGTCGTTCCATTCCAGCCGGAAGGCGATTTCCTTGTCGTTGTACAGCGCGCGCACTTTCACCAGGTCAACGGTGATGTTCTGCCAGCGCGGTTTGATCAGCACGTTGCCGGTCAAACGCACGTCCAACCGCTCCGCGTTGTCCCATGCGGGATCATCGGCCTTCGAGGGCAACTCGCCGCTAATGCGCCGGACGTTAAGGTTGCGCTCTTCGCTGGGGCTGTATTGCAGGGAGTGGACATAGTGCGCCAACGCCCAGCGTTCATCTTCCGGAATGCTGTTGGCGAACGAAGGCATGGGCGTGCCGTTAAGGCCGGTGGTGAACCGGAAGAACACTTCCTTGACGGAACTGCCGCCCTTGTAAGTCCATTCCTTGGTCAGGTCGCGCGGGACGATGGGGAACTTCCAGTCGTCCTTCATGCCGGGGGCGGAGACGCCGTTTCCCTTGCCCTCGTCGCCGTGGCACTGGAAACATTTGGCCTTTTTGTAAATCTCCTTGCCCTTGGCGATGATCTCCGGCGAGGAGGCGGGCGGGTCGCCGATTTTCATGATCTGGTTGTAGCGATGGAGCGCCTTGTCGGCGGGGTCGCTGGCCTTGGCGTATTCCTCGTCCAGCGTCCACAGGCTGAAATCGGGCACTTCGGTGAACGTCTGGATATGGTAGATGACGGCCCAGCGGTCTTCCTCGCTCAGGCCGTTCTTGATGACCTCGTTATCGAACGTCTGCATGGCGGTGCCGCGGACGCCCTTGGATATGGTTTCGAACAGGTCCTCGTCCAGCGGCAGCGCGCCGCTTCCCGTGGAGCGGAACTTGAACACGTTGGTCTTGAAATTCCGTGGCCGGGGGTTGAGGAACTCCGCCGCGGGTCCGTCGCCGCCGCCTTCCATGCCGTGGCAGAAGCTGCACCGCTGGTAATATATCTGGGCGCCGCGCTCCAGCAGCGCCGGCGATTTGGGCGGTTTGGGCTTGGAAGGGGTGATGGCCGCCGTCGCGGGAAGCGTTGCGGCGACCAGGGCCGCGGCGATAAGCGCAATAATTCGCGTCATACACTTACTCCAGCTTTTCACGAATGCGTGGCGTCTTTTCAGCGAGGTTGTACTCGCCCATGATGATGGTCCAGCGCTCTTTTTCGGACAGATCAAGCTCCCATACCGGCATTGCGGAATCCCACGGGGTGGACTCCACCGGCAGGCCCAGCCCGCCGATCATCACGCGCCAGAAGGTGTAGCCCTCCACCAACACCTCGATGGTGCCGTTGTCGGTGAAGTTGATGGGGCGCAACTGGAAGCCGTAGGCCATGGGGCCGTCGCCGGAGACGCTGTCGCCATGGCAGGCGCGGCAGTTGATCTCGTACAGGGCGCGGCCCTCGAAGAGCCGTTTTTCAAGCAGCGCTTCACGCGCCAGCTTTTTGTCTTCCTCCCCCTTGGCCAGCTTGGCGAGGAACTCCTTCACCGGCTTGGCGGGGATATGGTCAATGTTGGTGAACTTGCGGTTCACCTCGTGAACCTGCGGGAAGAATTCCACGCTGTTGGATTTCACCTGCTCGATGAACTGATCCACTTCGGCGTCCGTGGGATTGGCCATGGGGTTTAGCATGGACTCGAACCGTTTGGGGAAGTTCGAGGAGGGGTGCTGGATGCGTAGCGCCACGGGCGAGGCGACGGTGGGTTTGACCCACAGGAACGCGCCCGCGCCCACGGCCAGCGGCGTGAGGATCAAGACCGCAAGCCGTGTACGGCGTCCGTAGCCGCCGCCCAAGGCGTTCTTGATGGGGGACATGAAGCTTTCCAGCGTCGCCTCGTTGGAGGTGACGTACACGAAAGTTCCCGCCAGCAGCAGGATGATATAAAACAGGAACAGGGTGGACGGCACGGTGAGGGGAAAATCCATCCCCGTGATCTGCCGCGACGCCATGGGAATGCCAAAGCGGACAAGCGCCAGCACGGCCGCGACCGTGCCGAGCACCTTCCAGAACATTCCGCGCGCCTTCGGTGTATCGCTCATGGTTTGCCTCGTTCAGCGTTCAATCTTATGCAATCAACTTTTCGGGGCCTCGGCCGGCGCCGCGGGAGCCGCCTCCGCCGCGGGGGCGGGTGGCGGCGCGGACTCGCCGGTCAGCGTCCGTACATAGGCCAGGACATCATGGAATTCCTCCACGCTGAGAATCTCGGCGAAGTTGCCGGGCATGATGGAGGTTTCCATGATCTTGGACTTTTCCACGTCGGATTTCAGAATGGTTTTCACCTCGCCGCTGGGAAGGCCCAGGACGAAGTGTTCGGGGGTGTCCTCCTTCTTGGTCCCCGCGATCCGCTCGCCGGTCTTGGTCATGACCAGAACCGGCTCATAGCCGCTGACGATCACCGCCGACGGTTTGACGATGGACTCGACGATATACTTGAGCACGCGGGTTCCCGCCACGCTGGTGAGCGCGGGACCGACCTGGCCGCCTTTGTCGCCCACGGTGTGGCACTTGGCGCAGCCGGCCTTGCTGGAGATGTCCCAGAACAGGTTCTTGCCCTTTTCCGGGTCGCCCGGCAGGTACGGCTCGAAGGGAGCGGCCTCTGTCGCGCCGGAGGCGGCCGCCGCCTCGATTTTCGAGAAATACTCCTTGGCGATGCCCGTGGGGTTGAGTATCTGATCCGCGGGAATGTCGCCGCCTTGCGAGGCCAGGAACATGATCACCGCCTTCACCTCGTCGGGGGTAAGGCCGATGGGCGCCTGGTACACAATGGGCATCTCGTTCTTGAACCCTTGGACGACATAGGCGCCAGGTTCGCCCACGCATTCAAAAAGGTAATCCACGGGGCGGTACTGTTTCCCCGTTTGTTTCGACCGCTCCGCCGCGCGTTCCGCCGCCCGCTCGCCGATGGCCAGGGGGAACTGCTCGCCCTGAACGCCCAAGTTGGGGCAGCGGATGGCGCTGCCCTTGTCGCCGATGGAGTGGCAGGTGCTGCATTTGCCCTTGCCAAAGAATATCTGCTCGCCCGCCTCGGCATTGACGCCCTCCACCGCCACGGCCTTGTCAAAGCCGCCGGTCATCGAGGTGATGGTGTACCCCACATACACGTACAGGCAGATGAGGGCGACCAGGAACATGAAAACCCTAAGTACGGCTTTAGCCATGCCTCACTCCCACATTTGGCTCGCTGACTTCCGCGTGGCCCGGCTGCGCGCCATGGCCGTGCGACGCCTTGGCGATGGCCGCGAGCCAGAACATCGCCGCCACCGCGGTGAGAAACACAAGCGCGGCCATGGACACCATGACCGTCATGGTGAAATTGGTCGGCGTGAACGCCCAAGGCGACGTGTCCTTCAGGACGCCATACACGTGCCAGTCGGTGCGCAGTCCGCTGCGGATGAAACCCATCAGCCCCATGTTGAAGGTGATGATGATGCACAGCGTCAACAGCGCGTATTGCGCGCGGACGGAGATGTTGCCCCACCGCACGGGGCCAAGCGATTTCGCCCCGGCGAACAGGAATATGTCAATGGCCGTCATCAGGATGATCGTGCTGATCAACTGGATGAACTGGCTCACCGCGATGTTGCGCAGGAAGGGGCTGGCCTTTTCCATGACCACGAACCCGTAGGTTCCCAGGAACATCACCACGCTGAAGATGACCCACGCCAGGTACAGGTACTGGGCGATGATCCCCTTGTCCTTGAGCGCCAGCGCGGAGCTGACCACGATCATGGCGCAGGTGGTGAACAGCAGGTAGGCCACGGTGCGGAAATAGCTCGCGCGGTCGGGGGGAAGGTCCAAATCCTTGGGATCAAGCCCGTACAGGTACACCGCGTATTGGCCGACGAGGTACAGGCACAGGGCCGCCGCGCCGAGGATGGCGAACAGCGGCGCCTTGCCCTGCCGCGAGATGGGGATCATCTCGCCCATGTTGGCCCGCCGGTACAGCATGAAGCTGATGAAGGTCGAGATGATGATAAGGTTGACGACGGCGTTTTTGGCCGGCATCAGCCCCAGGTACTTGAGCGTGGGGTGGTACTGCGAGCCGCCCATGTCGCTGATCTCCGCGCCGGTGAGCGGCATGTTGTGCGGCGTCAGCCAGATGGCGAACCCCAGCAGGATAAAAGCGTTGAGGTACTTGACCCAGCCGCGGTAGCGCTCCGAACCGGGGATGCGCTCCATGCCGGTCCACAGGTAGTAGCAGGAAACCAGGAACAGGCTGCCCACCAGCATGGCCTGGATGATGAAGGTCCAGCTAAAGTCGCCGCCCATCATGTTGTTGCCCATCACCGCGCTGTTGGAGTACACCTCGCGGCCCAGGTAGTAGCCGGCGAAGGGCAGGGGGATCAGCCCGGCGATGCCGACGAAGTTGGCGATGTAACCCATCCAGTCGTAATGGGCGCGATCCTGCGGCGTGCGCGAGCCGATGAACTTCACCGCCGCGTACGCCCCCGCCACAAATCCGCCGAAGGCGATATTGCCCAATATCCGGTGGATGCCCACCGGCACCCATAGCGGGTTCATCACCGCGGTCATGGTGTCGCCCACGAACTTGCCGGTGGCCGGGTCAATGCCCGACGGACTCATCATGTACGACGCCCATGAGTTGGCCACCATCATGATTAGCGTCCCGAACACGTTGAGCCATACGCCGATCCACACGTGCAGCCCCTTCAGGCTTTTGACGACGAAGAAGCCCAGGCCCGTGAGGATCAGCGCGACCGCCCAGAACGGCGCGATGGCGCCGGGATAGTGGCCCAGAAGCCCGAACTGCAACGCCACGCCCGCGAGAATGATGACCACGCCCGCCACGCTGAAGGGGCGGGTGCGTTTTGCCGGCCAGGCGGTGGAGTCGTTCATCCAGTCCCAGCCGTAGTAGTAAATGTACAGGCACAGGGTCTCGCCGAAAAACAGGAGCGCGTAGAACAGCATCGCTTCCTTGAATATCCCCGCCATGAAGCTGAAGAACGTGGGGTACAACCCGATGAACGCGAACAGCAGCAACCCGCCCAACGCGGCGGTGGTGGCGTAGGCCACCGACAACAGGCCGGTGAACTCCTTGGCCAAATCGTCGAACTTTTTGTCGCCCGTGCGCAGACCCACGTATTCGATCAGCGCGGCGAATATCGGCACGCCCAGCACGAAGGCCCCGAAGTACAGATGGAGCTGCGATATGAACCAGATCACGTTGCGGGACGGAAGCCCCAACACCTGGCCGTAATCGCCTTCCGCCGCGAACGCCTCGCCGCCTGTTAAGGCTATCGCCGCCGCCGCGAGCGCCCACGGAACCGCGCGCGCATTATTACCTTGTTTCATCACCTTACGCCTCCCTTGCCGCGCCTTGCGCTTATCGAGACGCTCATTTGCCCAATGCCACGTTGACCTGGTTGTCGCCATCCTTCACCGTCACCTTCTGGGTGACTTCGCCCAGCTTTTCATGCCACACCTTGACGGTGTAATTCCCCGGCTTGATGTTGGCGATGGAGAACGACCCGTCCGCGCCGGTCACCGCCACGGCGGACTCGTCGCTTACCACGATCCAGGCGTTCATCCACTCATGGATGTCGCACTGGATCTTGATGACTTCGGGATAGTCGAATCCCTTGTCCACTACTTTCACTTTCATTTCACCCGGCTGGCTGAAATTCACCGGGTCGTTTTCGAACCCGAAGCTGTGGAAGTTGTGCGAGATGCCGTCGTTGTTCTTTATTTCCAGCTTCGACTTGGCCGGCAGCGTAATCACGTGCGGCTCGAACCGGCCCCCTTGCTGGGCGATGCCGCCTTTGCCCGGCGCGGCCTTGCCGGCGCCCTCGATGATGACCACGGCGTTTTTCAATCCGCCTGCGCCGGAAACCAGCATCTCTTCCTTGGTCAGGGGCTTGGCGCCGCAGATGGCGTGATCCTTTGTCACCTTGATCGCTTCCGGGGCGCCGGCCTTCTTGGGCGTGCTGATGACGCCCTTTACCGTGGCGGCGCCCGCGGGAGCGGTATAGAGAAGTGTCAAGGCGCACGCCGCGCCTACGCACAGACGTATGGTATTCATGATGTCACTCCTTTTTGTGAGCATGTTGATTCGTCTTGCGGACAAGCCACAATTCACCACCGGCGATCAAAAGCCCGATAATCGCCGGCCACAGATAGACGGTCAGGGGCGTGGGCGGCTCCAGCAGCAGCCAATACCAGATGCTGATGGCGCGCTGTTCGGCTTTCTCGCCGTTGTTGCCGTCCCAGGCGGAAAACGCGATGGGGATGTACTTGCCCGTCTCGATGGTCAGGTCCCCATCGCCGCCGCCCGCCAGTGGCCGGGTGAACAGCGCGCGCCATTGTCCATCCACATAGGTGGCGTTCGCTGAAAGCGCGCTGGCGGCCGGGCCTGCGAAGGGTTCCGCTTTTAGAATGCCCGTGGAGGAAAGCGTTTCAACCGCGCCGCCATTCGTCCATTTCCACAGGATCACCGGCGAATTCTGGCCGCCGCCAAGGAAATACGGCTTTTCCATCCCGGCGGGAATCGTGACGGGAAGTTGGACGGCGAAGGCGTCCGGCTCGTTGACGGGGAATTTGTCATTGGGTTCGGCCAATGGGCTGGCGCTGGGATCGTCCCACTCCACCAGCAGATAGATCATCTTGCTGTCGTACAGCGCGCGGACCTGTACGGAATCCAGTGTGGGTGTGAACCAGCGCTCCCCTTCGATGATCTGGCCCACCAAGGGGATGAGCGTCGCGGCCGCTTCGGCCCCCCGCGCGTCGTCCGGCCCCGCGGGCGGAGCGCCCTCTATGGGCTTGCCGATAATCACCTCGCTGGTCTTGGGCCTTTCGCGCTGGACGATGGTGTCCACATAACCCGCGATCTTCCATACCTGCGCGGGTTGGAGCGATTCAAGATGCGACGGCATCGGCGTGCCCGTGATGCCGCCCGCCGCCGTCCGGTAGATGTTTTCAATGCTGTTGCCGTTGCGGTACGTCCAGCCTTTGGTCAGGTTGCGCGGCCAGATGCGGTCGCCCAGGTCGTGCTTGAGCGCCACCGCGGAGGGGCCGGAGCCGCGCCCGGCCTTGCCATGGCATTTCTCGCAGTTTTTCAGGAACAGCTCCTTGCCCTCCTGGACGTCGGTCTCCGTCAATTTGGGAGCGGTTCCGATTTCCAGCGGCTCCAGTTTCTCACCTCGTTCCTTGAGCCGGGCGAACTTGCGGGAGAACTCCTTGATATAGGCCACCACGTCCCAAATCTCTTCCTCGCGCAGAACATCCTTCCAGCCCGGCATGGAGCTTCCCGGCAAACCCTCCGCCACGGCGCGGAAGATGGCCGCGTCCAGGGGAAGCTTGCCGAACACGGTGTCGCCGAATTTATAAAACGCCGTCTTGAAATCGCGCGGACGAGGCCGCAGGCGGTCCGCAGCCGGGCCGTCGCCTTGACCCGTCAGGCCATGGCAACCGGCGCAGCGTTTTTCATACACCGCCTTGCCTTTCGCGGCGCGCTCCGGCGTCAGCGCCTGCTGCGCCGACGCCGGCGACGCGGCCGCCAGGATGAAAAGGGCCATGAGGGCTTGAGCGAGAGGGGCATTGGAGAGCATCATGAGTGACCCTTTTCCTCTTTCATCACGCGCGGGGCATACCCCGTGTAGTCGTACAGGAACAATATGACCTTCCAAATCTCGTCCTCGGTGAGGTAGTTGGACCATACCGGCATGGGCGACGCCCACGGAGCCCCTTCATTCGGCAGCCCCGGCCCGCCAGTGGCGATGCGCCAGAACAGGAACGACTCCTGAAGCTGGGCGATGGTGCCCACGTCGGTGAAGTTGGCCGGCAGGGGATTGTTGAATCCGCCGGAGAAGTGCCCTTTGCCGTCCAGCTTGTCGCCATGGCAGTAGTGGCAATTCTGGAAATAGACTGTTTTGCCCTCTTCCACGGCCTGGCGGAACGCCTCCAGATCGGATTTTTCCTTCGCGCGGTACGGGTTTTCCAGTGTGAGCAGGTTATACGTTTTCCCAAACACCTTGACGGAGTTCGGCGGCGCGGGATGCACCGTCCGCAGTTCCAGCGGCGCGTCCAGCGTCGGCCGGGTCACGTTGTAGGTCAGCCCGAATCCGGCCAGCGGCGCCACAATGAACACCGCGGCGCGCAGGCGGCGCAACCGCGGCTGGTACACCAGCGCCTCCAGCGGCGCCACAAGCTCCCGCGCGGAATCCTCGTTGGAGGTCATCACCAGCAGCACGACCACGGTGACGAAAAACATGTACATCTTCATCACGCTCGCCGGTACCGGCAGGTGGAGGATGTAAGTGAACACGGCCACGAACAGGCCGTACACCGCGGCGATCAGGCCCACCGTCAGGGCGAGTTTCGGGATGCGTTTCATTTTCCACCCTCCGCCGCGCGCGCCAGGCTCTCCACCGCCAGATCAAGCTCCGATACTCTCATCCGGTCCGCGAAATCGGGCGGCATGGTGTCCGGCTCGAAGCCTTGCGCGACATGGCGGTTCGGCTCGACGATGGAAAGCCGGAGGTACTCGCGTAACGGCAGTTTGTCCGGCGCGCCCTTGGCGTAGCGTTTCAGCCCGTTCAGGTCAGGCCCCATGTCCGGCGCCTCCCCGGCCATATCCACTCCGGGAACGATGTGGCACAGCTTGCACTCGTATTTCTCCGCGAGCGCGCCCATGTCTTTCACCGCCCCCTCATCCGCGGGCGCCGATTCAGCCGTTTCCACCGCTTCGGTGGGCAGCGGCACGGTTATGTCCACCCCCGCCGCGGATTGCATATAGGCGATCACCGCGTCAATCTCCACGGGAGAGAGCTTGATCGAGCCTGCGGAGACGTCCGGCATGGGGCTTACGGAGTCGCCGGTGCCCGGCTTGCCGAATCCTTCCACGACAAACGCCGACGGCGATACCATGGACTCCCGCAGGTATTCCTCGGGTTTGGAGGCCGTCCCATGGTACCGTCCGTCGGCGAGACGTGACGGCGCGCGCGCGGCCACCGGCGGGCCGTCGCTGCCCGCCTCCACCAGCAACGGCGCGCGATGGCCGACGGCGTTATGGCACAACGGACAGGTGCCCTTGCCTTCGAAAATAGTTTGGCCAAGCGCCACGAACGATTCCATCGTCATCCCTTCCAGCGACACACTCTCCTCCGAGGGCGGCTCCGCGCGCAGTTGCGGGATGCTGTTGGAGAACCAACTGTAGCCGCCGACCACCATAAGGCTAAAAGCAAGAATTTGCGCCAACGTTTTCATTGTTACTTATGCGCCGCCTTTTTCCGGCTGAAGTTGTCCAGCCAGAAGATGAAGATCACCATCGCCATGAAAATCAGTACCGTTACCGAGACCACGTTCGCCGCGTAGCCAAGCGTGGGCGTGAAGGCGTCCGGCGAGTAGTCGCGGAACACCGTGTACACATGCCAGTGCTGGCGGATGCCGGAGCGCACATAGCCCATCAGCCCCATCAGCCATGTGAACGACACCGCCAGCAGGAACAGGGCGTATTGCGACCGCGCCGGCATGTCGCCCCAGCGGGTGGGGCCGGTTTCGGACGCGCCCCGGTACATCACCCCGTTGATAAGGCTCGCGGCGGCGATGACAAACAGCGTGGTGAACACCTGCGGCACCGAAAGGCCGATGCGGATGTTCGCCGGTATGTAATAGCCGTAGATTCCCAGCGTCACTATGTTCGCCGCGCCCGCCGCGAACAGAGCGGCCAAGGCGGCGTTGCCGCCGCGCGCCCAGCCAACTTTCGGGATTTTCCCCGCGCGCTGGTACAGCAGGAAGGCCAGGAATGTGGTCAGGATCATGATGTTCACCGCCGTGTTCTTCGCCGACATGACGCCCAAGGCGCCCAGGACGGGGTGATGAGCGCCGCCCAAGGCCTTGATCTCCGACGACGTCATGATGATCGTGTGCGGCGTGAACCATACCAGAAAGCAAACCAGCAATACCGTGGCCATCCATCCGATAGCCTTGCGGTACGCTTCGCCGCCGGGCACGCGGACCAGACCCAGCCACAGGTAGTAGTTCGCGCCCAGGAATATCGCGCCGATAAGGAGCGCCTGGATGATGAACAGCCATGCAAAGATGCCGCCCATCAGCGTTATGCCCATCTGCTGGCTATAGGCGTATAGTTCCTTGGTGAGCCAATATCCCGCGAACGGCAGGGGCAGCAACCCCACCACCGCGATGAAGTTGGCGGTGTAGCCCATCCAGTCGTAATGCGCTTTCTCCTCCGGCGCCTTGGCGGTCAGGAACTTGTACGCCGCGTACGCGCCCACGATGGAGCCGCCGTACGCGATGTTGGCGATGAAACGGTGGAGGTTGATGGGGTTCCACAACGGCCCGTGCATCACCGCCCATACGTCGCCGAGGAACGCCCCGTCCGGCGTCACCCCGGAGGGCGCCATCATGAACGTGGCCCACGAGTTGGACAGCACCATCAGCGTCATGCCCGCCGCATTGAGCAGCAGGCCCACGGTCAGGTGTACCCATTTGCCGAAACCGGAGGACATCGCCTCCCATCCGTAATAGTAGATATACAGACACAGGCTTTCGCCAAAGAACAGCAGCGCATACGCGATAAGGATCGGGCGGAATATCTTAAGCGAATAGACGGTGAAGTCGGGATACAGCATCGCCAGCAGGAACAGCAGGATGCCGCCCAGCGTGGCCGTGAATGAAAACGCCACCATGCTGATCTTGATGAACTCCTTTGCCATCGCGTCATACCGCTTGTCGCCGGTGGCCATGCCGATCCCCTCGATCACCAGCACGAAAATCGGCACGCCCAGGACAAACGCCGCGAAGAACAGGTGGAGCTGCGCCACAATCCATACCTTCACCCGGCTGCTGCCGCCGCCCAGCAAAGGATACGATTCCTCCGTCAACACTGGCGCGGGCTGCCCCACGGGCGCTATCGCCGTTTCACCTGCCGGAGCCACGGCCGCTTCCTCCGCGGCGAACGCGACTCCGCCGTTTACGGCGAATATCAGCGCCACAAGCGAGACGGCCAGTACGCGCCGCGCGAGAGTAAATAAAGTGTTTCTTGGTTTCATATAGTGGTTATGGAAACAGGGGCAGATCCTGCAAATGCATGAATCCATAATCTATGAGAAACATGCAGCCGCAAAACACGGCGAAAAAGGCCAGGAACATACCCGCCATGCGAGTCATCAAACGTTTCCCCTCTTCAATGTGGTTCGCGCTGGCTTAAAGCAAAAGCCATGCGAAATACAACAACGTCAGTATCGTCACCGACGAAAACAAGATCGGCCCCGCTTTGTCGCTCAATTCCCATTCTCCCTCTGCTGGAGGCTACCTATGAGCAAATGCCGTTCCGCGATTCATTTGGTACAAAAAACTTGGTTATCAAACCCGGAAATGTCGGCGATTACGCGGTATTCAGGGGACTATTTCGTAGCGGCGAGCCGGGCGGGCCATGATAGGCGCAATTGACCGCCTGGCAAGAAATTGAGCGCCATGGGCGGAAAATGATCACCCAAGCCGCGGCATATTTCCAAATGGAGGGTTGCGCGCGCCCGTTTAGGCCATTTCGCTACAGGTATGATCCTTGCTTCCCTTCGGTTGGTCAGCCGCAAGGTTTGGCGATCCCGTCAGCGGATTACGCAACGCGACCAACACAATAAAGTGGAGAAGGTGCTATGACTTTCAGGATTACAGGGATAATCACCGCATTGCTTTTTGCGGTTTCGGCCACGGGCGCATCCGCATATACGGAGCAGGATGTGGCGGGCGGAGGCGCGATCTCCGGCAAAATCACGTTCAGCGGCAAGGCGCCAGAATCCGTAAAGATACCAATCGAGAAAAATCCCGAAGTTTGCGGCACTGGCTTCCGGGAAATTCAGGAAGTCACCGTTGATGGCTCCGGTGGATTGCAGCACGCCGTGGTGTACATTGACAAGATCGAGGCCGGCAAGAAATGGCCTAAACCCGACAAAGGATGGGAACTGCATCAGAAAACCTGCCGGTTCATCCCCTGGATTCAGGTGATTCAGGACAAGACGGATCTGACGGTGGTAAGTGAAGACCCGGTGCTGCACAACATCCACACCTACGAGCTGGTGCCCGCGGGGACCAACACGGTGCGGGTGACCATGTTCAACGAGGCCCAGCCCACCCAAGGCTACACGTTCACCAAGAACATACGGATGCGGAAGGGCAACTCGGTCAAGGTGGAATGCGACGCGCACAATTTCATGCACGCGTACATGCTGGCGCTGAAAAACCCCTACTACGCGATCACCGCGGCGGACGGATCATTCACCGTGGACAACATCCCGGCGGGAACCTACGAAGTGACCGTATGGCACTCGCTGCTGGGCTCCGTGACCAAGACCGTGGAAGTCAAGGGTGGCGCCAAGGCAGCGCTGGCGCACCAGTATTCGAAATAACATCTCCGCCTGGACCGGCCGGGAGTAACATCCCGGCCGAGTCCGCTTTTTAAAGAAGCGCGTAAATCACAATGAGGGCGATTACCGCAAGGTTCACCGCCACTCCGATGTGGATGAGGATGTCAACCACTCCCCGGCGTTTCCAGGGCGGGATAATGTCAGGTTCCATAACAGCGATCCTCCAGGTTCATCATTAATCGCGGCGGCGCGATGTCCGAAAATGTAAGAAACGAGCAAAATCCAAGCCACGGAATGCCGCCCCCGGCATGGATAAAGGCGTTCCTGCTGCTCAATATCATGGCGCTTGCCGGATTATTCGCCTGGCAGTTGTGGAGCGTGGCCCGCAACCCCGCGGGCGATCGTGAGTCGCAAGAAACGCAGCAGCGTGAAATAAACGCGGCTCTTGCGCGCAATCCGCCTCCCTCAAGCGACACCGGACAGTTGAGCGATGTCCGGACGATTGCGATAGACGCCTCGAATCCTCGCGTATGGACACATTTACACTTCGCCACTGGATCCACATTCAAAAGCGCTTACATCGCCGCTACTTTCACTGAATGGGATATCGCTTTTAACCGGGCCACGATATTAACCAATGGCGGCGCCACGGGAAAGGGCGGGGTTACGGTGGCGGCGCTGGAGAACGCCAAGTTCAACGAGGTTACTGAAACCCCGTTGACCGGCTATATCGAAGATGAAAGGGCAGGGGGCCAGACCGCCAATCCAGCGCTGTCGAAGTGGTACGCCTATAACTATTGGACTCACCGGCTCACCCCTAAACCCGTGGTGTACGTTATCCGCGCCGCCAATGGCAACTTCGCCAAATTCCAGATCATGAGTTTCTACTGCGGAGCGGCCGCCGGCTGTTACACCATCCAGTACCAGTACCAAGGCTCCGGATCGCGCATTTTCAATCGGTAGCCACATGGAAGTTTATTTGCCATGGATGGTTGTCAACTTTCCATCAGATTGATCAAATCCAGTCGCGCACAGAACTCCTCCCCGTAAGCAAGTGTCTCCGCAATGTGGCAAGTGGATTGTAAATACGGCCATTGAAATAAATTGGGGGCGGTCAAGCTTTTGCCATGGTCAAAAAAGCGGTTATTTCAACGAACGGCATCAAGATTGCCATTAACCGATTCCTAAAGGGGACTATCCACACGGAATTACGCTCCTTATAAGACCGGGCTTGCACAAGGCGCGGCCCGGTTGTGATGTCAGAGGGGAAATCTGCGCCTTGGGATACCGAACCTATTTACTGCGTCGGAGAGGGAACGTATGGAATTACCAGTCAAGCTTCGGTTGTCATGCGTATTGGCGTCCGCTCTCGCCGCGGCGTCGTTCATGGCCGCTCCGCCAAGTTGGGCGGGGCCGCCTGACATCGGCCCGCTGCCGGAGATCAAGTACGACGAGAAGAAAGCGGCGCTGGGCAAGCGTCTGTTTTCCGATCCCCGTCTGTCCGGTGACGCGGCCATAAGCTGCGCCTCCTGCCACGACCCCAAGGAAGGGTTCACCAAGCGCGCGCCGCTGCACATCGCCTATCCCGGTTCGGATCACTTCCGCAACGCGCCCACGCTCATCAACACCGCCCACAAAGGGGGCAAGTCGGGGATTCCCTGGCATTGGGACGTGCGCATCGGCACCAGCCTGAACGACATGACGCGCGACATGCTCACCGAATCCTATGTGATGAACATGGACATGCGCATCATGCAGGAGCGGCTCAAGCAGGATCCGGTCTATGTGCAAATGTTCAAGGATGCGTGGGATGGGAAGGAACCCGCCAATGGCCGGGTACGCGACTCAATTCCTGAATTTCTGAAATCGCTTGTCTCAAAGAACGTCCCCTTCGACCAGGGCAAGCTTTCCAGCGACGCGAAGGCGGGCATGGAGCTTTTCAAGGGCAAGGCGGGTTGTATCAACTGCCATAACGGGGTTTTGTTCACCGACGGCAAACCGCATAACACCGGCGTGCCGGAGAACCCGGAGGTCTTCAAGAACCCCGCCCGGCACCTGACGTATATCACCTTCATGTTCTCGCTGGGTGTGGAAGACCGCTTCAACTGGCGGCGCGACATCGGCTACATGACCGTGTCGCACGACGAGAAGGACTTGGGCAAGTTCATCACGCCTGGCTTGCGCGAGCTTAAATACACCGCGCCCTACATGCACAACGGCATGATCGCCACGCTGGACGACGTGGTGGAGTTCTACAACCAGGGCGGCGGAGAAGACCGGCCCGGGCTGAAGGACGGCCTCATGAAGCCCTTGGGTTTGAGCGCCGCCGAAAAGAAATCTCTGGTGGCGTTCCTGCTGTCGTTGAGCGGGGATGACCTTGCCTACGAGCCGGAGAAGCCCAACCTGTCCTATCCGGCGATTCCCAACTGGTACGAAGCGAAAAACTAACCCTAGCGCTGGGAGAAAAAATATATGAACCGGCTATTACGCATTCGGGGGGCTTGGCTGGTCCCCGTGGTCTTCGCGCTTTTGGCGCTGGGCGCCGCGGGCGCCTACGCCGAGGGCGATCCTGACGTGGATCCCGCGTTGGCCCCGTTGCCGCCGCATCCGCCGATTCCCGCCGACAACAAGTCGGCCCCAACGGTGTATCCGGCGAAGATGGACGCCAAGCAGGAACTGGGCTACCTGCTGTTTTTCGACACCAAGCTGTCCGGCGACGCTTCGCTGGGCTGTGTCACCTGCCACCATCCCGACCAGGGATGGGGCTTCGGCGACCCCATCAGCCGCGGCTATCCGGGCACGGTGCACTGGCGCAATTCCCACACCGCCGTGAACAGCGGCTACGTGAATAAGCTGTTCTGGACGGGCAACTCTCCTAGCCTCGAGGCGCAGGCGCCCGCCGCCGCCGGCGGCGGCGTGGCCGGCAACGGCTCCAACGACATGATGGAGTCGCGCCTGGCGATGACGCCGGAATACAAGAAGCGCTGGAAGCAGGTGTTCGGGCACGAATGGCCCACCATCAGCGAGGCGTGGGACGCCATCGCCGCCTACGAGCGCTATTTGTCCCAGCCCAATACTCCTTTCGACCGTTTCCTGAAAGGCGACAAGAAAGCCATCTCCGAGGCGGCCCAGCGCGGCAAGAAGCTGTTCGAGGGGAAGGCCAACTGCATCGAGTGCCACAACGGGCCGATGCTCACCGACGAGAAGATGTATAACGTCGGCCTCCCCAATCCGCAGGAATGGTCCGAGGCCGGCTTGCACCAGATCACCGTCCGTTGGCAGAACTACCAGCGCGGCGTGGCGGAGAAGCTGTACCGCGAGGGCAAGCACGACTTGGGCCTGTATTACGAGTCCAAGGACGAGCAGGACAAAATGAAGTTCCGCACCGCGCCCCTGCGGTACCTCAAGTACACCGCCCCCTACATGCACACCGGCGCGCTGTTCACGCTGGAGGAGGTTGTTGACTTCTACAACGAGGGCGGCGGCAAGAACGACCCGTATGGCACCAAGACCAAGATCCTCAAGCCGCTTAACCTGACCGATCAGGAGAAGAAAGACCTGGTCGCGTTCCTGGATACGTTAAGCGGCGAGGAGATCAAGATGCCCGCGCCCAAGATTCCGCCCATCGAAGCCGTGGCGGACTGGCAGCCGCGCAAGTGAAAGGGGCGACCATGAACAACAACGACACCGCGATACGCGAGGGGGATGCCATGAGTGAAAAAGAACCACAAACGGGCCTGTGCGCCAGCCGCCGCGAGTTCCTCGTGGCCGGGGGCGTCACGGCGGCGTTCATGATGATCGGCGCGGGCGCTCCCGCGCCGGCGGAAGCCGTGATGAAAAGTTACGGGCGGACCAAGATCGGCTCGATCAGCGCCTTGAAGGAAGGCAAGCCGGCCAAGTTCAACTACCCGGACAAGAACACGGAAAACTTCCTGGTCAAACTGGGGACGCCCGCGGGCGGCGGCGTCGGCAAGGACGCCGACATCGTGGCGTTCAATTCCCTGTGCCCCCACATGGGCGGCACGGTGACCGACGGCGGCTACCATCACGCCGATGGGATCATGGGGCCGTGCCCGTTCCATCTGTCCACGTTTGATTTGACCCGGCACGGTTTGATCGTCGCCGGACACGCCACGCAGGCCCTGCCGCAGATTCAGCTTGAAACCAAGGGCGACGATATTTTCGCCGTTGGCGTCATGGGGCTGATTTACGGCCGCAACGCCAACCTCGGATAACGAAAGGAGCGACGGACAATGAGCGTTCAGAAATACACTTCGAAAGACTCGGTGCCGCTGCCTCCGAAAAACGCGGAGGTGCTGACCACCGCCTGCGATTACTGCATCGTCGGCTGCGGTTACAAGGTGTTCCGCTGGCCCGTGGGGCAGGAAGGCGGCCCCAAGGCCAGCGAAAACGCGCTTAACGCCAACTATCCCGTGGAACCGTTGAGCGGCAAGTGGATCAGCCCGAACATGCACAACGTGGTGAGCCACAATGGGCAATTGCATAACGTGGTGATTATGCCGGACTTTGACTCCAAGGCCGTGAACATCTCCGGCGACGGCAGCATACGCGGCAGCGCGATTTCCCAGCGCTGCTACAACCCCACCACCCCCACGTATGACCGGCTCAAATCGCCCTTGATCCGCGTCCACGGCACGCTTATGCCGGTGGATTGGGATACGGCGCTGGACATCGCCGCGGAGTTATCCAACTACGTCATCGCCAAGCATGGCGAACACGCCTGGGCGCAGAAAACGTTCTCCTACGAGTTTTACGAGAACACCTACGCCCTCACGAAGTTCTCCCTGAAATACATCAACACGCCGGCCTTCGCCTGGCACGACCAGCCGGGGCCGGGCGGCGCCACCGAGGGCCTGGACGACGCAGGCTACCAGGTGTTCGCCCCCGCCTACTGGGATTGGGGCAATTCCGACGTGTTGTTTATGAGCGGCGCCGACCCCTACGAGACCAAGACGATCCTGTTTAACGACTGGATACTGCCCGGCGTGCGCGAACGCGGCATGAAGCTGATCTATGTTCTGCCGCGCGAAACCACCGGCGTGGCCTTCGCGGAGAAGAACGGCGGACTGTTCCTGCAGATCACCCCCGGCACCGACCATGTTTTGCACCTGGCCATGGTCCGCTACATCATCGAGCAGGGCTGGGAAGACAAGGAATGGATCGCAAAATGGGCCGCTAACGGCTGGGAGACCGACGCCGGCTTCGGGCGCGGCACGCGCAATACCCCGTGGCAGTGGCGCACCACGTGGGGTGGCGTGTTCCAGACCAACGGCTGGGATGACTTCAAGAAGTGGCTCCTGGAGCAGAAGGAGTCCGACATGGCCGTCGCCTCCGGGATCACCGGCATCCCCGCCGACAAGATCAAGAAGGCGTGCGAGATGATCGCCAAGCCCAAGGCCGACGGCTCGCGCGTGAAAACCTCCATCGGCTTCGAGAAGGGCCTGTACTGGTCCAACAACTACCTGAACACCCTCTCGATGGGCAACCTGGCGATGGCCATCGGCACGGGCGGACGGCCCGGGCAGATGATCGGGCGCTTTGGCGGCCACCAACGCGGCGGCATGAGCGGCGGCGGCTATCCGATCCTCAAGTCGCCCGAAAAACAGGAAGGGCGCCGCAAGAAGCCCATTGACCTGGACCGCTGGGTCATGGACGAGCAGGTGCGCTTCGCCCACGTGGTGGGCACCACCTGGACGTCGGCCATGAGCGGCAGCCAGGTGCTGCAGGACGTCATGAACAAGCTGACGCGCCTTAACCCGCATCAGGTGACCTCGCTGGACAAGCAGGAGATCATCGCCACGCTCAAGAAGCGCGTGGACAGCGGCGGCATGGTGATCGTCAACCAGGACATCTACCTGCGCGACCCCATCGGCGCCAAGTACGCCGACATCGTGCTGGCCGCCGCCGGCTGGGGCGAGGACGACCTCACCCGCAACAACGGCGAACGCCGCCTGCGCCTATACTCCAAGTTCTACGACGCCCCCGGCGACGCCAAGCCCGACTGGTGGATCGTGGGCAAGTGGGCCACCAAGATGGGTTTCGAGGGCTTCGACTGGAAATCCTCAAACGAGGTGTTCGAAGAAGCCGCGCGGTTCAGCCGCGGCGGCATCCAGGCGTACGACTCGCTGGTATGGGTGGCCAAGAAAAATGGCCTCACCGGCCACGAGGCGCTCCGCAAGCTTGGTACCACCGGCATCCAGACGCCTGTGTTGATGGTTCCCGAAAATTTTACCGAGAACCGGCCCGGCCAGGAATACGTCGGCGGCGTGGACGCGAAAGGCAACACGTATGACTTCCTGAAGTGGAACGGCTTCAAGGTTATCGGCACGGTGCGGGTGCACGATATTGACCGCAAGCTTCCGGATACCGGTGCCTCCGTGCGGACCTTCGCCCGCAAGTGGTACACCCATTTCAACACGCACACCGGGAAGATCAACGTGCTTAAGGCGGCGTGGAGCCTGTACAGCGACTTCTTCGACGACATCAAGCCCAAGGACGACGAACTGTGGGTCACCAACGGCCGCATCAACGAAATCTGGCAGTCCGGGTTCGACGATGTGGAGCGCCGCCCGCTGATCACCCAGCGGTGGCCGGAGAACTGGCTGGAAATCCATCCCAACGACGCGAGGAAACGCGGCATCACCAACGGAGATTACGTGTCGGTGACCAGCAATCGCGTCCCCGTGCAGAAGGATTACAACCAGGCGGTATTCAGCGGTGACTTTTCCTACGCGGGCTTGAAGAAGCAAGGCCACATCGAGTATCACACCGCCAGCGTCTCCGCCGTGGCGGTGGTGACCCCGCAGGTGAAGGAAGGGGTGACCTGGATGTATTTCCTAAGCCCCAAGCAGTCAGTGAACAGCCTCACCCCGATGGTCACCGACCCCTACACGAACCGTTACCGGTTCAAGCTGGGGGTGGGCAAGGTGACGCGGATGGGCGATTCACCGTACAAGAAGAGTTTTGAGGCCATGAGCTTCGGCAGGCGAAACATCGCCTGACGTCCCCAAAGCCGGTCAGGGTGGCTCCCTGACCTGACCGGCGCCCTTTTATTATGCGGGCAGTATGTCAACGATGATTGAGGATCAAACGGCGCCCGGTGTTGGCGCGCTTACCGCCATCACCGCGCAACTTGTGGGAAGCGGCGATTTCCATACGCGCTATTGGGCGGTCAAAAGTCTGCCCAAACTCGCCGGCGCGGCGGCTGTCGATGTTTTATTATCCATCGCGGAAAACGCGGGGGAGGACCCCGACCTGCGGATCGAGGCGCTCACCGGCTTGGGCGGGATATTGCCGTCCGGGGAAATCGGGCGGATCGCCGCATTCTTGAAAGATCCTGTGCCGGACATGCGCGTGGCCGCCGCGGCCATTTTGGCCAAGCGCCCGGACGAAGCCACCGTGGAAGCGTTGCTGGAGGTTATCTCCGGGGAGGAGCCGGACGGTTCCGCGGCGAAAGGTGAATGGAATTACCAGTGGGACGCGCAGCTTCACGCGCTCAAGGCGTTGGCCGCCATCGGCCCGGCGCGCGCCGTCGCTCCCCTCATCGAATACCATGAACGTGAACAGTCCCGCGACATGGCGGTATATGTGTTTAAGGCGCTGCTCAAGGCGTCCACGCCCGCGGCGCTTCAATTCTCGCGCGACAAGCTGCGGCGGGGATTGGAATGGGAACGCCGTTCCGTCTGCGACGCCGCGCGGGCGGTTCGCGCGACAGAGTTGAATGACGACCTCCGCCTCGCGTTGCTGGATCGCGACCGGGGCGTTCGCATGGCCGCGGCTGCGGCGGTGGCGGAGAACGAAGGCGCGCGCGCGCACGTCAGCCTATTCCTGCTGCTCAACGATCCAGACGCCGAAGTGCGTGGAACGGCCGTGGAAATTCTCGCGCGGCTGGGGGCGCTGGATGGGCATGAAAACCACGTGTCCCTGCTTTTACGCGACCCCGTCCCTTCGGTGCGGGCGGCGGTTATAGACGCGCTGGGCGCATGGTCAACACCGGCGATCATCAAGGCGCTGCAAACCGCCGTGCGCGCCGATGAGGATGAAACCGTCGCGGCGCGGGCGGCGATACGCCTGGCCGCGCTGGACGCCGGGGGATCGTACGATGTTCTGGCCGGCGTGGCGCGCGACCCTTCGCGCGGCGCGTTGTTGCGCGCCAGGCTGATCGCGCATATGCGATCCGCGTATCCAGACCGCGCCGAGGCGGCGTTGCTGCCCTGCCTGGACACCGAACCCCGGCAGGTGGCTGTCGCCGCCGCCGCCGCGCTTATCCAGATGGGCAGCCAGAAGGCCGCGGATATCCTGATAACCAAGGTGCGCGAAGCGCTTACGCCCTCCGCGCCGGAACCCGGCGAAGGCGAGGCGCAGGATGGCGCGTCATCGCCCGATGGCCAGGCCGCCATGATCGGCGGGAAAAAAGCCGTGGGCGGCGCGAGAACCGCCCTGACAACCCAGACGCTGGTGGAATGCCTTTCAGGCTCCAGCCAGGAGTTGGCGTGCGCCGCCGCGGAGGCTCTGGGCCGCGTGGGCGACCCAACCGCCGGCGGCCCGCTGCGCGAAGCGTTGAAAAGCGATTCGGCCCAACTGAGGCTGCGCGCGCTGACGGCGTTGCGCGCCCTGGAGGATGCGAAGGCCCTTCCCCTTATCAATGATGTGTTGGCGGAGGATCCCGATGAAACAGTTCGCGCCGCAGCCGCCGAAGCGCTGTGGCCCGCGGATTCGCCCGATACTGTCGCGCGGCTTATCAGCGGGCTGTCGGACCCTTCGTTGCTGACGCGCCGCGCGTGCGTGGCGGCCCTGGGCCGCGTCGCCGTGGACCGGAAGCACGTCGCGGCAACCCTGTATTATGTTCTTTTCGATTTTCCCCGGTTTGGCGAATTGCGCTCCGCCATCCACGAGGCGCTTCGCAATCTCGATCAGAAGCAGACCATTCTGTCGCTCGCCGCTTCCACGCTGAAAAATCCAGAATGCCGGAATGAATATTGGGTGGCGCTGGAAACGATAGGGGAATTGCTGGCGTAACGTTTCTGCTTTTACCGCCTTGAGGGAACGCGGCCGCGGCCTCCGGTCATGAGGTGAGCAGTCTTGCGCCATCCTCATGCCGGTCCATGTTGAACACCCTTTCTATTTCCTCCTTCCCGGCCCCGTGGATAATGCCGGTCAGGGCCTCCACGATGAGTTTCAGGTATTCGGACTGGGCGCGAAGCTGTTCGCTGGCGGCGGCGGACTGCTCCGTCATGGCCGCGTTCGAGTGCGTGATGCCGTCTATGCGCACGATGGACGAACTGACGCCGCTTATCTGCTCCGCCTGCTGGTTGGAGGCGTTCGTGATTTCGGTGACCAGTCCCGCCGCTTTCCTGGCGGAATCGTGAATGGCGTTCAGGACCTGGGACGACCGGTTGGCGGTCTGAAGGCTGGCTTCAGCCGCGTTGATCGCGTTGGTGATCAGCGCCACCGTTTCCTTGGAGGCGCTGGCGGAACGTTGCGCGAGGTTACGCACCTCCTCGGCCACCACGGCGAACCCCTTGCCGTGCTCCCCCGCCCGGGCCGCTTCCACGGCCGCGTTGAGCGCCAGAAGGTTCGTCTGGAACGCTATTTCCTCTATCGTTTTTATGATTTTCGATATTTCGCCGGATGCCGCTTTGGTGGAGCGCATCGCGTCCACCATCTCCTTCATCGCCGCCACGCCGGAGGCGACGCTGCCCATGGTCTCGGCCATGAGCGTGTTGGCGGTGTTGGAATTGCCCGCGTTCTGGCTGGCCATTTCCGTGATCTCCTTGATGGATCGCGCCGAATCCTCCACCAGGCCGGCCTGCTGGGTGGCGCCCTCCGCCAGTGACTGGCTGGCGGAGGAAATCTCGCCCGACGCCGACGTGACGTAATCAGCCGACTCGGTTAAATGCGCCGTGACGATGACAAGAGGGCGGCTTATGGAGACGCCGACAATATACGAAGCCGCCAAGATAAACGCCGTGATGACGGCCGCCGCGTACAGCATGGCGCTTCTGGCGCCCATGGCGTTATCCCTTGCGCCATTGGCCTCGGCGAGAATCTCTTCCGACGCGGCGGCGGCGCCCTCCGCTTTGGCCGTGAAGGATGCGAAACGGGATTCAAAATTCTTCAGGGTGGCCGTCATCGCTTCCATCCGTTTGGCGGAGTCCGCCGTATTCTCCTTCACGCCCTGGACCACCGGAAGGGACACCCCGCTGATCAGGTCCGAGATGCTTTCAAGCCCCGCCTGGTAGTCCTTGGCCTTCAGCCCCTGTTTTTGCGAGAGCGTGGCGATGTTCCCGGCTATCTCGTTGATGACCGATTCCAGCGCCGCCATGTCGTCCCGGTTGGCGGTGATGGACGGCAGCAGCTTTAGCTCCACCGTTTCGACGATGGATTTGGTGTCCCCGGATACCTTGTCCATCCTTCCGGAAACGTCCTGCATCCCGGCGGCGACGGCGGCGGCTTTCTGGGTGACCGAATCCGTGGCGGCGGAGATGTGGTTGAACCCCCTCCACGCCAAAAGAATAATCACGATCATCGAGATGATGGAGAGGCTAAAACCGGCGAGCAGCAGTTTTTTGATACCCTGCCTGGCCAGATGGATTACCATTGACTCAATCATCCTTCCACTCCTATTCGCATATGGTTGCCGCGGATATCGAAAACACGCCGTAAGAAGGCGCCCGTACCTGCCCAAACCGGGTGGGAGCCGCCCTTGCGACAAGAGGGAGCGGCAAGCCGCGCCACTAGTCCATGCCACGTTCCCGCGCCGGGATGACCGGCTCTGCCGCGGGCAGAGTGAAACTGACCCGCGTGCCTTTATCCAGTTCAGACGCCACCGTTATTACGCCGCCGAGGCGTTCAATGATCTCCTTGCAATACTGCATCCCCAAACCGAAGCCTTTCTCGCCCGCGGTGCCCTTGGTGGAGGATTTGAGCGAAAGATCGAACAGCGCCTCCGCCTGCGCCGCGCTCATACCCGTCCCCTGATCCTCGACGGTTAGCGCAACCGCTCCGTCGCCCATTTCAGCCGACATGCGGATGACGCCTCCCGTGGAGAACTTGATTCCATTGGAGAGCAGGTTGCAGAACACCTGTTGGAGTTTCAGCTCGTCGGCCCAAATATTCACGATGCCCGGAATGGCGTTGACGATGGTGATTCCCTTGGCCGCCGCCAGCGGCTCAAGCGCCGTCCGCGCCGTTTCCGCCACGCTCCAGACATGAACCCTGGTCATGCGTACCGCGTCATGCCCCAGGTTCACCAGCGACAGGTCCAGCAAGGAATCAATAAAGCCGATCATGTTGCGCGCGATGGCGCCGGCCCTGCCCACGATCTGGCGCTGGTTCTCCGGCATATCCGCCGGACGGATGAGAATCTGATCCAGCAGCGTGATGACGGAGCCAAGGGGCGCGCGCAGGTCATGGCTTAGAATGGCGATGAACCGGTCCTTGATCTGGTTCATCTTTTGTAGTTGCGTATGCTGGTCTTCCAGAAGCGCGTTCTTCTGCTCCAGCAGGGGGATAAGTTCGCTTTCGCGTATGCTCCGGATGATCCACAGCGCCATGCCCAGCGGGATCATGAGCGCCACCGCGAAAAGCATCGTGACCGCGCGCCGCAACACCACAAGTTGCGCTTCGCGTATGCCGGGGGTTATGCGGTCAATGATCGTCCAGCGCGCGGCGCCCGAAAGCATGATGGGGCGCGAGACATAGCCGATGCCGTCAACAATGAGCATCGTTTCAAGCCCATTGAGGGCGCGGAAGGCCGCCGCCGTGTAATCATGTATGAAACCGGGGGACTCCGCGAGCGTGTCCGGCTCCGGCAGCCCCGTTTCGCGCGCGCGTTCCATGGCAAAATCGCGGCTCCAGCGCTTCGCCGGGTCGGGATGGTAAATGTAGTATCCGTCGGGATCAATGATCATCATAGACGATGACGCGGCCAATTCCGTGAAGTCCAGCAGGCCGCTGGCGTTCACGTTGATGATGACAATTCCGCGCGACTGGTTATGCGGCCCGCGCATGGCCGTCGCCAGCCTGATGACCGGCACAAACGGACGCTCAATCCGTCCGTTTTCCACGTTCAAATCCAACTGGCTTATGAACACTTCGCCCGGAGGAAGGCTTACGGTGTCGGCGAAATAGTAGCGGTCCGCCTTGTTCTGCAGTTTCTCGCTGGGGACGAGGCGCGCTTGACCGGCGATCATGTCAACGCGCGCCGTTTCCATCCCCCTTTCGTCAATATACCGGATCTGCTGGTAGTAACGCTTCGTCCGCGCCATGAGCAGGAAGCGTTCCTGCGCCTCGCGCAACGATTCGGGGGAGGAAGAGGCGAGATACTCGCGCAGCGCCGGATCATTCGCCAGCAGCATCAGGTCCTGCCCCGCCGATGATATGAAGTCGCTGAAGCGCTGGCTGATCAAGCGCGCCAGGTGGCCGCGCTCCCCCATGGTGATCCGCGTGTGCTCCTGGACGAAGCTTTCGTTCAGCCATACTCCCAGAACCAAGAGGATGACCAACTCCGCCGCGAGGACTATGTAGAGCTTTTTCACGATGGCCAAACGCGATGATGCGCGTTATTCGGGTACCCCCACGGCGCCAAGCCCCCAGGCCGGCGCCAAAAAAAAGCGCCCCCCGTCCCTCCGCGGACGGGGGGCGCATGAAACCTTGATCAGAAGCCCACGTTGAAATTCACCTGGATGCGGCTGACATCCCGGCCCTTGCCCGTCAACACGTAACCGGGTGTGGTGGAATTGCCTTTGTCATCCTTCGGGAAGGAAAGGCTGTCCCGCTTTGTGCTCTGGGCGTAGTAGCGGATATCCCAGGACACCGCGTCCAGCAGCTTCGGCGGATTCACCTGCAGGTGGAAACCCGTGAAGTTGGAGGAGTACGGGAAGTTGTCCTGCGCCAAGGCGCCAAACAGAGGCATGGCCGCGTAGCCCGCGTCCCAATAGTAAGCGGCCAGACCAAAGCCGGCCACATTCGCCTTCGCGTAGCCGACGAAGGCCGACTTGTCCTCCGACTCCACGGTCGCGTCGCCGGAGTAGCTGGCGGCGCCGCCGCCAATCGTCACGCCGGCGTCCTTGAGGCCGATTTCCGCTACGCCGTGATAGATGGAGTGGTTGGAGTTCGGGTCCATGGACTTCATGGTGAAGATTTGGCCGCCGCCCGCCACTTTCCAGGCCACGTCACCCTTGCCGGCGACAATGACCTGGGCTATCAGGTCGGTGTCATCGTCCCAGCCGACCCAGTTGCGCTCCGTGACCATGGCCCGGGCGAGGATACCGGTCACCTTCACGTCATCCGATCCGCCGGACACCGCCAAGCCGATGCCTTCGGGCGAAACGTCGTCGTCCCACACGAATTCTGCGGGATTGAACATGGGATTGGTCCATTTGCCCAAGAGGAGCGTGGCCGGGCCGCCGCTTAATTGAAGGTATGCCTGATCGAGGCCGAACGCGGCCAATGAAGCGGCGTTAGCCGTCTCCAGGTTGCGGTGCGGCGACTGAATGCTGTCGGCGCCCGTGGACAAGCGGATGCCCGCGGTCACGCTGTCGTTGGCCTTGTACTTCGCGCCAAGACGGGCACGGACACGGTCACGGGTCCTATCGTCCTTTTTCGTGCTGTCCGTGTCATACTCCGCGCGGTACCGCATGTCGCCGAACAGGGAAACCCCGTCTCCCAAATCCTTCGCCTCGGCCATGGGGGCCAAGGTGGCCATGCCGAAAAGCATGGCCAAAAACGCTGTTAAAAATCTGCTTGTCCTCATCATACGTATAAGCCTCCTCAAAAAACGTGTTGAATTGAAAGCCAACCTGGCAGGATTGTTTCCAGCCAAGGTAAGAAACTTGCCGTTCCCGCAGTTTAGACCACCGCAGTTTCCCCGCTCCCCTGTTTCCCGAAATTCTGCGTATAGGTGAACAACTCAAACTTTCCAGCCACCGTTGGCAATGGAATCTGGAAAGTTTCTTTCTTCCAATGCGATTTCCTGGACAGAAATCATCCATCCCCTTGTACAAATCCCCTTGAACATGCGACGGTTGCGCGCGCCGCGCGTTCTTGGAGCATGGTCAAAGCATGAACAATGCCTTTTGGTTAAGGTGTTCTTAACCATCATGGACGCAGAAGCGGCGGGGGAGGAAGAGGTGAGAATGTCGAGGCGGGTTAATCCTGCGTTATTTTACGCAGTTTCTCCCGCAAGGTGACGCGGGAGATGCCCAGATGGCGTGCGGTTTCGGATTTATTGCCCCCGAAATGGGCCATGGCGCTTTTGATGTAACTTAGCTCAAGCTGCTCAATGGGTATCCAGCGGTTGTAGATCGAGAATACGGGGCGCTGGAAGCTTTCATCGTTGGACTGGGCGAACTCCAGCGAAAGATCCTGCCGTGTAATGCGGTCGCTTTTGGTGAGGATACAGGCCCGCTCGACGACGTTCTTCAATTCGCGGATGTTGCCGGGCCAAGAGTATTCCTTGAGGTACTCAACCGCGTCGTTCGAGATGTCCTTAATGTCCTTTTTGATGTTATCACGGGCGTTTTGCAGGAAATGCCGCGCCAGCAGCGGAATGTCATCCACCCGCTCCTTTAAGGAGGGCAGGTTGATAGTAAACACGTTAAGCCGGTACAACAGGTCGGAACGGAAGGAACCATCCCATATTTTCTGTTGCAGGCTTTTGTTGGTCGCTGAAATAACACGGACATCTATCGGGATGTCCTTGGTTCCCCCGACTTTGTGCAAGGTTTTGGATTCCAGCACGCGCAATAACTTGGGTTGAAGGGGCAGGTTGAGGTCGCCGATTTCATCCAGAAATATTGTGCCGTTGTTGGCAAGTTCAAAGATGCCTTTTTTCGACTGCTTGGCGTCCGTAAACGAACCCTTTTCGTGCCCAAACAACTCTGACTCCAGCAACTGTTCAGGAATGGCGGAGCAGTTGATCCGCAACAGGGGGTTTTCCCGCCGGGGCGAAAGGTTATGGATCGCGTCGGCGACAAGTTCCTTGCCGGTGCCGCTTTCGCCAAGGATAAGCACAGGCACCGTATCCGCCAGCGCGACCTGTTGTATCTGCTCCTGCACCCGCTTGATGGCGTCGCTCTGGCCGATCATGCCCAGCGAGTGGCGCGTCATGCTGCGTTCGTATTGCAGGGATTGCACGGCGGAACGCAACCGCCTCATCTCAAAGGCCTTGTCAACAATCAGGCGCAGTTCGTCAAGCTCGAAGGGTTTGTTTATGTAATCAAAAGCGCCGTCTTTCATGGCGGACACGGCGGCTTTGACCTCCGGATAGGCGGTCATAAATATGCACAAGGGCCGGTCGTCCATCTCCCTGGTTTTGTCCCAAAAGGAAAGCCCCGTCATATCAGGGAGATTCATGTCCAGCAGCATGACATCAATTTTTTGGGAGCGTAGCGTGTCAAACCCGCTCTGGCAAGTTGATGACTCGAAAGTGGTTATCCCCTGGTTGCGGAAAATCTCCACCAAGGTTTCCCGCATGGTATTGTCATCTTCAACGATCAGCAAGTTGCCGTTCATGTGACTGCGATTGGGCATATCTGGGTAAATAAATTTTAAAAGCCGTACCTTTCCCGGTTTCACTGTAAACATGGATTGTGCCCCCATGCTTATCAATAATACGGCTGGCGATTGACAGTCCAAGACCCGTGCCATTTTGCTTGGTTGAGAAAAATGGATCGAATAATTTCGGCATCGCCTCGTCAGGAACCCCATGACCGTTGTCGCAAATGCACAA
>JACQZB010000067.1 GCA_016207925.1 Nitrospinota bacterium
AGGTAATTGTCGTACATCCAGTAGCCGGTGGGAATTTCAAGCTCCGCGATCCGGCGCGGCAGAAAAGGGGTTCCCACGCTGCTTTCGACCATCAAAAACATATCCGGCGCCGCGCCGAGACCCTTGACCAACTCGATCATGTCCACGTCCGGCGGCGTGCGCAGCCAGTCCGGCGGGGCGTCCGGGCTGGGCGAGAAGGCGATGACGCGATGCCCCATGCGGGTAAGCGCGATATGGGCGAATTCGGCCGTCTGCCCCACCTTGAAGTTGGAGCCGAACAGTACCGTAAGCGCGCGCCCCGGCTGGGCGCGGGGTAAACCTTGTTCCGTGGTCATCTGCTCAAAAGGAGAAATGATACACCAGGCGGCGCGTCCGCGCTGTTGATTCAACGCGCCCCGTGATAGCCTGAAGGCATGGATATGCCGCGCAACCGGTTGAACAAGGCGATAAGCCCGTATCTGCTCAAGCACGCCGCCAATCCCGTCCATTGGCAGGAATGGGGCGAGCAAGCCCTCTCTCGCGCGCGCGGCGAGGACAAATTGATTTTCCTTTCCATCGGCTACACCGCCTGCCACTGGTGCAACGAGCTTGAAAAGGAATGTTTCAGCCAGCCCGATTTCGCCGAAGTTATCAACGCGCGGTACGTCAGCGTCAAGGTTGACCGCGAGGAAAGGCCCGACCTGGACCACATCTACATGCAGGCGTCGCTGGCGCTCAACGGTTCCGGCGGCTGGCCCAACAACGTGATCCTTACGCCGGACCTCCACCCCATATTCAGCTTGGGTTACCGCCCGCGCGAGGTGTTCAAGCGGCTGCTGACGGATGTGGCGGCGTACTGGGCGCGGCATCGCGCCGAAACGATGGATATGGCCACGCGCCTGACCGGGGCGCTGCGCCAGCACATGGAAGGCGCTGGGCGGAACCAGCCGGCCGCCCGTCATGATCGCGGCGCCATCCGGGACGCGATGGACACGCGATTTGGCGGATTCGGCGAGGCTACGAAATTCCCCATGACCGCGGCCCTTGAATTCCTTCTCGCCGAGGGGGGCGATGATGATTTCGTCCGCCTGACCCTGGACGCCATGGCGTATGGGGGGATGTACGATCGTGTGGGCGGCGGCTTCCATCGCTACAGCGTGGACGCGCATTGGGAAGTCCCTCATTTTGAAAAAATGCTCTATGACAACGCCCTGCTGGCGCCGCTGTACGCCCGCGCCTCGCTGGCGTACAAATCGGCGGAATACGCGAGGGTGGCGCGCGAAACGCTGGCGTTTATCGAGCGCGAATTGATGAACGCCGGGGGAGGATTTGAAAGTTCGCTGGACGCCGACACGGCGCAAGGCGAGGGCGTGTATTACACCTGGACGCGCGGCGAGGTGGAGCGCGTCACCGGCGGCGCCGCCTTCGCCGATGACTACGGCGTCAGCGCGCGGGGGAACGTCCATGACATCGCCGTTACCGCGAAGGGTAACGAGTTGATCCCCACGGGCCGCAACACGCTGCGGCGGCTGACGGGGCGGCGGCATGAAGATTCACTGCGGAAACTTCGGGAAGTCCGCGCCCGGCGCGATCCGCCGCCGAAGGATGACAAGGTGGTGGCCGCGTGGAGCGCGATGGCGGTTTCCGCGTTTGCGCGCTCCGGCGTGGCCTTGGGCGACCCCGCGCTGTTGGCGCGCGCCGTTGCCGGGGGCGAATTTTTACTGAACAGCCTTGGGCTGGCGCGGCTGTGGCGCAAGGGGCGCGCCAGCGGCGAAGCGATGCTCGAAGACGCGGCCTTCGCGGCGATGGCCTTTTGGGATTTGTTCGAGGCCACCGGCCAGGGGCGCTGGCTGGACGCCTGCGCCACGCGCGCGGATTACGCGCACGGGCGTTTCGCCGCTGGTGACGGGGGCTACTACCAGATCAGCGCAAAGGCGGCGCGCGGATTGATCGCGCGGCCCCGCTCCGTGGAGGACAACCCCTTGCCGTCGGCCGCGGCGGTGTTGGGAAGGGTGGAGTGGCGCCTGGGCGAGGCGCTGGGCGAGGGAGTCCGGATAAAGCGGGCGCGCGCCATCGCCGAAGCGCTGCTGGCGCGCCTTGGCATTGGGCTGCTTTCCATGGAGGCGCTGTCGCTGCGGCGCGAGGCGGACCGGCCCGCGGTGGAAGTGGTATATGCGTTCGCGCCCGGCGAGGCGGATACGTTCGGCTGGATGCGGGCCGGCCATGCGCGCGGATGGGGGGTGATCCGCATGATTCTTGGCGCGAAGAACCTGTCGCCCTCGTTGAGCGAAGGGCGCTGGCCCGCCGCCCGGACCACGGCCTATGTGTGCCATGACGGCGTGTGCCGCGCGCCCGCCCTGTCGCCGGCGGAAACGGCGCAGCGGATCGCGGAAACCATGCGCGCCAACGGCATGGGCGCCTGACCCTGATTCATATTATACTGGCGGAACCGCGCATGGCGCGGGGAGTAAACTATCCGGGGAGTATGTAGTATGCCAAAGCCTGAACGGCACGTGTTTATCTGCGTCAACCAGCGGCCCGCGGGGCATCCCATGGGCTGCTGTTCCGAACGCGGGGCGGTGAGCGTATGGCAAAAGTTCGCCGACCTGCTCAACCAGAAGCAGGCATTCGGCAAGATCATGGTATCCGGCGTGCGTTCCTGCCTGGGGCCATGCCAATTCGGCCCGGTGGTGGTGGTTTATCCCGACGCCGTCTGGTACGGCAAGGTGCGGCCCGAGGACGTGGAAGAGATTTTCGACAGCCATCTGGTGGGCGGCAAGCCGGTGGAACGCCTTTTCGTGCCGCCGGAGGTGTTCGGGTAAATGCGCACGCGGGCCGACGCCGAGGAGTTGGAGGAGCGCGAACTGGCGCCCTGCGCCAGCCGCGCCCGCCGCAGCCGGGGCCGCCTGTCCATCGAGGACGAGCACCCGTTCCGCACCGCCTATATGCGCGACCGCGACCGCATCGTCCATTGCGCCGCGTTCCGCAGGCTTGAATACAAAACCCAGGTGTTCGTCTATCACGAGGGCGACCACTACCGCACGCGGCTGACGCATACCCTGGAGGTGTCCCAGATAAGCCGTTCGGTGGCCCGCGCGCTGCGGCTCAACGAGGACCTGGTGGAAGCCATCGCCCTGGCCCACGACCTGGGGCATCCGCCCTTCGGCCACTCCGGCGAGCGCGCGCTCAACGAACTGATGGCGGATCACGGTGGGTTCGAGCACAACCTGCACACCATGCGCATCGTGGAGCATATCGAGAACCGCTATCCGCAATTCCGCGGCCTCAACCTCACCTGGGAAACGCGCGAGTCCATCGCCAAGCACGCCAAGGCGCCGGATCATCCCACGCTTACCGAGTTCGCCGCGTTTCCGCGCCCGTCGGTGGAGGCGCCGGTGGTGGACCTGGCCGACTCCATCGCCTACATCACCCACGACCTGGACGATGGTTTGGCCTCAGGGCTTATCGAGGAGCGTGCGCTGCTCGATGTGGCGTTGTGGAAAAAGGGGCGCTCCTACGCGGAGGCCGGCGGCGTTCTTTCCCCCGCCATCACCCGCTACCAGATCATCCGGCGCATCATTGACCTGCAGGTGGGCGACTTGATCCGGCAAACGGAGAACAACATCACCCGCCACAACGTGGACTCGCCCGACCGCGCGCGCGCGTTGGCGGCGCCGGTGGCGGACTTTTCGCTGGATGCAAACCGCGAACGCCGCGAGATCAAGGATTTCCTCATGGAGCGCATGTACCGGCACTACCGCGTATGCCGGATGGAGGAGAAGGCGTACGGCGTGATCGCCCGGCTGTTCGAGGCGTATGACCGCCGCCCCGAACTTTTGCCCACCCATGTGCGGAAAAACCTCGCCACCGTGGAGAAAAAGCGGCTTATCTGCGACTACCTCGCGGGGATGACCGACAAGTACGCCATGGAGGAATACCAAAAGCTGTTCGACCCCGTGGCCCGCGTTTGACCGGAGCGTTTGCCCGCGCGGCGGCGTATTAAGTACAATGTGAATATCGGCGGAACTTGGCGATGAGCAAGGACAAACGGATTATCGAAGAAGAGCTTTTGGGGATACTCGAGGAGGCCATGCGCGAGGAGCGCGCCTCGGCCGCCCGGTACCGCCGCGGGCTGGAGTTGGCCGGCGACCCGGAAGCCCGCGCCTTGTTCGAGCGGCTGGTGGCCGATGAAACCGCCCACGAAAAGGTCCTGCGCGAGCGCTATTACGAAATCAAGAAGCGCCTTGGCCTGAAAGTCATGAAGGACTGATCTCCCCCGCCGCCCCGCAACATCAACCCGCATACCATTCCATGACCAAGCCCCTGACCATTATCGGCGTCATCGGGGGCGGATCATGCTCAACCGCCGAGGCTGCCTTGGCTTCCAGGGTTGGCGAGCTTATCGCCGGCCGGGGCGCGGCGCTGGTCTGCGGGGGGCTTGGGGGCGTCATGGAAGCGGCGGCGCGCGGCGCGGCGGGAAACGGCGGACTTACCATAGGCATCATGCCGGGTTCGCGGCGTGAAGAGGCCAATCCGGGCATCGCCATCCCCATCGTCACGGATCTGGGCCACGCGCGCAATGCGCTGATCGTCCATACCGCGCAGGCGCTTATCGCCGTGGCGGGCGAATACGGAACGCTGTCCGAAATAGCCATCGCGCTCAAGTTGGGGAAGACCGTGGTCACCCTGGGCGGCTGGACGGACATCCGCGGCGTCATCGCCGCCAGCAGCCCTGAAGAGGCCGTTGAGAAGGCGTTCAATGCGCTTGTGTAGCCTTGCCGCGGCGGCGGCGATTCTGGCGGTGACGATGGGAGTTGGGTGCGCGTCCAGGGAGGCCATCCGCAAAAAGCTTTACGAGCCGGAGGACGCCGTTACCGCCCCCGACGGCCGACGCTATCACGTTATCAAGAAAGGCGAAACGCTGTACCGCATCTCGCGCATGTACGGCGTCTCCGTCGAGGAGATCAAACGAATCAACAACATCACTGATGTATCCGCCGTCGAGGCCGGAACACGCATCTACCTTCCGCCCTCCGCGCGCGGCGCGCGCCCGCGGCCAGCCCCCGCCGGGGCGCCGGACGAGGCTCCGGCGAAAACCGATGTGCGGTTCGCCTGGCCGGTTAAGGAAGTGGACATCTCCTCGCGCTATGGCATCCGCCACAATTACAAGCATGACGGCCTGGACCTGCGCGGGCGGCGCGGCGAGCCGGTGTACGCCGCCGCCAAGGGGACGGTGATTTTCGCCGGAGTGGGGCCGGCGGGCTACGGCAACATGGTCATCATCAAGCATGACGAGCGCACCATATCCGTGTATGCCCATAACGACAGGAACCTTGCCGCAAAGGGGCAGGAGGTGGCGCAGGGCGAGCAGATCGCCACCATCGGGCGCTCCGGCCGGGCCACGGGCTACCACATGCATTTTGAAATACGCATTGACCGTAAGCCGGTTGACCCTGAACGCTACCTTCCCATCCCCTGAAAAACCGCGCCGAGGGCCGCGTCCGCCCCTCCTTTCACCCGCGTCTGGCGCGGTGAATCACCGTTCGGCTTTACCCTTGACTTTCACATGGCAAAATCACAAAATCATAAGTCCCGAAACGCCCGGCGCGGGGGCGGGAACGCCCATCGGGGGGCGCCTTTCAATGTCCGGGCAACGCGGGCGAGGCGGTTTCATTAACGCGCGGGCGCGGCCCACGCAAGCGAGTGAGGAATTTTCTGTCATGGGACTGAACGTTACGCAAAAAATCCTTAAATCCCACCTCGTCGAGGGGGAACTTACTCCGGGCGCGAAAATCGCCATCAAGATTGATCAGACACTCACCCAGGACGCCACCGGAACCATGGCCTACATGGAATTCGAAAGCCTGGGCATTCCACGGGTCAAGACGGAACTGTCCGTTTCCTACGTTGACCATAACACGCTGCAGACCGATTTCATGAACGCCGACGACCATCAATACCTGCAGTCGGTGGCGGCCAAACACGGCATCGTGTTCTCGCGCCCCGGCAACGGCATTTGCCACCAGGTGCATCTGGAGCGGTTCGGCGTCCCGGGTAAAACCCTGCTCGGCTCCGACAGCCACACCCCCACCCAGGGCGGGCTGGGGATGATCGCCATCGGCGCGGGCGGGCTGGACGTGGCCTTGGCCATGGCCGGCCAGCCGTTCCATCTTGAATGCCCCGCGGTGGTCAATGTCCGTCTTGAGGGCAAACTTCAACCCTGGGTGAGCGGGAAGGACATCATTCTCGAAGTCCTGCGGCGCCTGACGGTGAAGGGCGGCGTAGGCAAGGTCATCGAGTATTCCGGCCCGGCGCTCAAATTCCTTTCCGTGCCGGATCGCGCCACGATAACCAACATGGGCGCGGAGCTGGGCGCCACCACGTCGGTGTTCCCCAGCGACGCGAAAACCCGCGAGTTTCTCAAGGCCGAAGGGCGCGAAAAAGCCTGGAAGGAACTGGCCGCCGACGCGGACGCGGTGTACCAGGAACAGCTTGTCATCAATCTCGACAAGCTCGGCGCCCTGGTGGCCCAACCCCACATGCCCGACAACGTCATAGAGGCCAGAAAGCTCAAGGGCATAAAGGTGACGCAGGTGGCCATCGGCTCGTGCACCAACTCCTCGTACCGCGACCTGATGATCGTGGCGCACATGCTCAAGGGGCGCACGGTGGCCGCGGGCCTGTCGCTGTTCATCTCGCCCGGCTCCAAGCAGGTGTACAAGATGATGAGCGACAACGGCGCGCTGTCCGCGCTGATCAACGCCGGGGCGCGGGTGCTGGAAAGCGCCTGCGGACCCTGCATCGGCATGGGCGCGGCGCCCAACAGCGAGGGCGTTTCCGTCCGCACGTTCAACCGCAATTTCAAGGGCCGCTCCGGCACCGCCGACGCCGGCGTGTACCTGGTCAGCCCCGAAACCGCCGCCGCCGCCGCGCTGACGGGAACCATCATGGACCCCGCCGCCGCCGCCAAGAAGCTTGGCATTAAACACAAGAGCGTCGCCCTGCCCGGCAAGTATGACATCAACGACAACATGATCATCACCCCGCCCGCGCCTAAAAAGTCGGCGGAGGTGACGGTTATCCGCGGGCCGAACATAAAGCCGCTGCCCGCGTTTGACGCGCTGCCCGCCACGCTGTCCGGACCCGTGCTGCTCAAGACCGGCGACAACATCACCACCGACGACATCATGCCCGCCGGGGCCAAGGTGCTGCCGTTGCGCTCCAACATCCCCGCGATTTCGCAGTATGTGTTCGAGCGGGTGGACAAGACGTTCCCGTCGCGCGCCAAGGACGCGGGCGGCGGATTCATCATCGGTGGCGACAACTATGGCCAGGGTTCATCCCGCGAACATGCCGCCATCGCCCCCAAATACTTGGGCGTCAAGGCGGTGATCGCCAAGAGTTTCGCCCGCATCCACATGGCCAACCTGATCAACTTCGGCATCCTGCCGCTGGTGTTCACCGACAAGGCGGACTACGACAAAATTGACCAGGGCGACCAGCTTGAGTTGGAAACGGGCGACATACGCGGGGCGATCACGCTTCACAACCGTACCAGGGGAATCACGATCCCGGTGACCCATACCATGGGCGCGCGGGATATGGAAGTGATGCAGGCGGGCGGCACACTGGCCCATGCGGCGCGTGCCGCGTCGTAACTCGCAAGGGAGTTCCGGGGCGCGGCCGCGCGTGATGGCGTAAGCCGCGTCGTGGCCGTCAGGCAGGGGCGGGCCGCGCGGTCCGTTTGGCGGGATTAACGCTACGGCGGTTTGGCCAAGGTTCAACCATTCATACAAGGGAAGCGGGGAGGAACAAAGCATGTCCAAGAAAAAAATCACCGTCGTCGGCGCCGGCAACGTGGGCGCCACCACCGCGCAGCTTTTGGCCTACAAAAAGCTGGGCCACATCTGCCTTGTGGACGTGGTGGAGGGCCTGCCCCAGGGCAAGGCGCTGGACCTGATGGAGTCCGCTCCGCTGGAAAATTTCGACTCAAAGGTCGTCGGCCTCAACGACTACAAGGAAACCGCCAATTCCGACATTGTCATCATCACCGCCGGGCTTGCCCGCAAGCCGGGCATGACCCGCGAGGATCTGCGCGACAAGAACGCCGAAATCGTCAAGTCGGCCTGCGAGCAGGTGATCAAGTATTCACCCAACTGTTTCATGATCGTGGTCACCAACCCGCTGGACACCATGACCTGGGTCGCCAAAAAGTACACGGGATTAAGCAAACACCGCATCGTGGGCATGGCCGGCGTGTTGGACTCCACCCGGTTCCGCAGCTTCATCGCCATGGAGTTGGGCGTTTCGATGGAGGATGTCCACGCCACCGTGCTGGGCCTGCACGGCGAGGACATGGTGCCCATGCCCCGGCTTTCCTCCGTGGCGGGCATCCCCATCACCGAATTGCTGCCCCAGGACAAAATTGACTCCATGGTGGAGCGCACCAAGAACGGTGGCGCGGAGATTGTGCAAATGCTCAAGACCGGGTCGGCGTATTACGCCCCGGCGTCGTCCGTGGTGAACATGGTGGAATCCATCGTGCTGGAAAAAAACCGTATCGTCCCCTGCGCCGCCTACATGGAGGGCGAATACGGCATCCACGGCATTTTCATGGGCGTGCCGGTGCTGCTCAACTGGAGCGGCGTGGCCAAGGTGGTTGAACTGGAGCTTAAGCCGGAGGAATTGAAGGCCCTGCACAGCTCCGCCGACGCCGTTCACAAATCCGTCGCCGCGCTCAAGGTGTAACGGAGCGTTGCGCGCCGGCGCAACGCGGCCTGTGATAGACTGTCCGCAACTTCACGCGGATGGAGGGTGACAGCCGTGGCCGAAAAGCGCGCGCCAAAATCCCGCGCGGCGGCGCGCAAGGGCGCCGAGCCGTTGAAAGGCCGTCTTGCGCGGCGCGATGAACTGCTCACCATAATCGCGCACGACCTTATCTCTCCGCTCACCGCCACCGTGGGGTTGCTGCATCTGCTTATCCGCAACGAACACGCGGAGTTGAGTCCGCGGGCGCGGCTTATCGTCGAAACGCTGGAACGCTCCTCCCGCGGCCAGCTTGCGCTCGCTGAAAACATACAGGCGCTGTCCCGCGCCTTGCGCGGCGCCCTGCGTCCGCAGCCCGAACGCCAAGCCGCGATGGAGCTATTGCGTGAGGCGGCGCGCCGGGCCGCGAAGGCCGCCGCCGCCAAGGGCGTTGAACTGGCCGTCGAGGGGCGCGATGGCGTGGAAATCATGGTGGATCGCGAACAGGCGCTTCTGGCGCTTGACCTGTTGATCACCAACGCCGTATGGTTCTCCCCGCGCGGGGCGCGGGTGACCCTGCGCGCGGCGGTCCGGGGCCGGGAAGCGGCGCTTGAAGTGGCCGATGCCGGCGCGGGCATGACGCCGTCGCGCGCGCGCAGGGCGGTGGGGTTCATGCGGCGCGGCGGCCATGCCACGCGCGACAATACCTTCGGCACGGAGGACGAGAAGGGCGCGGGCCTGGGGCTGGCGGTATGCCGTGAGTTGGCCGAAGCCAACGGCGGCGCCTTGCGCCTTTCGCCGGCGAAAGGCAAAGGGCTGGTGGGGAGGCTTGTATTCACAGATCACGGTCACGGATCAGGACATCATAGTCAACCTCCCGTACCACCCCGGCTGCGGCATGTGGTTCGACCACCACATCTCCGAGCAGGCGCGCGGCCCCAAACCGGAGTCGTTCCGGGGGGCCTATGGCCTGGCGCTGTCCTGTGCGCGGCTGGTGTACGATTATTACAAAAAGCCGGAGTGGGAGCGTTTCGCCGAACTGCTCACCGCGACCGACAAGATTGACTCCGCCCATTTGTCCCTCAACGACATCCTGCGTCCGGAAGGCTGGGTGCGGGTTTCCAACACAGTGGATCCCCGCTCCGGTTTCGCCGCGTCGCGCGAATATTTCCTCAACCTTGTGGAGTGGATCAAGGAGCACACCATCGAGGAGATACTCAACCTCGACGACGTGCGCGACCGCGTCCGCGAATATTTCAAGCAGCAGGAGGAATATAAAAAAGCGCTTGTGGAGAGATCAACGCTTGAAGGCGGCGTGGCCATCACCGATCTGCGGGGCGTCCGCGCGGTGCCGGTGGGCAGCCGGTTCCTGGTGTACGCGATATTCCCCCGCGCCAAGGTGGCGGTGCGCGTGTTCGACGGCCCCACGCCCGACATGGTCACCATCGCCGTGGGGCACAGCATCATCAACCGCGGCTGTACGGTGGACGTGGGCAACCTGATGGCGGAGTACGGCGGCGGCGGGCATGTGGGCGCCGGGACGTGCGCGGTGACGAAGGAAAATTCCGATCAGGCCATCACCGACATCGTGACGCGCCTGAACGTGGATTGAGGAGGGCTATTTCTTCTGGGCGCCGCCGTCGCCCGCGGCGCATTTGGCGCATAGCCCGTAAATTTCCAGCTTGTGGTCCAGCATTTTGAAATGGTGCTTGGCGGCCACCCGCTCCTGAAGCTTTTCGATTTCCGTATTCTCGAACTCTTCCACGGCCCCGCAGCCGACGCAGACAATATGGTCGTGATGCGTGTCGTCGGGGGCGTAGTACTCGTACCGCGTAAAGCCGTCGTTAAAGCGCCGCTCGTGCGCCAGGCCGGCGTCGGCGAGTATCTTGAGCGTGCGGTACACCGTGGCCAAGCCGATGGAGGAGTGCGTTTCGCGCAGCTTCGCGTGCAGTTCGTCGGCGCTGATGTGCCCGCGCGACTTGAAAAACTCGCTGATGATCAGGTCGCGCTGCACGGTGGACTTCAACCCGTGGCGGGCAAGGTAGTCGCTGTATTTGCGGAGCGCCATGCTTTGGCCGCTGGTTTTGGTCATGATTGCGGATAGCCCCGGATCACCGCGACGTCGAGGGAGCGCGGATGACGATCATCATGCGGTTGACCGCCTCCTTCACGCCTTGCGTGGCGCGGGTAACGGCCAGGACACGCGCCGCGCTCTCCTCGCTTTCCAGATCGCCGGTAAGCGTCACCACGCCATCCTGCGTGCTGACCTTCACGTCGAATCCCGACACCTTGGGATCCTGCAGCAGGCGCTTTTTCACCCGCGCCGTCACCGCCGAGTCGGAGAAAAACTCCTTGGTGTTTTCCAGACCACGGTCTATGGCCGCGCCGGCTTTTTCCGCCGCGCCTTTTTCCTCCGCCCACGCGGCGCATGGCACGGCCAAGGCCGCCAGAACCAGCGCAAGGAGTCCCCGGTGAACGAATGTCGAACGCATGAAAATAGTATAGCACAGGAGCGCTTGACCAAAACCACCCCCTGGTTTACGGTAGCAGGCGCACAAAGGGAAAGCGCGCAACCTATGACCATGGACAATCAACTGCTTGAATCGGCGCGGGAGCGCGCGAAATCGTTTTTCGCCAATGCGCGCGGCTCGCACGGATGGGATCACGTCGAGCGGGTGGTGAATTTGTGCCGTAGGCTCGGCCTCCGTGAAGGATGCGATATGGGGATACTGCTCGCCGCCGCCTATTTGCATGACATCGGACGGGAGGAGTGCGACCGGGAGAAAGGCGTCCGTTGCCACGCCGAAACCGGCGCCGCCATGGCCCGCCGCATCCTGGAAGAACTTGGAGCGCCGGAAGCGTTTATCCACGCCGTGGAAACCGCCGTCGCCGCGCACCGCTACCGGGGCGGCCCGGCGCCTTCCACACCGGAAGCCAAGGTGTTGTTCGACGCCGACAAGCTCGACGGCATCGGGGCGGTGGGTATAGGCCGCGCCTTTCAGTTCGCCGGGGAAATCGGCGCGCGGCTGCACGATCCCCATGTGGACGTGGCCGCCACTTCCGCCTACGGCGCGGACGACACCGCCTATCGCGAGTACCTGGTGAAGCTGCGCCACGTGCGCGCGCGGATGCTTACCGTTTCGGGCAGGGAGATAGCCGAAGAGCGCAACCTGTTCATGGAGCAGTTTTTCAACCGGCTCAACAAGGAGACGGAAGGGGAATTGTAAAATTCAAATGGCTTCCGGCTCTTTGCGCTATACTTTTCGATCATGTCCTACGAACTCTTCATCAGCCTGCGGTACCTTAAGGCCAAGCGCAAGCAGACCTTCATCTCGCTGATTACCTTCATTTCCATCGCCGGAGTCGCTATCGGCGTCACCGCGCTGATCGCGGTGCTCGCCGTGATGACCGGCGCGCAGAACGACATCCGCGACAAGATCGTGGGCGCCAACAGCCACATCGTCATCTCCGCCGCCGGACCGATGGCGCCCGCCGAGGCTGGCGCGGCGCGCGCAGCGGCCTTGGCCCAGGAGGGCGTGCGCTCCGCGTCGCCGTTCGTATTTACCCAGGCCATCCTCACCTCCGAGGAGAAAGTCGCGGGCGTGGCCATCCGCGGCGTTGACCCCGCCGACGCCGCCGCGCTGGCGGATTTCGGCGGATTCATGTCCGACGGCTCGCTGGACAAGCTCGATGAGCGCTACGCCAAAACGGGGATGGAGCCGGACGACCTGGGCGACATGGTGGAAACGCGGCGCGCCCCCATTATTCTGGGGCGCGAACTGGCGTCCCTGCTTCGCGTGGATGTGGGCTACCCCCTGCGCGTGGTCAGCCCCATGGGGCGCATGACACCAGCGGGATCGGCCCCCATCACGCGCGAGTACTACGTTGCCGGGTTGTTCCACGCGGGCATGTACGAGGTGGACTCCACCGTGGCGCTGGTCTCCGTGACCGAGGCGCAGGCCCTGACCAATTTGGGGGATCGCGTTACCGGGGTCGAGGTGAAGGTCAACGACATCTACCAGGCGCCCGCCATCGCGCAAGCGATTTCATTACGGTTAGGCCCGATGTTCCGGGCGCGCGACTGGCAATCGCTCAACCGCAACCTGTTCTTCGCGCTGGCGCTGGAAAAAACGGTGATCGGGCTGATCCTGATACTCATCATTTTCGTGGCGGCGTTCAACATCGTCTCCACGCTGATCATGGTCACGCTGGAGAAAACGCGCGACATCGCCATATTGAAATCCATGGGCGCCTCGCGCCGCTCGATAATGAAAATATTTTTTCTGGAAGGGTTCACCATCGGCGCCGTGGGCACGGCGCTGGGCGTGGCCGGCGGGGTGACGTTGTGCGAATTGCTAAAGCGCTACGAGTTCGTGAAAATACCTTCCGACGTGTACAACCTTGAACGGCTCCCTGTCGCTATGCGTTGGGAGGATGTGGCCTTGGTCTGCGCGGCGGCGCTGGTCATCACGGTCATCGCGGCCTTGTACCCCGCCTGGAGCGCCAGCCGTGTGGACCCCGCGGAGGCGTTGCGCTATGAATAATCCAATCGCCGCCGACAGCCATCTGCCGCGCAAAACCTTCCACGTCATCGCCGCCTCGGTGTTTCCCGCCGCGTTTCTGTACGAGCCGTTCCCGCGCGAGTGGATCGCGCTGATCGCGGCGGCGCTGGCGGCGGTGTGGATCGGGCTTGACCTGGGCCGGTTATATTTTCCGCCGCTTAACAGTTTTTTCGTGCGCACCTTCGGGCTTTTGCTCAAGCGGCGCGAGGGCGGCGCGCTTACCGGCTCATCGAGCCTTCTGCTGGCCACGGTGATCTGCCTGTATGCGTTTCCCGCCATTCCGGCCGTGGCGGCGCTATTCTATATCGCGCTGGGCGATCCCGCGGCCGCGCTGATCGGAAGGCGCTACGGCCGGTTGCGCCTGTCCAACGGGCGGAGCCTGGAGGGCGGCGCGGCGATGCTGTGCGTGTGCCTGCTCACCGGCGCGGCGCTGGAACTGCCCGCGGCGGCCTCCGCCATGGGCGCGATGGCGGCCACGCTGGCGGAGCTTTATAGCGTGCGCCTGGACGATAACCTGACCGTGCCGCTGGCGGGCGGCTGCGCCATCACGGTGACGCAATGGATGCTGTGAGCGGGGAGTTGCTGCGCGCCGAAGGGCTGCAAAAGCGCTTTGTCATGGACGAGCGCGAGGTGCGCGCCCTCGACGGGGTTGATTTGACCCTTGACCGCGGCGAGATCATGGCCGTCGTCGGCATGTCGGGGGCGGGCAAGTCCACGCTGCTGCAGATACTCGGCGCGCTCGATACCCCCACGGAGGGCAAAGTGTACTACGAGGGGCGCGACGTGTTCGCCATGCGCGAGGCGGAGCTCGCCGCCTTCCGCCGGGCCAGGGTGGGGTTTGTGTTCCAGTCCAACAACCTGCTCAACGAGTTCTCCGCCGAGGAAAACGTGGCGCTGGCCGCCATGATCGCCGGAGCGCCACGAAGCGAATCGCTGGCGCGCGCGCGCGAATTGCTCGCCCGTGTCGGCCTTTCCCAAAGGCTTACCCACCGGCCCGGCAAGCTTTCCGGCGGCGAGCAGCAGCGCGTGGCCATCGCCCGCGCGCTGGTGAACAGTCCCGCGCTGGCCCTGGCCGACGAACCCACCGGCGACCTGGATTCAAAAACCGGCGAGGAAATCATGGAACTCATTTTCACGCTCAACCGCGACCGGGGCCAGACCTTCGTCATCGTCACGCACAACATGGCGCTGGCCGCGCGCATGAGCCGCATCATCCGCATCCAGGACGGGAAAATTGTGGCGCCCGGCGGCGATGTGTTAGAATGAGTCAGTAAGAATCAGGCTGTTTGATCATTACGCCCGGGCCGCCAAAAGCAGGGCGGGCGGGCGCATCCGGCAAAGCCCCGCGCGGCGCTGATCAACTGCCTTGTGTATCTTATTTTGTTACGGAGTTGGGCATGTTCAAGCGTTTCACTGAACGGGCGCGCAAGGTCATCATTCTCGCCCGCGAAGAGGCCGAAAAGAACCAGCACGAGTACCTGGGTACGGAGCATCTGCTGCTTGGCGTGCTTAAGGATTCCGGCGGTGTGGCCATCGCGGTGTTGCAGCGGCTGGGTGTTGACCTCAAGCAAATCCGCATGGAAGTGGAGCGCAATCTGCCGGCCAGTTCCAACACCCTGATCATCGGCGACATCCCATTCACCAGCCGCGCTAAAAAAGTGCTGGAGTATTCCGTGGAAGAGGCCCGCAGCATGGGGCACAGCTACATCGGCACGGAGCATCTGTTGTTGGGGCTTGTGCGCGAGAAAGACGGCGTCGGCGCCAAGGTGCTCGCCAGCCTCGGCATCACTTATTCCGACGTGCGCGAGCAGACCATCAACTTGCTGCGCGAACCGGCCAGCCAGCCGGAGAAACAGCAGACCAAAACGCCCGCGCTCGACGAGTTCGGGCGCGACCTGACCGAGCTTGCGCTCAAAGGCAAGCTTGACCCGGTGATCGGGCGGGACAAGGAGATCGAGCGCGTCATCCAGATTCTCGCGCGGCGCACCAAGAACAACCCCGTGCTTATCGGCGAGCCCGGCGTGGGCAAGACCGCCATCGTCGAAGGCATGGCCCAGCGCATTTTCAGCCGAGAGGTGCCCCAGCTATTGCACGACCGCCGGGTGATAAGCCTGGATCTGGGCGCGGTGATCGCCGGGACGAAGTACCGCGGCCAGTTCGAGCAGCGCATCAAGGCGATCATGAAGGAGATCACCCAGGCGGGCAACATCATCCTCTTCATTGACGAAATCCACACCCTCGTGGGCGCGGGCGCCGCCGAGGGGAGCGTGGATGCCTCCAATATGCTCAAGCCCGCGCTGTCCCGCGGCGAGATACAGTGTATCGGCGCCACCACGCTGGACGAGTACCGCAAGTACATCGAGAAAAACGGCGCGCTGGAGCGGCGCTTCCAGCCGGTCATCGTGCAGCCCCCGGCCATCGAGGAGACCATGCCGGACAAGGCCATAGACGTGATAGACGAGGCCGGGTCGCGCGTGCATCTGCGCAAGTCCACCTTCCCGCCGGAGATACGCGATTTCCAGTTCAAGATTGACAAGCTGGCCCAGCAGAAAAAGGAATGCATCGAACGCCAGGATTTCGAGTCCGCCGTGCGCCTGCGCGACGAGGAAGAGGAATTGCGCCTTAACCTCGAACGCATGAAGGCAAGTTGGGAGGAGGACATCGAGACCAAGCGGCCCATGGTCACCGAAGAGGACATCGCCTACGTGGTCAGCTCCATGACCGGCATCCCCCTCAACCGCATCGAGAAGGAGGAGACCCACAAGCTCCAGGTCATGGCGGACGAATTGCGAAAGCACATCGTGGGCCAGGACGACGCCGTGGAAGCGGTGTGCAACGCCATCCGCCGCTCGCGCATGGGCCTTAAGGACGTCGCCCGCCCCATGGGCGCGTTCCTGCTGCTCGGCCCCACCGGCGTGGGCAAAACCGAATTGGCCAAGGCTCTCGCCGAATACCTGTTCGCCGACCGCAACGCGCTCATCCGGCTGGACATGAGCGAGTACATGGAAAAGTTCGCCGCCTCCAAGCTGGTGGGCGCGCCTCCGGGGTATGTCGGCTATGAAGAGGGCGGCCAGCTTACCGAGCGTGTCCGCCGCCGCCCCTATTCCGTGGTGCTGTTCGACGAAATAGAGAAGGGCCACGCCGACATCTACCACATGCTGTTGCAGATCATGGACGAGGGCCGGCTCACCGACAGCTATGGCCGCTCCGTGAGCTTCAAGAACGTC
>JACQZB010000068.1 GCA_016207925.1 Nitrospinota bacterium
CACCAGAATATCCTGCAGGGTGTTGTTCAAGGCATGGCCGATGTGCAGCACGCCGGTGACGTTGGGCGGCGGGATGACGATGGAATAGGCGGGCTTGTCCGAAACGTCCGCCGCGGCGAAGGCGCGCGCCTCGATCCAGCGGGCGGCCCAACGCTCCTCTATCCCCTTGGGGTCGTACTGGGCGGAAAACTCTGTCACCGTACTCATCCTGAAATTACAAGGTTGAGCGGTGATTATAGCAGACGCGCGGCAGGCGGCGCGCCGCCGGTTTATGCCCGAACGCAGCCTTCCGTAATCAACCCCGGATCGCGCGGCAGCCGCAGGCACACGCAGGCGCCGCCGCCGTCCGGCGTGTCCTCGATGAAAATCTCGCCCCCGTGGCGGGTCACCACCAGGCTGGCGTTGTACAACCCCAGTCCGCTGCCCTTGGCCACCCGCGCCGAACTGGATGTCGCCCGCTCGAACCGCTGGAAAATCCTTCCGCGCTCGGACAGGGGGATGCCGGGGCCGTTGTCAATCACGCGCAGGGCTATCGTCTCCCCCTCCGCTTTCGCCTGGACCGTCACCATCCCTTCCTCCGGCGTGAATTTGAGCGCGTTGGAGATCACGTTGTTGATGGCGTGGTACCGCAGCCGCCGCATGTCCCACCGCGCCGGAGGCAGCGGCCCCCGCGCGTCCAGCGACAACGCGATCCGCCGCGCGCTGGCCTCGAGTTGGAATGTGCTCACAATGTCGGCAAGCTCCGCGTCCAGGCTTTCCACCCACACCGGCTCCAGCGGCTCGTGGCCAGCCTCGGCCCGGGCCATGAACATTAAATCCTCGATCAGCCGCATCATGCTCTCGCCGGCCGACTCCATCCGGCGCAGCATCGTCAGCCACTCCGGGTTGTGGGGCTGTTTTTCGATGCCGCGCCGCAGGAGGCCGGTAAAACCCATGATGGCCACCAGGGGCGACTTTAAATCATGGGTGATAAGCGACAAGGCGTGGTCGCTACGTTCAATGAGTTCGCGTTCGATCCGGTGAGCCAATTGTTCTGTGTTCATGACTTCGCCCTCCGTTCAAGGGCAAGTCTAGGCAAAAAAGCGGCGGGCGTGGGTTAAGTTTTGGTTAATTGGGCGAAGCGCTTACACTTTGATGAATTCGCCGGTGCGGATATACAGCAGGTACATGGCGGCGGACTTGATCTTGTCGCCGAGCGCCTCCACGTTCTTAAACACGCGGATCAGCCGCAGGATGGCGCGCCGGTCCCCCTTTTGCCCCAGCAGCGCCTCATGCGCCGTCAGGTTGGCCTGGTTGACATTGCGGTCAAGCTCGCGGATGAAGGCTAGGGCGGTTTCGCTGGAATCCTTGCCGTCCAGAATATCCACCGTCTTCTCGATCATCACCACGCAGTTTTGCAGCATCGAATCCAGCAGCAGCCGCGTTTCATGGGTGACGGCGCCCGGCTCGCTGTCCATCAATTCCCGCCAGGTGGCCGCCACGCTTTGCAGGGTGTCCAGCATCGCCTCCGCCCCGTGCGCCACCACCGCGTCGCACACCACCGCGCGCTTGAGCAGGCCGGCCAGGTACAGCTTGCCAACGATGTCCGCCAGTTCGCCGGTGATGCGCGTCATTTCCCGGTCGCTCTCGTCCTCCAACTCGCCCACCCGCGCCAACAGCGGCGTCATGTCCTCCTCGCCGCCGGCCAGGCGGATGGTCAGCCGCAGCCCCTCCTGCACCCGGAGCAGCAGCGCGCGCAAGGCCTCGCGCGTGCGCTTCATCTCGTCCATGATGATCCTGGTCATGCCCGCCTCGCCGCGTTCAACTGAACTTGCCGATGATGTAATCCGCCGTGAGCGGATGGGATGGGTTGCTGAACAGGACCGGCGTCAACCCATACTCCACCAGCGTCCCCTCGTACAGGAACATGGTGTACTCCGCCACGCGCTGGGCCTGCTGCATGTTGTGCGTCACCAGGATGACGGTATGCTCGCGCGCCAATTCCACGATCAGGCTCTCGATAAGCTGCGTGGACCGCGGATCCAGCGAACTGCACGGCTCATCGAGCAGCAGTATCTCTGGCGCGTTGATGATCGCCCGCGCGATGCACAGCCGCTGCTGCTGCCCGATGGACAGCGATGTGGACAGGTGGTCCAGCCGGTCGCGCGTCTCGTCCCACAACGCGGCCTTCTCCAGCGCCGCCCGCACCCGCCCGTACACCACGTCCCGGTCGCGCACGCCCAGCGCCTTGAGCGGCATGGCCACGTCCTGCAGCACGGTTTTGCCGGAAAAGGGCGTTGGCTTCTGGGTCACATAGCCCACCTTCTCGCCCCGCAGCAGGCACAGGTCGTAGGCGTTGAGCTTGAGCACGTCGGCGCCGTCCGACAGGATCACCCGCCCCTCGTACTCGCAACCAAACTCGTCGGTGAGCCGGTTGACGCCCCGCAGGAAGGTGGATTTGCCGCAGCCCGAAGGCCCGATGATGGCCGTTACCCGGTTGGCGGCGAATCCCGCGCTCACCTCCCGCAGCCCCACCACCCCGCCGGGATAACGGACGCCGAACCCAATCGTCTCCAGCGCCTTCTTGCCGAACTCCAACATCGCCTCGCCCCGCGTGGTATGGCCATCCAGCGTACCGGGCGCCGCGCGCGCAGTCAACGCGCCGCCTCGCCGTTGGCCGCGCCCCTGGACGCGGCGCCGGCCGGAATGTGGATGGAGAACACGCTTCCTTCGCCCGGCGCGCTTTCCACCGAAACCCGGCCGCCGTGCGCCAGCGCGATATGTTTGACAATGGACAGCCCCAGCCCCGTCCCCCCCAGCTTGCGCGAGCGCGCCTCGTCCACGCGGTAGAAACGCTCGAACAGCCGGTCAAGGCTCTGGCGCTCGATACCGCAGCCCCGGTCGCGCACGATGATGGAAAGCTGGCCCGAATTGACCGCGCCGGTCACCCACACCGCGCCGCCCTCCGGGCTATGGTTGATCGCGTTGTCTATCAGATTCAGCGCCGCCTGCTCCATAAGCGGCGCGTTGAGCGGCGCCGCGATCTCTTCCGGGCACTGGACCTCTATGGCCACGCCCTTGGCCTTGGCCTTGGGACCCGCCATCTCCACGGCGCGAAGAATCACCTCCCGCGCCGGATGCGTCTCCATCGCAAGGCGCCGGTCCGCCTCGGCGTGTTCAAGCTTGGACAGGCTCAACAAATCCTCGATAATCGCCCCCAGCCGGTCTATGTGCCGCTCGATGATGGAGAGGAAACGCGACGCGTTCTCCGGTTCATGGATGGCGCCGGACCGCAGGTTTTCCACGAATCCCTTGATGGCGGTCACCGGAGTGCGCAGCTCGTGGCTCACATTGGCGGCGAACTCCCTGCGCAGGTTCTCTAGCCGCTTCATCCGGGTAATGTCGTTGAGCGCCACCACCAACCCGCGCCGCTCCCCGCCCGCGCCAAACAGCGGGCTGCGGATGGCAAGAACCGCGCGCGCGAACGGCTTGTCCATGGCGATCTCCCGTTCGGCGCTGGCCCGGCTGGCCAGCCCCTCCTCCACAAACCGCAAAAACTCCCCATGCGCGCACACCTGGCCCAGCGCCAGCCCGTCCAGCCGCGTGGTGAGGATGTTGAGGATTTCGCGCGCCTTCGGATTTATGGTCAGCACCCGCATCTCCGGGCTGACCGCGATCACGCCGTCCTGTACGCAGGTGAGCGTGGCGTCCAGGCTTTGCGCCTCGTCGCCCAGCGTCCTGATGCGGCGCTCCAGCCCCGCCGCCATGTGATTGAGCGCCTCGCCCACCTCGTCGAACTCATGCGGCTTCAACCGCGCTACCGGCGCGTCCAGCGACCCCAGCGCAAACCGCGCCACGCCTTGCCGCAAAAGTTCCAGCGGACGCGCCAATCCATGGTTTATCCACGCCGCCGCCAAGGCGCCCGCCGCCAGCGCCGCCGCCAGGCTTTCCGGAATCCCGGCGAACCATCGCCCGGCGGCCGCTCCCGCCAGCGCCGCCAGACCCGCCGGAATGAACGCGCGCCAGAACAGGCCCTGACGGCGCGCCCTAGACGTCAAAGCGGTACCCCACGCCGCGCACCGTCACGATCCGCTCCCCCTGCCGCCCAAGTTTTTTGCGTAGCGCCGTCACATGCACGTCTATGGAACGGTCGGTGACGGTTATCTCGCCGCCGCGTATGTCGGAAATCAGTTGCCGCCGCGTCATCACCTTGCCCGGCTTGGCCATCAACGCCGCCAGAATGGCGAACTCCGATTGTGTAAGCTCCAGCGGCTTGCCGCCCAGGCTGACCTGGTACCGTTCCCGGTCAAGGGTAAGGTCGCCGATTTTCAGAATGCTGGCGGTGGCGTCCTCCCCCGCGCGCCGCAACGCCGCGGCGATGCGCGCCAGAACCACCTTGTGGCTGAACGGCTTGACCACATAGTCGTCCGCGCCAAGCTCCAGGCCCCGGACGATATCCTCCTCCTCCCCCTTGGCGGTGAGCATGATGATGGGGATCCGCCGCGTCGCGCTCCCCGCGCGCAGCCGGCGGCACACCTCCAGTCCGTTGACTCCCGGCAGCATCAGGTCCAGCAGGACAAGGCCCGGCGGATTGGCGCGCGCGCCCTCCAACGCTTCCTCCCCCGTCAACGCTCCGGTGACTTCGTAACCTTCGCGTTCGAGGGTGTAGCGCAGCAGTTCCTGGATATCCTCCTCGTCGTCAACGGTGAGGATCCGGATATTTTTCGCCATGCCGCCCATATTGCTTGAGCGTACCAGTTTGGCCGCGCCCCCATTGTTAGCTTTTGGTTAAAACCGCGCCTACCTCATGGTCAACGCCGCGAAACTGACCATATTCTCCATGTCCCCTTCTATATTCTGCCGGTACTCCAGCAAACGGCCCTCGCCGGGGGATACCGCCGACAACAGCGCGTACAGCGCCGGGAACCCGCATATCCGGTTGCGCGGATTGATCCGCCGTATCACTTCCAGGAAACGCCCCGCATCGGGCTGGACCAGCGCCGCGATCAACTCATGGTCATCGCGTTCCACTTCGGCCAGCCGCTCCGGCGTCAACCGCTCCCCGTCCCCGAACCGCGCGCCCACGTGGGCAAAATCCACGCTGGCCACCACCACCACCCGCCGCCGCTCCTCCGCAAGGGTAAGGCGCAAGGCCTCGATGAACCGGTCCACCCGCTCCCCGTTGAACACCGGATGTTCCAGATCCCACACCATTTCGGGAAATGAAAGGATGACCGGGGCCAGTTCGGCGCCCGGCGCGCGCGCCGCCAGCCGCGCCGCGAACAGCGTGGCGAATTCTATCGAATGCTCCGCCCGGCACGCCTCCATCTGGCCACGGATGTCCCCGCCGAAATGCGCCGCCAGCCGATCCAAAAAATCACGCGCTACCGGCAGCGTCCCCAGCGGCGTCTGGTGGGCCTTGGGCAGGCAGGCGAAAAACTCGTCGGTGAGCGAATGGCCCACGCCCAAAACCACGTAAAGCTCCGCCCGCGCCTGTTCCACCGCCTTCCAGGCGCGCGCCATCATGCCGGCCCCCACGCGAAAATCAATATGGGGGACGATGATCGCCCGCGCCTCGCCCCCCTCCGGTTCGGGCGCCGCGGCGACAAGGGAATCGAGCGCGGCGCCCAGTTCCTTGGGATCGGCGGGATAGCTGATCCCCGCAAGCGCCGCGGGCCGTTCGGGCTGGCTCAAAAACTCCTCGCGCGCCGACGCGCGCGCCGCGCGGTAGCGCTCGTTGTCCAGCAGCAGCGCCTCGTCGAGCTGCGCCACCAGCCGGCGCACGTCGCCGGGCCGCACGTTCTGGCCGAACTGGCGCTTGAAGTCAAGGCACATGGCCTCCACGCCGCGCGCGCCGTCCATCAGGGTGATAAGGTAAAAAGCAGGCAAGGTCACCAGCGCGCTGCCCGGCGCCAGCCCGTCCGGCGAGCTTAGCGCCACCATGCGCTGCCCTTCATGCTCCACCGCCATGGCTTCCAGCGGGCGGACTTTCGGCGCGGGGTCGTTCATTACTCGCCTATGTGGGTGACACGCCCATTCTACCGCGCGGGCAGCGTCCGTCAAAACGCGGGGCTACGCCAGCAGATACCGCAGCGCCACAAATCCCCCCACCAGCAGAATCGCGAACAGCCACGAAAGCGCGATCATGTACCGGTCAACAAAATCCCGGATCGCCTCGCCGTACCAGTACACCAGCGCCCCCTCGGTGTAGAACCGCACGCCGCGCCCCACAACCGAGGCGAGGATGAAGGTCGCAAAACCGATCTTGAACGCGCCCCCCGCGATGGTGATCACCTTGTAGGGAATCGGCGAGACCCCCGCCACCAGCACCACCGCCGCGCTCCACTCCCCGTACAGCGCCTGGATCTGCGCGTACTTCGCCCCCGCGCCGTAAAACTCGATAATGGGCATCCCGATGGTCTCGATGAAAAAATAGCCGATGGCGTAGCCCAGCGCCCCGCCCAGCACCGACCCCGCCGTGGTCAGCGTGGCGTACCATAGCGCCCGTTTGGGCCGCGAAATTCCAAGCGCCAGCAATAAAGGATCGGGAGGGATGGGGAAAAACGACGACTCCACCACCGCAAGGATGAACAATGCCGGCGCGCCGTAGGGCGTGTGCGCCCACGACAACACCCACCAGTACAACCGCCCCACGATGCCCCGCGAAGCCGCGCCTGATGATGATTCGACAGTCACTGGATGATCCCTAATTGCGCCGGACGGCGTAAAAATGTTTACTTATACGCCCCCGGCAAGGATGGGTCAATAGCGATCATGCGCGCCGTGGCCGGGCGGCCGGGGCAAGCGGCGATGCGCGCGTCAGGACGGTTTGCGCCCGAACGCGCCAAAGGGTGATTTGGCCATCGCCTCTTCCAGCGCCTCCACGGTGACGTACTTGAATCCCCTTTTGCGCGCGTAGTTTTCCACCGAGGAGACCGCCATCTGCCGGAACATGGCCGGAGCGCGCTCGATCCGCTCGCGCGCCTCTTGGGTCCATCCCATTTTCTCGCCTACGTTATCGGAGAAGAACGAGCCGAATTTTTCGATGATCGCCTGGTTTTTCTCCGGCCGCTGGTCGAGAAACGCGCGGATTTTCTCGATCACCTCGCCGCGCTTCGGGTCTTTTTTAAACACTTCCCTGGAGGCGTCCCACGCGCCCATGTCAATCTCGCCGAACCCGAAATCCTTCATCCGGCGCGTGACCAGCATCATGGACTCGTCCCGGATTTCCGAGAGAAACCCCGAGGTGATGCGGCTTATCCCCCGCGCCTTGGCCCGGCGCGCCATCAGCTTGGGTATGCCCCTCCGCACGAATTCCGGCGCGTTCTGCACCCGCGCCCAGGCGTCGGCATCCCACGGAATGTCACCCTCCGGCGCGGCGGGCGCGGGAGACGGAGCGGGCGCGGCGCCATTAGGCTGGCCGAACATCGGCGGGCGGCCCGGACTGGCCTTGGTCATCACTTCCGGAGTGATCCGCGCGATCCCTTTCTCGCGCGCGTAGCTTTCCACCGCCTCGCGCACGATCTCGCGGGCGAAAAACGGGATGCGGGCCAGCCGCTCGGCCGCCTCCGCGCTCCAGGCCAGCCCCGCGCCGCCGGACGCGCCGCCGAACTTGGCGCGCGTATCGGCGTTTTCAATGACCGCCTCCTGCCCCTCCGGTGTGTACACGCACCAGCGATCCTCCCCCATGTCGTCCCCCACGGTGGCCAGCGCGCGGGCGCGGCATCCGCCGCACAACAGCCGGTACTGGCATTGGCCGCATTTGCCGTGATACTCCGGCGCGCGGTACCGGGCGAACACCGGCGAGTGGTTCCACAACTCCGCCAGATTCCCCTCACGGATGTTCCCCACCGGGGTTTCCATGTACGGGCAGGGCGTCACCACACCGTCCGGGCCGATACGCATGTAGTGCGTTCCCGCGCGGCAGGCGGCGATGTAGGTTTTCAGCAGATTGTCGTTGGGGTCGTTGGCGTGCAGCACGCGCTTGAAATGCGGCGCGCACTTGGGGCGGATCAACATGCCGGGATAGGCGTTCCGGTTTTCCGCCGCCCAGCGCAGCACGCCCTCATATTCCTCCGGGGTGATGTCCGCCATGGTTTCGCCCCGGCCCGTGCAAACCAGGAAAAATATGTTGAAGGCCTTGGCCCCCGCCCCCCGCGCCCAGGCGGCGATGGCGGGAAGCTCGCCCAGCGTGCGCGTGGTGGGCGTCATCTGCGCCTGCACGCTCAACCCCGCGTCCCGCGCCGCCGCCAGCCCCGCCATGGCCTGCGCCAGCGCCCCCGGCGCCCCGCGGAATTCATCATGGATGGCCGGATCCAGCGAATCCACGCTCACCCCAACGCCCGAAAGGCCCGCCGCGCGAAGCTCCCGCGCCCGTTCCGGGGTCAACAGCGTCCCATTGGTCCCCAACACCACCATCATCCCCTTGCCGGAGGCGTGGCGGATGATGTCGTCCAGGTCGGGGCGCAGCAGCGGCTCGCCGCCGGTGAGGATCAGCACCAGCTCGCGGTTGAGCGCCGCCAACTGGTCCACCACGCCCAGCGCCTCGGCCGGGGAAAGCTCGCCCGGCCCCGCCGCCGACCGCTCGCCCGCGTCCAGGTAGCAGTGCCGACAGCGCAGATTACAGCGGGCCGTCAGGTTCCACGACACCGCGTAGGGGATAAAACCCACCTACATGCCCATTTTCTCCCGCGCCCGGCGCATCATGTCCACCGTCACACGGGGCATACCCTCGCGGCGCGCCATGGACTCCATGTGCCCGCGAATCATGTTACGCACAAACGCCGGCGCCCGGTTGAGCATGGCCACCGCCTCCTCTTCCCATTCCATGGGGGTCAGCGGCTCGGCCTGCTCCGCTTCCGGCTTTACCCGGCGGGAAACCAGCATGATGTTGCACTGCGCGAATCGCAGCAGGTTCTCCGTGGTGGAGCCGATATCCAGCATTTCGTCGGAATGCGCCCCCACCCGGCCCAGCAGCAAAAGCGCGATCTCTTTCCCCTCGATCCATTTGAGTATCTGGTCGTAGGGTTTGCCGGCCAGAACATGCGCGTCCACCGCCACCCCCTCACGCTCGGCCATCTGCTCCGCGCGTTTTAGGTGGTCGCGATAAATCTTCTCCAAACCGGAGTCTATGATCTCCTCATGCAGCTTCTCCTGCTGCTCGAAACGGAACGCTTCCCCCGCCTCCTTGGAAAGCACCTTGGAGATGCTGTGGAACGCCTTGTAGTGAAAATCGGGATCGAAGACCGATAGCGCCGAAATATGGCACCCCAGGCGCTTGGCCATCGCCACCGCCGCCTGCATCGCCGCAAACGACTGTTCCGAACCGTCCACGCACACCACCACATGGCCCCCATGAAGGGCCAGCGGCTTTTTCATGATCAGCGCGTCCACCTGCACCCGGCGCGCCACCCGCTCGCACACAGAACCGATCGGCGCCGAGGGGACCTCGCCCAAACCCTTGGCCCCCATCGCCACCAGGTCATACCCGGTGGAGCGAATGTCCTTCACCAATTCGGCGTAGTTTTTCCCCTCCATCGTCTTGCCATCGCAGGGGATGCCCTCCTTCTCGCACCGCGCGCGGAACACGTCCAGGTACGAATCGGAGATGATCTTAAGCCCCTTCTCGATCAACTCGCCATGGATCGTGCGCTGCTCCTGCAACGCCTCCGGCGCCTGATACCGCTCCGGCAACCCCGGCTCCATCTGAATGAACCGGTCCTCATGCAGGCGCGCCGCATATACATGCGCCCCCACCAGCTTTCCACCGGAAACCCTCGCCAACTCAATTGACCGATCCACCGCCCAAAGCGAATAGTCGGAGTTGTCGAGCATCACCAAAATGTTATGATACATATTCCCGCAAAACTCCTCCGTAAACTTCAAGTGTAGCGACAGACCATCGCCAAGTAAAGCACCAGCAAATACCGTGCCGACAACGCATTGAAAATATAGGCCGATGCCTTTTAACCCCTCGGCGCGCCTAACTGGTTGCTCATTACATGGTTACAACCTCTCCTTGTTACGGTTCACCATATTCAACAACAGCGTACGATGGTAAATTACTTTCCCGGTAGAAACGATATTGACCACTATGTTCCAGCAACCTTTTGCAAAGCTCCAATATGGAGCATTTTTGGGCGCAAGATAGTTAGAACATATCATTCACAGCGTCTGGCCGTAATAACGAAACATTAAAGCAAACCTTGCTTTTATAGTTAGATACATAATAATTCCCATTGCCGTTTGTTCATACGTCTTGGGAGGGAATAAGGATTGCTTCCCTTTTGAATATTCTACACATAAAGGTGGATCATGTTCGGAATCGGGATGCCGGAATTGGTGGTGATTTCCCTTATCGTTGTTCTCCTGTTTGGGGCCAAGAAGTTGCCGGAAATCGGCAAAGGGCTTGGCTCGGGCATACGCAATTTCAAGGCGTCTTTAAGCGCCCATGAGGAAATTGCTGATGCGAAACCCGCCGCCAATGGAGACGAGCGTTCCTGACGGTTCGGTAGTGCGTCAGTTTGAATTATTTTGGGAAAAGTGTGCGGCAAGGTCCTTCGGCTTTGCCTCAGTACTTCAACAATAAGCGTGAGATGCCTTTACCGGCGCCCTGAGCGGAGCGAAAGGCCTTGCGGTTCAAATTTCAAATTGAGACACTACTAACGGTTCCTGAAGCTCGCGCCGTTCATTGTTTGATGTTATTCTGTAATGTGCGCGGGATCGCGCGGTGGTGAGCTGCGCTCTCTCACAGGGTTAATATCACCACAAATGCATTTCGCGGCATGAAGCTATTGATGGAGTATTAAATCATGCGCATGTACCACGAGGTCGCCGGTGATGGCGGATCGGACATCTTGGGCCAAGTCGGCAAGATGATGGAACGGCTTGCGGGCCGGCTTTCCCTCATCAAGTCCGTAATCGCGGTGGCAAGCCCCAAGGGGGGCGTGGGCAAATCCACGGTCGCCGCGCATCTGGCAGCCTCTTTGGCGCGCCGGGGCGCGCGCGTAGGCGCCCTGGACGCCGACCTTTACGGCTCATCTTTGCCGCGCCTTTTGGCGCCGGAGTTCATCGGCGCCAATGCGACCCGAGGCGAGGAGGGTTTGTTTCCCATAGCCGGCGTCTTTGGGGTGCGCGTCATGTCGCTTGACTATCTCACCGGATATGGGGCGCGCGCCAGCGTGGCGTGGGCGGGCGCGGGCGGTTCGATAACCCGCGGACCCGTGGAAGCCAGCGCGTTGCGCGAGCTTTTGGCGGATACTCAGTGGGGCGAATTGGACTACCTAATCGTTGACACGCCGCCTTCCGTGGGCCGGTTGGGCGATTTGACGGCCCTTGTCCCATCGTTGGCGGGCGTGGTTCTGGTCAGCGCGCCCACACTGCTTGCTTACCAGGTGACGCTCAAGTCCATCGAGCGGGTGCGGGCGCTGGGCGTCCCCCTGCTGGGTCTGGTCGAAAACATGCGCGGCTTTACGTGCGATCTGTGCGGCGCGGCGAACCGGATCAACGTTGAAGGGGAGATGGGCGAAACGCTTTCAATCATGGGCGTCCCTGCGCTGGGCGCGTTGCCCTACGATCAACGGCTGCTAAAGCCGGCCGGCGAAGCCGGTCCCATCGAAGCGGTAGAGCGCATCGCGGACGCCCTGTTGGCCAAGATCGGCGGCCACGCCGCCGCGCGGGCCTGAACCAGCGAGGAGACCATGAAATTTCTTTGTACCCGATGCGATGAAGTGATGAAACTGGCCGGAGCGCAAGCCGGGGACGATACCGTGGGCCTGACGTTCTCCTGCCCCAAGTGCGGCGGCTCGTTCGCCATGCTCACCAATCCCGCCGAAACCACCCTGGTCAAGGGCTTGGGTGTGCAGGTGGGCGGACGCAGCGAACCCGCCCCGCTGATGGAGGTGATCCAGTCCTCCGTGGCGCGCGATACGGAAAACCAGATCACCTGGGATCCGGGCGCCGAAACTCGGCTGGCCAACGTCCCCCCCTTCGCCCGGCCCATGGCCCGTAAGGCCATCGAGCGCTTCGCCGAATCCAAGGGCATACGCACGATCACCGCCGCGGTGATGGACGAAGCCCGCGCGTTGATGTAACCAATCCATGGCGCGGATTCTGCTTTTCGCCTCCATCAAGGACCGGGCGGGCACCGGGCGGATTGATGTCCCCCTCACCGCCCCTACCCCGTTGCGCGCCGTGCTGGCGAAAGCCGCCGCCGCCGCGGGGATTGAGGAGGGGATACTGTCGCGCGGCTGCGCCCTGTTCGCCGTCAACCAGGAAACCGTCCCGCTGGACCACCTCGTCAACGACGGCGACGAGGTGGCGCTGCTCCCCCCCATGTCCGGCGGACGTTAACCCCTGCTCCGTCTTTCCCGCATTCCTTTCACGCCATAAAAAAAGCCTCCAAGACCGGGGAAGCCTTGGAGGCTAAAACTGGGAAGAAGAGGAGGATTCTTGCGAATTTCTCAATCCCAGTACTGCTCCTTAATCACGTCAATCGCATCCGGTTTACCCGCCGGATCCTCGCGCGCCACCGGTTCCTCGGACTTGAGCGTGTGCTTGCTGTAGAAGGTCCAGGTGTAGGCGATAACCTTCCATACCTGGGCGTCGTCCAGATAGTCGCGCCAGCCGATCATCGGGTTATCTTTCCCGAAACCGAACTTGACGATCTGGAAGAAGCGCGCGTCGGTGTTCTTGATCATGTGCGGCGACAGGCGGAAGTCGGTGGCGCCCTCGAACTGCACCACGCCTTCCTTGCCGTGGCACACGTGGCAGGCCACATCCTCGTTCACCAGCCCCTCGAAGATCTTCTGACCCTCGGCCAACACGGCCGGATCGGTCCACCAGCCTTCCGGCATCTTGTCGGTGGACACCGCGGGGCCGGCGGATTCCTTGAGGCTGGCCAGGTAGGTTACCACCGCGGTCTGCTCGTCCGCGCTCATCTGCTTGCCGTAGTAATCCGGCATGGAGCGCGCCACCTTGGGGTTGTCCGCGTAGGGTTTCAGGATTTCCTTGTACGGATCCACCAGCGATTCGGCGATCTTGTCTTCGCCGCCCATGTCAATCTCCGCCAGGTTGGGGCCGCGTTTCGGCTCGCCGCCGGGGGCGGTGTTGTGGCAATTGTGGCACTCGAAGTCCTTGAACACTTCCTTGCCGGCCTTGATGATGGTCGGTTTGTCGGCGCCCGCCAGCGACAGCTCCGCCGCCTTGATCTTTTCGATTTCGAACTTCGGGTCGTACTGGGGCAACAGGATGGTGGTGGCGACATAGAGAACAGAAGCCCCCAGATACACCAGCAGCATGTTATTGAACGCGCCCGCCGGGGTTGGCTCGGCCATGGGCGGCTTGAACTCCAGGAGCAGGAACAGCGCCAGGCACAACCCCGCGCATACCACGATGGTGGCCACGAACATGAACGGCAGGCCCACCAGTTTGGCGACCGCACCCAGGATCACCGCCAGCGACACACCCGATATGCCGATATAGAAGGTGAGTATCTTCACCAAGGACGGCTTCCCATCGGCGGCCAGCGCCATGCCACGGTCCGAAAGGAAAAAGAAAATCAGGAACGGGAGCGTGAACGCCGAGAACATGATGCCGAACGACACCGGCATCGGGTACACCGTAAAGGACAACGCCCAGATGAGGACGTTGATCCCCACAAGCCCGATCAGCTTGGGCTTGAAATTCGTCATGAACGTTTCGCGCGCGCTTGCCATGTCAGCCTTCTCACTCATGATGCGCCGAAGCTTCTTTCTTGGGTTCGCCGATGTTCACGTGCAGGCTCAACCAGATAATGAACATGAACAACAGGAAGAAGCCCAGCGTGATTTCGGTGGTCATGATTCCCGCGTACTTTAGCGTGGGGGTATAGGACTCCAGCGAGACGTCCTTGACCTGCATGTACACGTGGTTGCTTTTGCGCGCCAGCGAGCGCAATGCGCCCATCAGGTTCATCAGCCAAATGTCGGAGAACCCGAGGAAAATAAGGACATACTGCGCGGTGGGGTCAATCTTGCCCCAGGCCACCTGGCCGGTTTTCACCGCCCGCATGTACATGAAGAAGTTGGCGAAGGTGCGCCCGCAGACGATCACCGCCG
>JACQZB010000069.1 GCA_016207925.1 Nitrospinota bacterium
GTAGTTGGAGTCCGTCTGGGGATCGCCGTTGGAGCAGATGCGCGTTTCATTGATGAAGCAGCGGGGACAGTATCCGGGTTTGTTGCGAAGGCTGACCAGTATCGTGCCGTGTTCGCTGGAAGCCTGGATGGCGTTGAGGATCAGGTTGATCAGCATCTGTTTTATCTGCTGGGGGTCAACCATGATCTTGTCAATCTGCGGGTCGAATTGCTCCTTGATGGTCACGCCCTTGGCCTTGGCTTGCACGGTCAGGAAAAAGTTTACGTCGCGCACAAGCTCGCGCAGATCGCAGGGGACGGCTTCCACCTCCTTCATGATGGCGAAGCTGTTGAACTTCTGCAAAAAGTCGTGGAGCCGGTCAACCTCGGCGAGAATTTTGCCCAGCTTGTAGGAATTGGGCGCGTCCTGCGGGCTTTCGCAGATGGCCTGCGCCACGGTTTTCATCGAGGCCAGGGGATTGCCGATTTCGTGGGCCAGCCGCATGGACAACTCCCCAAGCGAGGCCAGCTTGTCCGCCCGGAACAGCATGGACTCCATTTTCCGCAGTTCTTTTTTCTGCTGATCTATCCGTTCGTGGGCGCTCTCCAGGTCTTCCTCAAGCGATCCGATGCGTTTCTTGATCTGCCGCCTCATTTGGTCGAACTTGTAGGTGAAGTTCACGAACTCCTCGCCCTTGGCGGTGGCGGCGCCGTATTCAAAGTCGCCATGGGCGGCGTGATCGGCCATGTCGGTGATGTTCTGGAAATTTCTCCGGAACCGTTTTCCCAGATACAGCACCGTCAGCGCGATCAACAGCAGTTCCGCCACGATGCCGGTGAGCAGCATTGTAGTCAGCGGCGCGGTTTGCTGGGCCAGCGACGTCTTGGGCGACAGGGTAAACAGCATCCAGGTGGGGTGGTTGAAGTTGCTGACACTGCGGATTGGGGCCATGGTTCCGATAGCCGCGCCGGAATTGATGCTGATCCCCTCGGCCTGCCTGGAGGTCAACGCCTCGCGCGTCAAGCGCTGAACCATCTCCTGGTTCACTCCGGCCTCACGCCACGCCGCCTCGCTGACGCCGTTTCGCTCCAGTTGCAGAATGCCGCCCTTGTCGTCGGCAAGGAAGGAGACATAGTCCTGCCGGGGCAGTCTGAGCCAGCGGAAAAATTCCGCCGCATAAAGGTTGATGATGATAAGGCCCTTTTTCTCCTCCCCCACGTACACCGGCGTGGCGGCCCGCAACACCAGGGTGCGCGGGATTTCTATCTGGCCGTACTCTATGTTCATGTCAATGGGCGAGAAATAGACCTCGCCCTTGGAAAGGCTCATCCCCTGCAGAAAGTAGTAGCGGTCGCCCTTGGGTTGCAATTCTTTTGCGCCGGTAAGGAAGAAACTGTTATTCTTGTAATTCGAGCGGATGATTTCATACCCTGCCTGGTCAATAAACCGCACCTGGTAATATTCGGGACGTGACTTATTGAACTCCAGAAACTCATTCTGCACCTGCGGCAACAGGGCGCGCTCACCTTGCAGGTAATGTTTAAGGTACGTCAACTCGGCGAGAAATATCGCATCCTTCACAATGCTCATCAGCGTGCGCTCGATTTGCGCTTTTTGAAAATCCGCGGTTGCGATCAGATTTTTTTCAGTGTTTTTCTCCAAGGTGCTAAGCGACGCCTGGGCGGTGAATAAACCCAATGCGAACAGCGGAATAATGCCGACGATTACACATAGAATCAGCAGTTTCCCGATGATTCCAATATGAAATCTGGAAAAAGGCGCAGTGACACTCATAGTACCGAACTGATTCTGAACAGATTCATGTCCCCACTGTATCAAATAGATTACAACAATCTTATCATGCCGCTCACATCAGGACAAACCACGGCGGTCGGCATGAAAGTAGCCTCGTAATACCAGCGCATGATTCGGTAACTTTTCTGGCGCCGCTGGAAAAAATCCAATTAGCCCAGGCTGGTGTCCGGATGGAATTATTTGTCCAAGAGCCGGATCAGGTTTTTGAAAACAGTCCATGACTGTCCGGCGTCCATGTGGCCCAGGAATTGCTTTACAGGTAAATACTTCTTGGCGCGGTACCGCACAAGGGAGGCGCTTATACCCATGAGGCGGACGATTGGAATGATGAAACAGACTGGGCCGGACATGGACATGGTCAACCTTTTGCGCGATCATGGTATTGCGCCGACGTTGCAACGGCTGGAAATAGCCTCGGCGCTGTTCTCGGATAAGCGTCATGTCACCGCCGAACAACTGCTTGAAGAGATAAACCTTGGGTCTAATCCTGTATCCAGGGCCACGCTTTACAACACGCTGCGCTTGATGTCGGCCAAGGGGCTGGTCCGCGAATTGATCGTGGATCCGGCCCGGGTGGTATATGAACCCAGGACTACGGACCACCATCACATTTACGATGTCACCACCGGCGAGCTTATGGATTTTGACGCGGAGTCGCAGTGGATGACCGAGGCGCTGCGCCTTCCCAGCGAATTTGAATTGATCGGAATTGATGTGATTGTCCGGGTTCGCGGCGCGCGCGGACGGCGGCTTAATACCTTGACGGCGCGATCTGACATTGGACATAACGCTTTCCAGCTTTCCGCGCCGGAGTCATAACGCCGCGCCCTCTCCGGCGAGGACGAAGCCGGAGAGGAGCGCGGCGTTGACTGCCACCGCGATCAGCGAATAATAATTACTTCTTCGCGCAAGGATTCTTGGCCGCGCACGGATTCCCGGCGGAACCATGACCCTTGTGGCCTTCGTGACCCTTGCCGCCCATCTTGGCCGCGCACGGATTCGCGCCACAGGGATTTTTCGCCGCGCAAGGATTAGCCGCGCACGGGTTGGCCGCGCACGGATTTTTCGTCCCGGCGTCCTTTTTCACCGCGCAGGGATTCTTGGCGCACGGATTGGCTCCGGCATACGCGGTCCCACCCAAAGCCAACGCCAGCGCCATCGCCGCGACGGTTACGAACATTGAAAGTGATCTCATCTGGAAATTCCTCCTGTTGGTTGTTTATTTTTTCGGCATCGAAGGTTTATACGCCTTCGCGTACTCGTGATAGTAGGCGTTCATCGCCGTCATCGCCACCGAGTTGGGGTCCAGCGGCTTGCCTTCCATGGGGTTGATCATGCAGAAATTGATCATCTGGTCAAGGGTCACGATGTCGCCGGTCATCTTCACGTGGTGCGGCCAGCCTTTCATCGTGTCCAGATTCAAGTTTTCATGATCCGCATGGCAGGACATGCAGGCCATCCCGCTTGTCCCCAGCTTCGTGTCGTTCCACAACGCTTCACCCTTTTTAAGCAGCTTTGCGTAGTCGGTGATGTGCTCCTTCCTGATGGGTTTTGGCGCCTGCGCGCAGGGATTTTTCGCGCCACACGGGTTCTTCATCCCGCAGGGGTTCTTCATCCCGCAGGGATTCTTCATCCCGCAGGGGTTTTTCATCGCGCACGGATTTTTCATCCCGCACGGATTCGCCCCCTTTTCCGCGCTGGCGGGGACCGCGGCCATCACCGCAAACACCATGAACAGGCTTAACCATATTCGTGACATCGCTTGTTCCTTTCCTTCCTTTTGGCCGGTCACCCTTTACCGCTCCCGGATGACGGGCCGTTTCCTCCACCCAACCGTTCCAATACTTCCTGTTCCAGTTTCCGTATAACTTCTTCGTCACCCGCGCTCAAGCGCCGGACTCCCCTCCTAAGCGCCTGTAGATGACGTTCGAACGCAGAACAATGGCGGCACATAAACAAATGGAACCTTACCGCCAGCCAGCCCCAGACGCCCTTGCGCTCGCCGCGGCTGATATGTTGAACCACTTCCCTGCACGTAATCATTTTTTCCTTGGCCCTGACTTTTCCCCATGGGCGCTCTCGATGCACTCCCGCAGACGGTTGCGCGCCCGGAACAGCAGCGCGCCCAAGTTAGTGAGGGTAACCCCCAGAACATTACATATATCCTTGCTGGTAAACTCCTCCACCTCCTTGAGCACGAACGCCATGCGCTGGTTTTCCGAGAGGTTGTCCAGGCAGCGCTCAAGCAGCTTTTCCGTTTCCAGCGCCAGAACAAATTGCTCCGGGCTGACCGGGGGGCTGCGCCACGAGCCGGCCCCGTCGAACCGTTCATCCACCTGCCGCTCGGTTATTTCATCAAGGTCAAGGTGGCTGCGTTGACGCCTACGTTCCAGCGCCTTGTTGTGGAGAATGCCGAACAGCCAGGTACGCACATGGGAGCGCCCCTCGAAACCGGGGGCTTTTTCGTAAAAGGTGATCCACACATCCTGCGCGAGTTCACCGGCGGCGTGGGGGTCGAATCCCATGCCCAGGCAGGCGTTGTACAGGTGACGGGTGTAGGCGTGGACCAATGACTCGATCAAGACCGCATCGCGGCCTTGGATACGGGCTACCGTATCTGAACCGGAGAAATCCTTCCGCCGCGGCATGTCTCTTCCCCCGTACAGACAACTATATCAGATACCGCAAGCGCCGAGTTCCGCGATATAGCCAGGCGCCGTCAATTAGGTTAGTGAGGTAAAGGCCGGAGATATTATAGACCGAATCGGAGGGCAGGAAAAACTTATGAATCGCTATATGCAGCTTTTCCGTCGCCGGTTGATATCCCGCAGCCCTGCCGACGGCCAATGGGACAAGGCGTGGCGAGGGTGTAGCAGGCGTCAGGAGTCGCGGGAAAGCCGGTTCAACTTTGGCGCAAATCACGCACTACTGATTCAACCTGTCCCCAGACCTTCGAGGTTCGCCAGTGTTCAATGGCGCACTCTTTCTGATCAACGAAGTAACTGATGGCCGCTTGCGCTACGGGCCGCCATGCGGGATTTTTAATCAAGCCCTTGATTACGGGGTGGCTTTCAACTCGAATCCTTAAGTCATTCGCCATGGTCTGCTCCTGGCATGGGTTAACCCAATAAACGCCGCGAATCTCAATGTAACGTGAGAAGATAATCCACAATTCGCCGGATTGACTCATCCGTTAATCCTGAATCCGGCATGACTGACACTTTTTTCTTTCCCTCCATGGTGGCGTGACCATCGCCGGGAACGATGAATGACGATGGTTTGCGTATGGATTCCCGCAAGTACGCCGGATGATGGACGCCTCCCGCGTAAGTAAGGTCCGGCCCCACGCCGTTGGAGGTTTCCACTCCCGGATAGGCGTGGCAAGCGGGGCATCCGGCTTCCTCCATCACCTGCCGGCCCTTCGCCGGGTCGGGCTGGCCACGTGGATTCCATAAGAGGCCGTGGACGTATTCTTTGTCCGGCGCCGTGTTTTCAAAAGTGATGAACGACCATGGGGACAGGAGTTTGGCGCCGTCGCGGTGGGCGGCGGAGCCTTCCCAAATCGCGAACGCCACCGGCATCATGGCGGTTGGGGGGAAGCGCAAGGTCCGTATGATTACAACACGCCATGCGCCATCCTTCCATTCGGCGCGGACTTCCGCGTTCGGCGCATCGCGCGGGCCAAGGCTCCCGAAACCCTCCGCCACGAGCGATTCCACTTTGCCGCCGGCGCGCCAGAAGTCAATTTCCACCGGCGCGCCCGGCTCCCCCATGCCGATATAGGGCAGGGCGATCCCTTTGCCATGCTTGGCCGGCCACTGCGCCGCCATGGCGTCCACGAATCGCCCTATGCCTCGTTCCAGTGAAGGCGAATCGTCCGGCCATTCAAGCCGCAGCGCGACATTAGTGTTGGTGTAAAGCGCGCGTACGGTAAGGGAGGATATGCGGGGCGCGATGGCGGCCCCGGGTGTCACGGAGACTTGCGGATACAACGTAAGCGTGGTGGATGCGGCGCCGTCCCAACCGGAGTCGCTGGGGTCAATTGGCAGGGGGCCTTTGACGAATCGCGCGCCGATGACGGCGCTTTGCTTTTTCAACTCCTCCATCCCGCGATCCGCCGCCGCGCCTGGGGGAACGGATGCGAGCGACAGGGCCGCGATCAGCGTGGCCGCCAGCAGCGCTTTCATGTTTTCTGGCGTTCCGCGGGGGCCCCAAGGGTGAACATCTCCTCATGGCGATATGCGATGAGGATGTCCATCAGTTCAGAGCTTTGTCCGGTTTTCTTTTTCTCCATTTCCGTTCGCAATGTTTCAAGGACATGGGGAACAGACGGTCCGAACAGTTTCACAAGATACTCAAGAGGGATGCGCGGTTCATCCGTGATCTCGCCGCGCGCATCATATTTGGGCGGAGAAAGCGGCGGGACGTAATACACGTTGGGCTGTGTGCCAAAATCCTCGCGCAACCTCAACGCCACCTTGTGCTTGTTTACCAACCGCGCGACCGGGCCGTTTTCGTCGTCCAGATACCCCACGAACCGCACCCTGCCCGGGCATTGACGGGCGCAGGCGGGGGCAGTCCCCTGTTCGACACGCGGATAACAGAAAATGCACTTTTCCGATCTGCCCAAGGCGGGGTTGAAGAACACCTTCTTATAGGGGCATGCGGCGACGCAATGCTGGTAGCCGCGGCATCGGCTTTGATCCACAAGCACGATGCCGTCCTCTTCCCGCTTGTAGATCGCCTTCCGGGGACACGCTTTGACGCACGCGGGATTTGAACAATGGTTGCACAGGCGGGGAAGGTAGAAGTAGTAGCTGTTGGGATATTCACCCGCGCCTTCATCCTCGTCCCAGTTGGGGCCGTAGGCGGGATTTTGAGCCGGGCGCAGCCACGGCCGATTGCCTTGCTCCGCCGCGCCCGCCATGCCTAATGCCGATTCAAAGTTGAGGTCGAAGGGCGCCCCGTAATCATTTTCCAACGAAGGGATGCGTCCGGCATTAAGAGCGCCCTCCGCGTCGAACCCGCCGCCGCTCTCCATCCACATTTTGGGATAGCCCTTGCCCGGCGCGGTCTCCACGTTGTTCCAGTACATGTAATCGCGGCCGCTGCGGTTGGTCCATTGGGTCTTGCAGGCCATGGTGCAGGTCTGGCAGCCGAGGCACTTGTTCAGGTCAATCACCATCGCCAGTTGACGTTTGGACATTTACGTGTCTCCGGCGCTTGCCTGCGCCAACGCAACTTCCACCGAGCTTTCAAGCGCAAGCTGGTTGCCGTCCCATTCCGGCCCGAACTTAAGATGTCCCCATCCGCCCGCAAGCTCCAGGGGCGATAATAGCCCGGCCACCACGGAATTCAGGCCGGCCCGGCCCTTGAACTGGTGCGGCTCCCACGCATGTTCCATCACCAGCGAACCCGGGCGGACGCCCGCGCCTATTTTGGCGAGGGCGAAAAACTCCCCCACGTCGTTGAACACGCGGATTCGCGCGCCATCGGACACGCCGCGTTTCGCCGCGTCGGAGGCGTTGAGGAGCACATGCGGTTCGCCGCGCTGCATCCGCAGCATGTATTTATTAGTGCGCCAGGTGGAGTGAATGCCCCAACGGGTATGCGGCGAATAGAACTTGAGCGGAAAGCGCGAGGGGTGCAGCGGTTCGCGCGCCGTGGGTACGGCGGCGCCGAGCTTGAGAAACAGCGGATGATCCACATAAAATTGCTGCCGGCCCGAAAGGGTGGGGTAGGGGCGGCGCAGGTACACCTGCTCCTCGAACGAGTGGTACGGTTTGGATGCGTACAACGGCGAAGTCAGCCCCGCCTCCCTGTTGAGCGTGATGAAGCCGCGCGCCGCCGCGTCCTCGAACTTCCACGGCTGGAACGCCGGGTCGTTCTCCACCAGCCAGCGCGTCACATCCTTGTCCGTGGCGATTCTGCCCCCCATCGTGAAATCCGCGCCCAGCGTGTCCATATCCCGCGTCACCGCGGTCTGGGCTCCATCCACGGTCACGCTAAATTCGGGGTCGGGGATTTTCGCGACGCCACCGGCCTTCGCCGCGGCCTCGATTTTCTCCGCCAGCAAGCGGCAGATTTCCCACTCGCTTTTCGCTTCCCCCACGGGCCGCAGACCGGGCGGCGGAACCACCAAGTTGGCGAAACGGTGGTAGCCCACTTCGCCGCGGATGTCCCATCCCTCGTAATGCGCGAAGGAAGGCAGCGCATAATCGGCGCTTTCGGCGGAAGTATCCATCCGGAAATTGACGGCCACCAGCAGCTCCGTGGCGGCCAGCACGGTGTCCTTGAAATTTTTCGCCGACTTATTGCGCCGGAAGAAGTTGTCGGCGAAGATGATCCGCGCCTTCGGCTCGCCGTAGTGGGCCAGCCATTTCTTTTCCCTGCTTTCGCGCGAAAGCTTGATGAGCGCGTCCGCGTCCAAGCCCGCGCGCGCCTTGAATTCCTTGTCCCCGTAATGCTTTTTGAGGGAATCGTCCATTCCGCCCGCAATCCATTCCGACAAGAAACCGGAAGCGAACCGGGCGGGTTTGGGGTTGGACAACGGGCCAATGCCGCCCAGGCTCCATTGGCTTTCGGTATCCAGCCCGCCGGTGTCCGCCGCGTGGCCGGTGAGCGCGCAGAACAGCGCCTGCGCCCAGCAGGCCAATATTCCCCACGCGTATTTGTGGAGCGAAAAACCGATGGTAAGCCCCGCTTTTTTGGCCGCGGCGAATTCGCGCGCGATGCGGCGCGCCATGGCGGGAGGCACGCCGGTGCGCTCCGCGGTATCCTCCGGTGAAAACTTGGCGGCTTCCCGGCGCGCAAGCTCGAATACGGTGGTCACCTGGACTTTTCCGTTGCGGGTCTGGGCCGTGAAAGTCCCTTCAAGCGCCGGATCGGCGCCGCCTAGCCGCAAGGTGTCCCTTTTGCTCCCCTTGGACCCCGGCGCTTCGGCCAGTGAGTTGGTCTTTTTGTCCCAGAAATAAAAAACGTCGCCGGAGCCGTCCTTGCGAAGGTCGCTCTCCCGCAGCAGCAATCCTGTGTCCTTTCGCACAAGGAAGGGAAGGTCAGTCTGTTCCTTGATGAAATCTTCCTTGTACAGTTTATCCTCGAACGCGGCGTTCACCAGGGACATCGCCAGCAGGCTGTCGGTCCCCGGATTGACCGGGACCCACATATCCGCGTGAATGGAGGTGGGGTTGTAATCGGGCGCGATGGTGACGATCCTTGCCCCGCGATACCGGCCTTCCCAAAGGTAATGGGCGTCCGGGATGCGCGTCACCGAGGGATTGATCCCCCACAGCAGGATGTAGTCCATCTCGAACCATGCGTCGAGCGAGTGCCCCACGTTTGGCACGCCATAGGCCACGCTCGCGCCGGTGAACATGTCCCCCACGGCGCTGGAGGGGTAGAGGCGAATCGCCCCAAGCAGTGAGCCGAGCCGCAACGGCCCCGCTCGCTTGCCTTGCGATAAAATTCCCGTGCCCGCGTGGATCATCAATCCGCCGGGGCCGTGCTTTTGAATCACTTCCACAACCTTCGCGGCGATCTCCTCCAGGGCGCGATCCCACGTCACCCGCTCCCACTTGCCTTCGCCGCGTTTGCCCGCGCGCTTGAGGGGGTACAGCAGACGGTCCTTCTCGTACATCGCCTGGGAGTGGATGATTCCCTTGTTGCAGCCGCGCGGGTTGGCGTCAGGGATATCCGGGTTGATCTGGGGATATTGCGCCAGTTGCTCCTCGCGGACGATCATGCCGCCCTGGGCGCCGGTGCGCCATGCGCAGTTGCCCTGGCAATTGGAGCAGTGAAAGGCGAAGCCTTCGCTGTCGCCGCGCGTGGCCGCCAGTTCCTTGCGGTATTGCTCTTCCCATTCGCGCGAGGGGTATGCCCGAAGCGGGTCATCCACATGCAGCGCGCCCGCCATGGCGCCGCCCGGCAGGGCAAGCCCCGCCCCGCACACGCCCGACACTTTAAGGAACTTTCTTCTATTGAGCATCGGTTTTCGACAGGAGCGATTCGATGGCGGCGGCGGTATCCGCGCCGTTCCAGTCGTGGCCGCCCGCCACGCGGTAGGCTATGTAGCCCCGCGCGTCCAGCAGCAAGGTATAGGGAACGCCGGGCACGCCGTACAGGCTTGACGCGACGCCGTCGGCATCGCTCAACGTCCGCAACGTAACGCCGCGATCTTTCAGGAACGCCGCCACATTCGCGGGGGGCGCGGCGTCAAGCGCCACGGTGACGATCTCAAAGCCCTTGGCGCGGTAGCGGGCGCCAAGCCGTTCGAGATCCGTCAGCTCCGCGCGGCAGGTAGGGCACCAGGTCGCCCAGAAATTGAGCAGCGTCACCTTGCCCCTGAAGTCCGACAGACGGATCGCGCCCCCGGACACCTCCTTCAACGTAAAATCCGCGGCCCGTGTTTTTCCCCGCGCAGGGGTGAGCGGCGCGCCCTTCGCCTCCAAGGCCGCCGCTACGGCCAGCGCCGCCGCAAGAGCCAGCGCCAGCGTCCTTGTTCCTAACATCCCGTCCCCGTCAACTGGTCACAGACAACCGGCCGGGCCGCGCGCTTTTTTTGAGGGATCGAACACGCCGCTTTCCTCCGGCAAACGCGATTTCCACCAGGCGGACATGCCGCCCGACAGGTTTTGCGCCACGCGCATCTCCCGCGCGAGGGCGAGGGAGGCAGCCGTATCGCCCTCCTCGGAGATTATGACGGTTTTCTTGTACCTATCAATCGGCGCGTTGGGCGCCAATTCGCCTTCTGGAATGTTGACCGCGCCGGGAACATGCCCCTCCTTGAAATCCTCCAACGGGCGGATGTCCACCACCTGGTAGTCCGCCGGGGCGGCGCGAATGGTTTCGTACAGCGCCTTGGCTTCTATCACGCCGCCGGCCTCCGGCCGGGACAGGTACGTCCGCCTCCCTTCCGCCAGCAACGCGAAAGACAGCAGAGCGACAATTCCAATGAAAAAAGACCGTTCGTACCAGTTCATAAGCGCATTCCTCGTTTAATCCGTGGCCAGGTCAAGCCGCTTTTCGGTTCTCACTTTCTCCAGCAATCCCCACCGGCCCCAATACAATATAAAGGTGGTCATCATGCCCACGGCGAAAAACGTCATGCCCATGACAAAGTTGCCCACGGAAAGGGTGGGGAAACCCGCCATGAACGCGCCGGTGGTGCATCCCCCGCCGAGAAGCGCGCCCACGGAGATCAAAAAGCCGCCCGTGAACACCGCCAGCGCGCGGCTGGCCATTCCACCGGGGAACGCTTCATCCCACAGGGCCGCGACGGGGACATTCTTGAAGGAGCCGGAAAGCGCCGCGCTCAACAGCGCGCCGGGGAACAACCCCACCGCCAAGGCCGCGCGCCATGCCGTGTTGTCATCAAGCATGGGGACGCTTTGCAGCGTGTGGCCGAACACGCCGGAGATATGAGCGGTGAGCGCCGCGAATCCGCCGATGATCCCCAAGTACTGGCCCTGCGCCGTGGCCGCCAATATCGTAAGCCCCGCCAGGAACCCCGTCAGCGCCCAACCCCATTCGCGCCGGATCAGCGAAAAGTTTTGCCGTCCGCTGTCCGCGGTCTCGATCCGTTTGCCGGGATCAATTTTGTCCGCGAACATGACCATGAGCAGAACCGCCACGCCAACCGTGACCGCCAATGGCCCATAAGCGATTTGGACGATTGGCGGCAACGTCATGCTCTGCGGGAAGGAGCGCACACCCCAACTCGCCAGTTCCGGTGAAACCATGTCATACGCAAACACGCCAAGGAACAGACCCGCTATCCCAAGACCCGCCATCCATTTGCCCGCGGCCAACCTGGCCGCGCATGTGCCGGGTCAAAATCCGGCAAGGCCCATCCCCACGCCGAAAATGACGCCGCCGATAAGGTGGGACCAGCCCAGGTACGGATTCACCCGCGGCGATATGCCCAGATCCAGCATGTCGGCGGCGCCGTACCCCACCGCCGCCACCGCCAGCGCGGTGAACATGAATTTCATCGCCTTGAGATCCTTCATGAGCATCGTGCCCATGATCCGCGAATACCGCGTAAGCCCTCCGCGATGGAGGATAAAACCGAATATCGCGCCTGTGATCAACCCGCCTGTCATAGCGTCTCCCTTATTTCTCGACCGGCAAACTGGGGTCGCCGGACCATTCCTCCCACGACCCGGTGTATTCCATCACGTTTTCGAATCCCACCAGTTTCATCGCCAGGCTCACGTCCGTTGAGCGGCCGATCCCGCTGTGGCAATAGACCACCACCTTGGAGTCCTTGGTGATGCCGCGCTTTTCGAGCGTCTTGACGATCTCGCCCGCCGGCTTGAACGTTTCCACCGCGCCGGAGAACTTCACCCACTCCAGATGCGCGGCGCCGGGGATGTGCCCGCCGCGCGACGCGCCCGGGCGGACATCCTCGCCGATGTATTCCTTGAACGATCTGGTATCCAGAATCACCAGGTTTTTGTCGCGGTAGTTCTCCTTCATCCACGCCAGGGTGGCCACCTTGGCGGGCGAGGGTTTGGCGGTGAATTTCTTCGCCTCCACCTTGGGCGCTTCCTGGGTGACGGGGCGTTGCTCCTTCATCCACTTTCGGAACCCGCCGTTGAGCACCTTCACGTTATTATGGCCGAAAAAATCGAGCGCGAACCATACGCCGGAGGCGTTCGGCCCCTCGCCGCCGTCATAGACGATTACCGGCGTGTTTTCGTCAATACCCGCGGCGCCGATGATTTTTTCGGCGTCCGCCTGGTTGATCGGAAAACCGTTCTTTTTCCGGTCGGCGAGCACCGCCAGGTCAAGATGCAACAAGTTCACCGCGCCGGGAATGTGCGCGCGGTTGTAAAGGTCCGGCGCGGAAGCGTCAACCACGCGGACTTTGGATGTTTTAACCGCCTCCGCCATCTCATCGGTTGAAATGAGCAGTTGCGGATGAGCGTAGTCATCACCCCGCGCGGGGGAAGCCAGCGCCACGGCCAGCGCGAGCGCCGCCAGTGAAACCGCGCGTTTTGAAACCGTCATGAACGTCATCGTGACAACCTCCTCCTTTTGATATGGTTCCCGTGGCCCCGCACGGGGGCCGTTGTGTCACAGTCACCCTTTGAAAAATTCTTTCTTCCCGGGCGGATTGAGCGCCGTGAATTTCACCGCTTTTATAAGGTCGCCTTCCACGATGCCCTCCATGAGCACTTCGCGGCCAAACGCCTTGTCCAACGCCACTTGCTCCACATCCCCGCCTTCAAGCGCGATGCGATAGGTGTCGCCGTCTTCCGTCCAGAGCACCATGGGGTTGGCCCATGCCAGGAAACAGTCGCCGATCTTTCCTTCCAGCGCGCACCGTTCGCCCACGATGCGTCCCTTGATCTGGACGGGTTCCGAGGCGAAAGCGGCGCTCCACAGCGCCAGGACGCCGACGATCAGCATCCGAACCACTTTATCCATGCGATCCTTCCGTACGCCCCAAAATGTATTCAAGTAATCGCTTGAATACTATATTAATTCGCGCGGCGTTTGTCAATCGCGTTTGAATGGGGGGCAAGGAGAGCAATAAATAAGCGGCCACGGGGTGTTGCAAGGGCTATCCATGAAACGCCCCATGGGAGCGCGGGCGGCCCGCCCGCCCCAGGCCGGGCACGGGCCGGCGCGCACAAAGAGGGCGCTACCAAGCCTCGCCACCGCAATCTGTCATCGCGGGGATCGCCTTACAGCGCTCCTCGCAATGACCGTGGTATGTACACATTCGTTCTCCCGTAGCAAGCGGTTCGCGAACCGCCCGGCCGGAAAAGCGGCTGCAAGGTCCTTCGCCTGCGGCTCAGAACTTCGGGTGTGTTGAGCGCATCAACGCCAGATGTTAACCTTCATGAAGGTCCAGCATTACACGAGGAGTTGCATGCGCGGAAAGCGAATCGTTGGTTCGATGATCGCGGCGGTTGTCAGTGTGGCGCTCCCCACCGCGGCGGCGCTCGCGGCGGAGGAGGCGGCGGCGACGCATTGGAAGCGCCCGCCCGCGCCGCATCGGGGCCAATATTCCCTTCGCCCCTCCGCGTGCAAGGCCTGTCACGCGGACCAGCACAGGGATTGGAGCGGCTCATTGCACCGCCGCGCCGTGGGGCCGGGGCTTTTAGCGCAGCTTGATCCCAAAGGCGATCCCGCCACCGCCGCCTCATGCTACTTCTGCCACGCGCCGCTGCCGGAACAGGCGGAAATGACGGCGGGCGCCAGGGGGGAATATGCGCCCAACGTGGCGTATGACAGGACGCTTGAGCAAACGGGCGTCACGTGCGCGGTCTGTCATTCGCGCGCGGGCAAGATATACGGCCCCCAACAACGGGACGGCGTTAAACCCGTGCCCGCCGCCGGGATCAAGGAGCCGGGTCACGGCGGATTCACCGCGCTTGATCTGTTCAGCGACGCGCGGTTCTGCGCCGCCTGCCACCAGATGGACGAGGGGTATTCGCTCAACGGCAAACTGCTCACCAATACCTACAATGAATGGAAAGCCAGCCCCCAAGCCCGCGACGGCGTGGTGTGCCAGGATTGCCACATGCCGGACCGGCGCCACCTGTGGCGGGGCATCCACGACAAGGAAATGACCTTAAGCGCGCTGTCCATCGAGCCTGCGGTGGAAAAGGATCGCTACCGTTTGACGATCCGCAACATTGGCGCGGGTCACTATTTCCCCACCTACGTCACCCCGATGGTGGAAGTTAAAGGCTACCGCGTGGACGCGGCGGGGAAGATGACGCAAGGCTCGCTGCGTACCGGAAGGATAGGGCGCAAGGTGTCGCTGGACCTTTCCGTGGAAGAATTCGATACGCGCATAGCGCCCGGCGGGGAATTTGTGTTCAGTTACCCCCGCGCCCCCGCGCGCCGCGGCGAGAAAATCATTTTTGAAATATGGGTCTATCCCGACCTGTTTTATGCTGACTTTTTCGACCATGCCATTGGAAGGGGAGGGGACGGGATGAAGGTTGATCTTCTCACGCAAGCCTCCAAAAACGGACGCGCCAGCCCCTATCTGTTATGGAAGGAAGAGCGCCCCGCCGCGTAAGTTCATCCGCGCATTCCGCCATCCACCGGTACGCGATATACTGTGAATAGACAGCCGGAGTATGGCAGTGAATCAGCTCGATACCGCGGCGGGCAGGGCGCGTGAGGCCACCCGCCTCATCGTCCTACTGGGGCTGGTCAGCCTGTTCGCCGACGTCACCTACGAGGCCGCGCGCTCCGTCAACGGCCCCTACCTTGCCCTGCTGGGCGCCAGCGGCGCGGTGGTGGGGTTCACGGCGGGTCTCGGCGAGCTGTTTGGCTACGGGCTGCGGATAATCTCCGGCATCGTCAGCGACAAGACGCGGCGGTATTGGGCCATCACCATCGCCGGATACACGGTCAACCTTCTGGCCGTGCCGCTGCTGGCGCTGGCGGGCAGTTGGGAGTTAGCCGCCGCGCTGATGGTGACCGAACGCATCGGCAAGGCGATACGAACCCCCGCGCGCGACGTGATGCTCTCCCACGCCACTTCGGCGGTGGGGCGCGGCTGGGGCTTCGCCCTGCACGAGGCCATGGACCAGATCGGCGGCATGACGGGGCCGGTGATCGTCATGCTGGTTCTGGCCTACAAGGGATCCTACACCTACGCCTATGCGGTGTTGGTCATACCGGCGATTCTGGCCATCATCACGCTTATGGCCGCGCGCGCGGCGTATCCGCATCCGGGAAAACTGGAGAACGCGCGCCCTCATGACGCGAACCACGCGCCGCCGGTGTTCTGGCTGTACCTGGCCGCCGTGGGCCTGATCGCCGCCGGTTTCGCCGATTACCCGCTGATGGCGTATCACATCAAGACGCATGGCGTGTTCGAGGACAAATGGATACCGCTGCTGTACGCCTTCGCCATGGGGGTGGACGGCGTGGCCGCGCTCTACTTTGGCAAATGGTACGACCGCAAGGGCATGGCGTCACTGATGGGAGCGATCATCATCTCGTCGCCCTTCGCGCTGTTCGCGTTTTCAACCGACGCGGTGATGGTCATCGCGGGCGCGGCCCTGTGGGGCGTGGGGCTGGGCGCGCAGGAGTCCATCATCCGCGCGGTGGTGGCGGACATCATCCATCCCGCGCGGCGCGGCTCCGGGTTTGGCTACTTTAACGCGGGCTACGGGTTCGCGTGGTTTCTGGGCAGCGCGGTGATGGGCCTGCTGTACGATGTGTCCATTCCGGCGCTGGTCATGTTCTCCGTGGCGATGCAGTTGGCCTCCCTTCCACTGTTGGCGCGGGTGCGGCGCCGGATGGCGGCGGCTTGATCCCCCGATGACCATAGTATATATTACGTATATATAAATGGAATGACGATATGAAAACCAGAACGGCGAAAATATTCATGAGCGGCAACAGCCAGGCGGTCCGTTTGCCCAAGGAGTACCGCTTCAAGGCTGACAGTGTGTATGTGCGCAAGGAAGGCTCCACTGTCATGCTGATTCCCGCCGGGGGATCGTGGGAGGCGATGGAAAACGGCCTGAAAAAATTCCCCGCCGATTTCATGCGGCGCCGCACACAGCCGCCGGTTCAGCGCCGGAAGGGGTTATGAATCCCGCGCCGTACATGCTGGATACGGACATTTGCATCGCCATGATCCGGGGTAAAGGCGCGCGTGTGATCGCCATGCTCAAGTCGCTGCCTCCCGGCGATGCGCTGTTGAGTTCCGTCACCGCCGCGGAGTTGTATTGCGGGGTATTCAAATGCGCGGCGCCACGGCGCGCCATGGATGCGCTCGCCATATTTATGGGGCCGTTTGAGGTCGCCTCCTTTGGTCAGGAGGCGGCCTTGGCCTATGGGAGAATTCGCGCGGCGCTGGAGAAAGAAGGTAAGGTAATCGGTTCGATGGATATGCTGATCGGCGCGCACGCCTTAAGTTGGGGCGCGACGCTGGTCACTCACAATACCCGCGAATTTTCCCGGGTCAAGGGGCTGAAGCTGGCCGATTGGTTATTATGAAACATTTCGCTCCCTGATCCCGCCGCTGGCTATACTAGCCGGATGGAAACCATTCAGTGCGTCATCGGCGCGGCGGGGCATATTGACCACGGCAAGACCACGCTGATCAAGGCCCTCACCGGCGTTGACCTGGACCGGCTTGAAGAAGAAAAACGGCGCGGCATCACCATTGACCTTGGGTTCGCGCGCCTGCCGTTGTCCGATGGGCGCCAGGCGGGCGTGGTGGACGTGCCGGGTCATCAGGGCTTCATCCACAACATGCTGGCCGGCGCGGCGGGGATTGACCTGGCGCTCCTTGTGGTGGCGGCGGACGACTCCGTGATGCCGCAGACGCTGGAGCACCTGGCCATTCTCGATCTGCTGGGCGTCACGCGCGGCGTGGTGGCGCTCACCAAGGTTGACCTGGTGGACGCGGAAACGCGCGAGTTGGCGCTGGCCGAAGTCCGCGAGTTGGTGGATCGCTCGCCGCTCAAGGGCGCGCTGGTTATCCCGTGTTCTCCCATGACAGGCGAGGGGATCGAGCTGTTACGCGCGGAGTTGGAGCGCGCCGCCGCCGCGGCGCCCACACGCTGGCCCGACGCTTTCTTCCGCCTGCCCATTGACCGCGTGTTCACCGTCAAGGGCCACGGGGTGGTGGTGACCGGCACGGTGTTCAGCGGCCATGTGAAAGCCGACGACCGGTTGATCGTAAGCCCCGGCGGAATGGAAGTCCGCGTCCGGCGCGTGCAAGGGCACGGCGCAACGCTGGGGGGCGCGGCGGCGGGGATGCGCGCCGCGCTGAATCTTTCCGGCGTGGAAAAGGATCAGCTCCGGCGCGGCGTGGTGATGTGCGATCCGGCCATCGCCGCGGCGGTTGACCAGTTCACGGGCGAGATCGCGTGTCATGCGTCCTCGCCGCAAAAAATCGTCCACGGCGCCGCGTACCTGCTGCACGTCCACACGGCGGAGACGTTGTGCCGCGTGTACCTGTCCAGCGAAAAAAGCCTTGAACCGGGCCAGCGCTGCGTGGGGCAGGTCAGGTTCCAATCCCCCTTGCAAATGCTCAACGGCGACCGGTTCGTGCTGCGCGCGTCGTCGGCCAAGTCCACCGTGGGCGGCGGAGTGATTCTCGAACCCGGCGGACGGCCCCTGGGCCGGCGGCGGATGAACGCCCAGGCGGAGGCGTGGCTGGCGCTCAAGGATGTGCAAACCGGCCTCCCGGCGCTGGCCCGCCGCGCGCCGTGGGGGTATCCGGTGGAAGCGGCCACGGGCATGTTCAACCTCACGCCACAGGCGTTCGCCGCGCTGTTGCGCAAGCATAAGAACGAACTGGACACCTTCGAGTGGAAAGGCGGGCGCTATTTGTACGTTCCCCGTGAGGCCGCGGCGATTATCGAAAAAGTGACGCGCGCCGTCATGGAATATCATGCGCGTGAACCCGCCAGTCCGGGCGTGGAGGAATCATCCCTGGCCCGCGACGCATTGCCGGGGATGGGCGAGCAACTGGCCGGATATTGGATCCGCCGCGCCGCTACCTCGGGCAAGGTGGAGCTTAAAGGCTCCGCCGTGCGGCTGCCGGGGCGCGAGATGGTGTTCGCCGGATCGGACGAGGCGGCGCGCGAAGCGACGCTGTCCGTCTATCGCGCGGCGGGCCTTAAAAGCCCGCCAAAAACCGACAAGGCCCACAAGGAACTCAACATGAAGCCGCAGGAAGCCGCTCGGATGATCCGCTTGCTGACGCAATCGGGCGATTTGGTGAGCCTTGCCCCCGATTACACCGTGCATCGTGACGCGCTTGACGAAGCGCGCAGGGCGTTGGTGGCGGAGTTGGAGCGGGCAGGGGAGGTGGAGACGGCGCGGTTCCGCGACATCCTGGGAGTGGGCCGCAAGGCCGCCATTGACATACTGGAATATTTCGACCGTACCGGCCTGACGCGGCGCATCGAGAATCGCCGTGTCTTGGCGAAATCCGCCGCAAAGGAGCGCGCCGGTGGCTGACACGATTCCCTGCCGCGTATGTGGCGCGGCATCGCCCCTGTTTTACCGGGATACGCGCGATTTCCACCGCTGTCCGCGCTGTTGGTTGATATTCACCGCCACCGCCGCCGGTGACGAGCAGGCGCGCGCGCATTACACAGCCCAGTGGGGCAATCAGGATCAAAAGTTCTGGCGCGATCAGACTGACGCGCTGTTGAGCGTGATACAGCGATACCACCAGCCGGGCCGGATACTGGATTTCGGCTCCGGCTCCGGCGCGCTTACCGGCGAGCTTGCGCGCCGGGGATGCGATGTGACGCCGCTGGAGCCGATGATCCACGGCTACCTGAAGGATCAGCGGTACGAAAAGCAGTTTGACACGATATTGGCCATCGAGGTGCTGGAGCATCTGGTGAACCTGTGGGAGGAGATCGCGGAGTTGGAGCGGGTGTTGGCGCCGGGTGGTCTTATAATCGCCTCAACCCTGTTGACGAATCCGTTCATAGACCAGCCGGACGCGGTGAATCAATTCGCCGCGTGGTGGTACAAGGACGATCCGACCCATGTGAATTTCTTTTGCAACCGGACGCTGGAGACGATGGCCTCCATCCGCGGCTGGGACGTGGACGTGGCTGGGAATAAACTGGTGGTGATACGGAAGGCGCTGGATAGATAAAAGAGCTAAACAGATTTCAGTACAAAATAGCGATAAGCAAAGCGACAATGGAGATAATCAAGGACAATATTAATAGCCTATATTTGCCCTTACTTATCTTATTCGCCTCTTTTGCTTCCGCGATTTCTTGGCTCTTGAATAAGGTATCTTGGTCCTGCTGTCGCTCCGCTTTCTCGGCTTCAATGTCATTGAGCCGTGAACGCATATAGCCTCGCTTTTCTTTATTGAAGCGCGAGCGATTTTCTAATTCGATTTCCGTGCGCAGTTCGGATTCCGGCATTTCATCAATCGTGCGCTTTGTGTCATCGTCAATCATATTCGCTCCATGGCTTTTTCCAGGGCGGTGGCGATAAGTTTGTTAAGGCTGGTCTTCTCTCTGTGGGCTTTCATGGCCAGTTTGCGGTGAAGCGCGGGTGAAACCCGGATATTGAAGCTGCCCTTGAACGGTTTTTCCGGCTCTTTGCCCTGCTTGCGGCACATCGCCAAGTAATCGTCAACCGCCTCGCGGAACGCTTTTTTCAATCCCTTGGCGGTCGCTGCTTCATAGCTTATGAGCGACCGGATAAACTCAACCTTGCCATACAGCAGGTTATCCTCTTCACTGAAAAGAACGGAACCCCAGTAGCCGTTATGTTCCATCATGTTTTCCATGGCCATACCTCTCACTTAAATGATGCCTTGTTCCTTGAGGAACTCAATCAGTTGCCGGATCTGGTAGCGCTTTAATACCAGCGACGGATGAGGCTTGTGCAACAGGATGGGGGAGCGCTCTGCATGTGTAAAGCGCGCCCTCGATCCGCCCGAATGGCCTCCCCGCTCCATGGTGTAGCCTAAATGACCCAGCAACCGGATTAATTCGTCCCAGGTGAAATCACTGGGATTTCCTTGGATACGTTTCAGCAACTTATCTGCTTTGCTCACGGCTAAATCCTATCACAATAATGCAACTACGAACAGTCGCATAACCCGGATAATAAAAAACGCCGGGGAGACGGACACCCCGGCGCGTGGACGAAAAACCGTAGCCGCTACAGCAGCGGATGGTCGCTCATCGCCTTGAGGCGGGCGAAGCGGCGGTCCACCTCGTTTGTACTCCGGCTTGAGCATGTGCTTGGTCTTGCCCATCTGCTTGAGCCAATCGGTGACGGGAACCTTTTTCCCCTTCTCCTCCGGATTGTAGTTGAGCGTGGTGATGCCCTTCTCGATTTCGTAGAGCGGGAAGAAGTTGCAGTCTATGCCTGCCTGGATGACTTCCTGGCCGGCCTTGTCCTCGTGGCGCCAGTTGAGCGGACAGTCGGAGAATAGTTTGCCGTACACCGCTCCTTCGTTCTTGGCGTACCACTGGGCCTTGGCGGCCTTGCGGATAAGGTCCTTGTACTGCGTCTCCGCGCCCGTGAAGACGTAGGGCATGTGGCACGCGGCGAACAACTGGACCGAGTCCTTGTGACCGAAGGTTTTGCCGCGCCCCACCGTGCCGATGTTGGAGGTGGAGGTGGCGTGGCCGATGGGCGTGGAGAAGCTCATCTGGTTGCCGGTGTTCATGTACCCCTGGTTGTCGTACTCCAGGATGATGAGGTTATGGTTGCGTATGGCCGTGCCCAGCGCCGGCCCCAGGCCGATGTCCAACCCGCCGTCGCCGCTGACCATGATGAAGGTGATGTCCTGATCCTTCGGGATTTCGCCCCGTTTCTGGCGCTGCTTGTACATCTCCACCACGCCGGAGAGCGTGGCCGCGCCGTTCTGGAACAGGTTGTGGATGTAGGTGATGGCGAACGAGGTGTTGGGGTAGCCGGTGGTGACCACCATGCCGCAGCCGGTATGCCACAGCATCACCACGAACCCTTCGATGCCCTTAAGGAACGTGCCTACCGAGGGGAAAATGCCGCAACCGGGGCAGGCGCCATGGCCGGCGCAGATGCGATGCGGCATCGCCGTCAACTCGCGCTGCTTGACGCCCTTGACCTCCATCATCCCCGATTTTTCGTCACGATAGACGGTAAGTATGCCGGGCGACTGCTGTTCTTTCGTCAGAGCGGGCACACCCTTGGGGAAGGTGAAGTTCGGGTCGCCCGGCGTGGCGCCGATATAGTCGTAGGGGATGTCCACGCGGCCTTTTTTCACCGCGTCGAAGGTGAGGTTGAACATCTCCTCGGCGTCCTCGGCGAAGAAGTCCTTGCCGCCAAGGCCATAGATGCGGCTGATGACCATGGTGCGGTTGTCCGGGTCGTCCTTGAGGGCCGCCTTGACCTCGTGGCACATGCGGCCGCCGTGGGCGCCGTAGCTGTCGGCCCGGTCGGCAACCACAAGCGCCTTGACGTTTTTCATGGCGCGGCGCAGCTCATCGGCGGGGAAGGGACGGATCACAGTGGGATACACCATGCCCACTTTTTTGCCCTGCGCGCGCAGCCGGTCCACCATGTCCATGGCGGTGTCGGCGGCGGAGTTGAGGATGAATATGGCCGTCTCCGCGTCATCCATTTTGTAGGTTTCCAGCACGCGGTAGCGGCGGCCCGACAGGCGCGCGTATTCCTCGTACACCTTGGGGATCACGCTCTGCGCGGCGGCCATGGCCATGGAGAGCTGCTTTTTGTCGTTGATCTGGTCCGGGTCGTTCATGTACGGCCCGATGGTGATGGGATTGGCCGGATCCACCGAGCAATTGGCGATTTTCAGTGGGCCGACGAATTCCTGCACCGGCGCGCGATCCTCGAAGAAGCGGACGCGGCGTTTCTGGTGGCTGGTGAAAAACCCGTCGTCCGCCACGATCACCGGCAGACGGACCTCTTCCGCCTCGCCGATTTTCACGGCCATAATCGTCATGTCGTACACCGCCTGCGGATCCTTGGCCAGCAGCACGATCCAGCCCATGTCCAGGGTGGAAATAAGGTCGGAATGGTCGCCGCGGATGTCCAGCGGGCCGGAGACGGAACGGCACACCAGGTTGAGCACCATCGGGTAGCGCGTGCCCGACTGCACGGGAAGCTGTTCGATGGAGTACAGCAGGCCGTTGGCGGAGGTGGCGTTGAACACCCGCCCGCCGGCGGTGGTGGCGCCGTAACAGATGCCCGCGGCGCCATGCTCGCCGTCGCCGGGGATCAGGTGGACGTCATGCTCCCCGTTGGCGCCCATCTCGTCGAGGTACTCGGCCACCTCGGTGGAGGGCGTGATGGGGTAATAGCCCATCACGTGGAAGTTGATATGCGAGGCGGCGAGGCTGGCCATCTCGTTGCCGGAGCGGAAGTCGGTGACCTGCGCCGGGGCGCCGGTGGCCTTGCCCGCTTCGCTCGTTTCGGTTTTTGCGCTCATCGGTTCATGTCTCCGGAATTGGCCGCCGCATCCCCGCGGCGGATTACAACTTACTTTACCTTGTCGCTGGTGGTGTGGCCGGTGGCGATCAACTCGTGGCCCATCTCGTACTCGACCTTGGCCGCCAGGGCGTCGAACTTGCAAATCTCCACGCAGCGCAGGCATCCCTTGCAGTGCA
>JACQZB010000076.1 GCA_016207925.1 Nitrospinota bacterium
CCCCGCCGCCGATGCCGGTGGAGGAAAGCGCCTCGCGCTCCATCAGTTTGCCCACCAGCAACTCACGCCGCGCCGGCTCGATCACCCCTTGGGCGATCAGATGATCCACCATGGCGCCCATCAGCCCGGCCTTGTCCCGGACGGCCAAGCCGGTGAGGATAAGGTTCTCGTTGATAAAACCGGAAATTTTCATCAATTCAAGCGTTGCTATGTGTGGCGCCTTTCCCATGGGTTATTAAGGCAAGCGCCTACTATACAAGCGGAGGGCGCCGGGGAAAAGGGGCTTTTATGAAAAAATCAGCGCGGCAGTTCCGCCGCGAACAGCGTAACCGCTTCCCGAACGGGCTGGGGCCGCCAGCCCGTGGCGCGCATCAGCCGCGCGCTGTCCAGCGAACAGTCGGCGGGCCGGGGCGCCTGGCCGGGCAGATCGGCGATGGCCATCGGCCGCAGCGCCTCATGGGGCAGGCCCATCGCCGTGAACAACGCCTGGGTGAACTCGAACCGGCTCATGCGCTCCGGCCCCGCCGCGTGCCATACACCCGCCGCCCGCGCGCGCGCCACCATCGCCACCGCATCCGCCGCGTCTTCTGCGTACATGAATGAACGCCATTCGTCGGTGAACCCTACCCGGATCACCGCCCCGCGCGCCCCGGAGCCAAGCGCCGCCCGCTCGCCGTCCAGTTTTGTTTTTCCATACACGCTAAGGGGGTCCGCACGGTCGTCTTCCGTGTACATCCCCTTTTCGCCGTCGAACACAAGGTCGGTGGACATATGGATAAAAAACGCCCCCGCCCGCGCCGCCGCGCGCGCCATCGTTCCCGCGCCTTCCCCATTGACCGCGCGGGCCTGCTCCGGATTTTTTTCGCACACGTTGGCGTCGGCCAGCGCGGCGAGGTTGACCACCACCGTGGGCCGGACGCGCGCGATGAGCCGCTTGACCGCGTACGCATCGGTGATGTCCAGCCGTTCCGCCAGCAACCCTCCGGGCAGGTACTCATGAACCGTGGGGATCACCATGCCCTCGCGCGCAAGCCGGCGCGTTACGCGGACGCCGATGTTCCCCGCCGCGCCGGTGACAAGAAAAATTTCGCTCACCACATCTCCAGTTCCCGCGCCACCGTTTCCACTTCCAACCGCGCCAGATCGCCTCCCGGCGCCGGGAGAATGCGGGCATTGGCGCCCAACGGCCCCCACACCGCCGGATTACTTTGTCCCCACAGCGCCAGGACGGGGACGCCCAGCGCCGCCGCCAGGTGGGTGACGCCCGAATCCCCGCCCACGTACCGCGCCGCCCGCGCCAGCTTGTCCGCCACCGTTTCAATAGCGGCGCCGCGCAGCAACGTTACCCCCTCGATCGCGCCCAACGCCATGAATTCCGCGCGGCGCGGCTCATCCTCCTCCGCCGGGCCGAGAACCACTTCCGCGTTCCCGCGCAGGCGCCGCAGTAAACCGGCGTACTGTTCCACCGGCCAGTTCTTTTTCTCCGACCCGGAACCGGGCGCCACCGCCACTACGCCATCGCGCGCTTTGGGCGCCGCCAATGGTGGAAATGTCGCCGGCGGAGGCGCATCCATTCTCTCCAGCAGATACGCGGGATAGGATCCGCCATACCCGCGCGGCGGCAGGGGCGGGATCAGCTTGAGCCGGGGATGAATCCGTTCCAGCGCGGCTCCCAACGATCCGTCCGGATCGTGCTTGAAAGCGAATACCCGGTCAAACCGGGCTAGGGCGCGTCGCGCCTCCGGCGCGTTTTCGCCGTGGTAAAACAGGTCAAAATCGGCGGCTTCCTCCGCGAGGTAGTCAATTCCGAACCGGCGCGCCAGCCCGGCCCATGCGCCGCGGCCCCATACCGCCACCGTCTCGCCATACGCCATCAGGGCGCGCGCGGCTTGAAAGGTCAGAATCGTGTCCCCCAGCGCGCCGGAGCGCATAATCAAAAGGCTCATGGCCGCCGGGAACGCCACACCAGGGCGGAGACGGCCACCGCGCCCGCCAGAATCAGCCAGGCGAAGGCGCCGCCGGACCGGGTGTAGGGCGACAACGGTCCGGTACGCGGGACAAAACCGCCCATCAGCGTGGTACGCGCAAACAACTCCGTGGCGCCCGTGATCTCCCCCGTGGGTTGGACAATGGCCGACACGCCCGATTGCGCGGCCCGGACCAGCGGTATCCGGTTCTCCACCGCGCGGAACACCGCCATCGCCAGGCTTTGGTTGGACATGGCCGAGCGGCCGAACCAGGCATCGTTGGTGATGTTGGCGATCACCCCCGCGCCTTGCGCCGCCTGCTGGCGGGTGTAGCGCGGGAAAATGACCTCGAAGCATATCTGCGGCCCGGCGGAGAAACCGCCCGCGTCCAGATTATGCGCCCGCTCGCCCGGCAGCATGTCGCCGATGCTGTGCGCCATCTTGCGCACAAAGAACAGCGCCCGGCCCATCGGCACATACTCGCCGAACGGCACCAGATGCACCTTGTCGTACTTCTCCCGCGCGCCGTCCGGGCGGACCATCCACGCGCGGTTGTAGGAGACGCGCTCGCCATCCACCATCCCCATCCCCGGCGCGCCGAAAAGGATGGCGATGTTCATCTCGCGCGCCAGCGCCGTGATCCGTCCGTCGTACCTCCTCGCCCGCCGGACGGCCCCACGCCTCCAGCGCCGCCGCGCCGTAGGCCAAGGCCCCTCCGGCCAAAATCAGCCACGCCGCCAGCCATCGCCACGGGAACAGCTCGCCCGCCCCGCGAACGCGCGCCCAGAGCGTCATCCGCGCCAGCGCCGCCCCCGTGAACGCAAGCAAAAAGCAGACGCCCTCCTCGCCGGTGATGTCCGCGATCTGGATGACGGGGAGAACGCGATATTGCGAATCCGCCAGGCGCGCCCAAGGGAACGCCAAGGGCGGCATGTGCCCGCGCGCCAACTCGAACGCAAGCCACCAGAACGGCGCCGCCAACAGCGCCCATTCCGCGCCCGCCCTCCGCCACAGCGCGCTCACCGCCACCCCGAACGCGCCCGTGAAAAAGGAGAGGTACGCCACCGCCAGCCCCGTGACCACCCACGCCAGCCACGGCGGCATGTGGCCAAAATTCACCATGGTGTTCACGAACCACGGGATCGTAAGCCCGAAGCAGCCAACGCCCATGACAAACCCCAGGCCAAACGCCCGGCCCGGCGGCGCGCCTTCGAGCGCCAGCAGCAGCGGCGCCAGGCAAACCCAGGCGGCGGGCCACAGATTATAATCGGGGAACGACAAGGCCGCGAGCAGCCCGGCGCATAGCGCCAGGCCCCACGGGGCGAAGGGCGTGAATTTGTCCGGCATGTTTATTATCATTTTGCGGCGGCTTGGCTTATTATAGTGTTCGCCATGCGGCGTATCCACGGAGTAAATGGAATATAAAGGTTCATGGGTGATTCATTAGGGCAATATCTCGCCGCCTGCCGGCAAAAGGCGGGCCTTTCGGTTGAGGACATAGCGGAGCGGACCAGGGTAAACCCCCGCGTCATCCGCGCCGCCGAGGCCGACCAATTCGAGCAGCTTCCCGGCGTTGTGTTCATCAAGGGTTTTTTGCGCACCTACGCCAAGGTGACCGGCATCGAGGGCGAGGAGTTGATCCGGCGCTACGAAAACCTGGGCGTGACCATGGCCGACCACAGCCCAAAGCTGATCAGCATGCCCTTGCATCAAGAGCGGCGCAACCCGTTAAGCGTGGCGCTGGGGCTGCTGATGGCGCTGGGTATCCTGTTTTTCCTGGGGTATTACTCCGGGCTGTTCCCCGGCTTAAAAGAGCCGGATGGGGCGTTCGACACGTATGTGGCGCTTCCTCCGCCCGCGCGGATCGCGCCTGCCACTCCGCCCGTGACGGCGCAAGAATCGCCGGCCGCGGAACCGGAACCGCGCGAAACCCCGTCTCCCGCCCCCCCGGCCCCCGCCGCGGCGGCCAAGCTGGCGTATCAACTAAAGATTAGCGCCACCCATGACACCTGGTTAAAAGCCATCCTCGACGGGCGGGATGAGCGCGAAGTCATCCTCCGCGACGGCCACACCTTGACGTGGCCCGCCGAGCGCCAGATCATTATAAGTATAGGCAACGTGGCGGGTACGCAGATGTGGCTCAATGGAAAACCCGTCAACCTGGGAAGTCCGCCTTCAAATGTGATACTCAACATGACCCTGCCGCATCCCAGCGGCGCAGCCACCAAGGAGAAGCAACCTTGAGCGATGATCAGGAAAACACCCCGGACGCTCCCGGCGGCATGGACGACGCCGGGGGCCGGCGGTCATTAAGGCGCTCGCGGCGTTCCGGTTCGCGCGACATGTTGCGCCGCAAGCGATCCCCCGCGCCCCCGCCGGCCACGGAACATGCGGCGCCCTCCCCCGCCAATGAAGAGGCGGCTCCCCCCTTTGATGAACACGCGCCGGAGGCGCGGGATGCAGAACCGGAAACCGGAGCGGAACAGCCGCGTTCCCCACGGCGCCGCGGCCGGCGTGTAGGCCGGGGGCGTTCGCGCCGCCCCGGCGGAATGGAAGCGGCGCCCGAATCGCTCCCGGAGGCGCCTGTCCCCCCCGCGCCTCGCATCGAACGCGCGCCACGGCCGCCGCGCCGGGGCCGCCCCGCCTTGGGCGGGCACGCCCGCGAGGAGCGGTATATTGACGAAACGGGCGAGGAATATGAAATCCGCTCACTGCCCGACGGCACCAGCTTCAAGGTCAAGGTATCTGAAATCGAGCGCAAAAAACGCCGCGAGCGGCGCCGTCCGCAAGACGCAGAGCATGGACCCGGCCCCGCCATCGTGGAATTGGCCCCCCGGCCGCTGGAAAAAGCCCGGCATGAGCGGGTGGTCACCATCGGCCAATTCACCAAGGAAACCGCGCGGTCGGTGACGTTCCTCAAGCGCCGCCTGCCCGCGCCGCCCAAGGTGGCGGTGGTGTTCGGCTCCGGCCTGTCCCCCGCGGCGGAAATGCTGGCGCTCTCGGAGCCGGTTCCCTACGCGCGCATCCCCAAGTTCCCCAAGCTCACCGTGGCCGGGCACCCCGGGCAGGCGCGCGCGGGGACCATAGAGGGAGTGGAGACCATTTTCCTGGAGGGGCGGACGCATTTTTATGAAACCGGCTCAATGGCCGACACCGTGTATCCGGTGAAAACGCTGGTCGCCCTCGGCGTGGAGTACCTGATCCTCACCACGTCGGCGGGGGCCATCAACCCCCAGTACCGCGCGGGCGACATCATGTTCGTGCGCGATCATCTCAACCTGATGGGCGACAACCCCATGTTCGGCCTGCCGCCCGATTACGAGCCGTCGCCGTTTACCGACGTGTCGGAACTGTACGACGAGACGGTGATCGCAAAATCCACCGCGCTGTGCCGCCGCGTGCGGGTCAACCGCCAGGTGGGCGTGCTGGCGGGGGTGCGCGGCCCGGTGTACGAGACTCCGGCGGAAGTGGCCATGCTCGCCCGGCTGGGCGCGGATGCGGTCTGCATGTCGGTGATTCCCGAAGCGCTGTGCGCCGCGCAGGCGGGCATCAAGGTCACCGCGCTGGCGGTGATCGTCAATGACCGGGCCGAAAGCGCGCGCGGGCCGCTGACGCACGGGCTGGTGGCGGAGCGCGGAACGCGGTTCGCGGATAACCTTAAACGGCTCTTGCGCGGGCTGCTGGGCGCGCTGTAAAGTGGCGGGGTGGCAAAAAGGGGTTGAAGCGCCCACGCCGGGCATGATATAACGTCATAAAAATCTTTTAGTTATCAGATGGCCAAGCTGATTATCTCCACCAAGGAGAAGGTGCTTAAAGAGGTTGACCTCAAAAAATCCATAATGGTCGGGCGCGAGGTGGGCGACATCGTCCTGAAAAACCCCACCGTTTCCGCCAAGCACATGAAAATCGAGCTGATCAGCGGCCGGTTCATCGTCCACGACCTCAACAGCACCAACGGCACCTTCGTCAACAACGAACAAGTCACCTCGCGCGAGCTGCGCCATGGCGACGTGATCCGCGTCGGCAAGTTCTCGTTTGAGTTCCAGAACCCGGAACAGGAAGCCGAGCCGGTGGACAGCCTGGGCGGCGAGGACATGAGCGGCATGACCATGATGATTGACTCCGGCAAGATCCAGGTCATGCTGGCCGAGGAGGCCAAAAAGAAAGCCGCCGCCGCCAGTTCCACCCCCGCCGAGCCGGAAGCGCCCAAACGCGAGGCCGCCAAGCTGTTTTTATACCAGGCTTCCGGCGCCCCCAAGGTGATGTCGCTGGACAAGGACACCACGCTCATCGGCTCGTCGGAAAACTCGGACATCCAGATCAAGGGCATCACCATCGGCCGGGTGGCCGCTTCCATCACCCGCTCGGCGGAAAATGAGTATGAGATCGGTTTCCAGGGCGGCATGGCCAAGCTCAAGGTGGACGGCAAACCGGCCGACCGCCACAAGCTCAAGAACGGCGACAAGTTCTCGATCAGTTCCTACAACTTTGAATTCCGCACCGAGTTGTAAGGCTCCCGCCGCATTCCATTCTCCCGCGAGGGCCGCGTGTCAGAATCCATAGAAGCCGGCGCTTTGGTCATCGGATCGGGCATGGCGGGGCTTTCCTGCGCGCTCAAGCTGGCGGCCCATCACCGCGTGGCGCTGATCACGAAAAAAGAGATCGCCGAGTCCAACACCAATTACGCCCAGGGGGGCATCGCCGCCGCCCTCTCCGGCGACGACAGCCTCAATGAACATCTGGCCGACACGCTCACCGCCGGGCGGGGCCTGTGCCACGAGACAGCGGTCCGCCACCTTGTCGAACGCGGACCGGCCATGATCCGCGAGCTTATGGACTTGGGCGCGCGTTTCAGCCTGGACAGCGCGGGCGGGCTGGACCTGGGCATGGAGGGGGGGCATTCGCGCCGGCGCATCGTCCACGCCAACGACCTTACGGGGCAGGAAATCGAACGGGCGCTGGTGGCCCGCGTGCGCGCCTCGCCCAACATCCGCGTGTTTGAGAACCACATGGGGGTCAACCTGGTCACCCGCGCCAAGCTTGAACGCGGCTCCTGCCGTCCCGGCTCCGCGGAGGACGCCTGTTTTGGCGCGTATGTGATAGACGCCCGCGACGGGCGCATCATCCCCTTTCGCGCCAAGGCCACCATCCTGGCCACCGGCGGCTGCGGCAAGGTGTACCTGTACACCAGCAACCCGGACATCGCCAGCGGCGACGGGCTGGCCATGGCCTGGCGCGCGGGCGCGGCGGTGGCCAACATGGAGTTCATGCAGTTCCACCCCACCTGCCTGTACCACCCGCGCGCGAAAAGCTTCCTTATCTCCGAAGCGGTGCGTGGCGAGGGGGCGGAGCTAAAGCTGGCCTCCGGCGAGGCGTTCATGAACCGCTACCACGATCTGGGTTCGCTAGCCCCGCGCGACGTGGTGGCGCGCGCCATTGACCGGGAGATGAAAAAAACCGGCGATGACTGCGTGTACCTGGACACCCGGATGATTCCGGCGGAGCGGTTTCCCCAGCGGTTCCCCAACATTTTTGAAAACCTGCGCAAGTTCGGGTTCGATCCGCGCGGGGAAATGATCCCCGTCGTCCCCGCGGCGCACTACATGTGCGGCGGCGTGGTGGTGGACCTGGCGGCGCGCACCGGCCTGCCGGGCCTGTTCGCCATCGGCGAGGTGGCCCATACCGGCGTCCACGGCGCCAACCGGCTGGCTTCCAACTCGCTGTTGGAGGCGGTGGTCTTCGCCGACGCCGCCTCCCGCAGCGCCTCCGAATGGATCGAACGCGCGCCCGCGGCCAGAGTCATACCCCCGTGGGATTACGGCGCCGCCGTGGACGCCGATGAGCAGGTGGTGATCTCGCATACCTGGGACGAAATCCGCAGGCTGATGTGGAACTACGTGGGCATCGTGCGCACCGACAAGCGCCTGGCCCGCGCCAAAAGCCGCATCGCGCTCATCCAACAGGAGATTGATGACTACTACTGGGGCTTCTCCCCCACCACCAACCTTTTGGAGCTGCGCAACCTGGCCGTGGTGGCCAGCCTGGTGGTGGAGTGCGCCCTGCGGCGCAAGGAAAGCCGCGGCCTGCACTACAATATGGACTACCCGGATATTGACGATGCGAACTTCCTGGCCGACACCGCGTTGCGGCGCTGGCCGGAATGATATGCCCGCGGCGGCGGAAGGCGCTTGAGCGATGAATGACTGGCGGATTTTGGCGTTGACGTATGTCACCTTGGCGGGATTCTGGGGCGTGACCGCCAAAATGGCGGCAACGCGGCTTGACCCGCTGCTGGCGCTTTTTATCGCCAACAGCACTGCATGGGTGATTTTCGGCGCGGCGGCGATGCTCAACGGACGCATCGAGCTGGCCGAAGGCTACCCCATCGCCATTGTCAGCGGCGTCCTGGGCGCGCTGGCCACCATCGCCTTTTACCTGGCGCTCAAACGCGGCCCCGCCACGCTGGTGCACCCCATGGCGTCGCTGTACATCGCGCTTACCGTGCCCCTATGTTGGTACTTTCTGGGCGAAACGCTCACCCTCAAGCATGGCGTGGGGATCGCGTTCGCCATCGCCGCGGCCATCCTCATCGCGGGGTAAGCCGCCTCACCGCCCGGGCAAGGCGAAGGCGAAGAAATCGCGGATCACCCGGACGCTCCACTCCGGCTGCAGGGTGAACATGTTGTGCCCCATCCGGTCCGCCTTCACTAAAATTGTTTGCGGAGGGAAATGGGGCGCGTGGAACCGTACCTGGTATTCATAGCCGATGGCGCTGCATTCGCTGCCGATAAGCATGACGCCGCCGGGAAAATTCTTAAGCCCCCAGGTAAGATCGGTCCCGAATTTTCCCGGGTCGTCCATCACGGGTTTTAACATCGCGGAGAACGCCTCGTACCCGCCCCGGCGGAAGGAGCCTTGCGGCAGCGCCTCCCCCTCGCACTGGTAGGGCGCGCCGGATTTGCCCCGGTCCAGGATGCGCGTCATGACGTAATCGAACCGCTCGTGCCCGTCCCGTGTTTTCACCAGCGGCGTCTGGAGCAAGTACCAGCCCAGGCTGGCCATGTCGCCGAGGGTTTGCGAGGACTTGATCCGCGTGACGAATTCCCTGGCCGCGTCCTTCGTGAGCATCCCCGGCTCGGCGATGACTGCGTGCGACACCTTGCCCGGATGACGGCCCAGGTAGCCCGCCGCCAGCATCCCGCCCCACGAATGGCCGATCAGCCGGACTTTGCCGCCATGGCGGAAACCGTCCACCAGCGCGTCCAGATCGGCCAGATGGGTTTCCACCGTCTGCCACTTCGCTTCTACGCGGGGCGACAGCCCGCTTCCGCGCTGATCATAAAAAATCACGCGGTATTCATCGGCGAGGGATTTGAGCGCCAGAAGGTACGTGAAATCCCCGCCCGGCCCCCCGTGGATCACGATAACCGGCGGGGCGTTGAAGGCGCCGTACACCTCGGTGTGGAATTTGTACCCGTTGGCCTCCGTAACGCTAAGCCTGGAATCGTGCTCCACCGTCGGCGGAACTTGCAGGCACGCGAGCGCTCCAAGCGGAAACATCGCCAGGGCCAGCGTAGCTTTCAGCCAACCCATACCACTTTCACCAAGGGGTCGGACTGTTCATCCACGATGTCCATCCAACCCTTGGTGACGTCCACGCCCTCGATGAAATCCTCCGGCTCCAATCCGTAGTTGGCTACCGCCGTGCGGCAGATGATGATCTGCGCGCCCAGCTTCATCGCGTCGCCCAGCCGGCCCTTGACGGTTTTCGGGCCGTCCGGCGCGGCCTCCAGCCGCTTCTTGGTGAAGTAATGGCACGAGTGCTGGCTGATGAAAAACTGAACCGGCACGTCGGAGGCCAACAGGTTCGAGGCGTTGAGCATTGACGCCCGGAACGTTTCCTCGTCATTCGTGGTGACGATGAACAGCATTTTCTTTATTGCGGAACTCATGATGTCGCTCCCTCCTCAATGGGTGGTCTGGTATGTATGGTCTCCCGCCGCTCAATAACGGCGAAAATCCGATTGTACGCAACAGCGCCGGTTGCTGTAAACCTTAACCAAACATATCGTGGTGAGAGACATTGTAACGGCTGATATTTCAAAAAGTTGCCCGCTCGACAGGCGAAGTCTTGCGCCATTCGATGTTTTATGTTATATTTCAGATAATTACGAATAATAGTTAAACAAGAGCTTTAATGAGAATCGCCAATCAAGTCTCCAAAAAGTCCACGGAACCTTCACGCCGCAAGGCCGTTTTCATGGAAGTGGCCGGCGTGGCGCTGATCGCGCTGGCGGTGATGCTGGTGGTCAGCCTTTATTCATACAATCCCGCTGATCCCTCATTCAACAACTATCTGTCCGACGGGACGGCGGCGAGCAACAAGGCGGGGATCATCGGCGCGTGCCTTGCGGACATGGCGGCGCAGGCGGGCGGGAGCGTGGGTTGGCTGATCCCGGCGGCGTTGCTCTACCTTGGCGTGTCGCTGTTCACTCCGTTCAGGCTGGGCCGTCTGTTGCGGTTCATGGGGGGCCTTGCCGGGCTTGCGTTGATGGCGGCGGCGTTCTCGAACCTGTATTGGGAACATGATCCCTTATTCTCCGAAATCGTCCCCGGCGGAATGCTGGGCGCCTTGGTGGGCGGGGCGATGGCGCGCTGGTTCTCGGTGGCCGGTTCGTACATCATCCTGTCGGCGGCGGCGGTGTCGGCGATACTGTACACCACCGGGTTGTCGCTGGGCGACGCGGCGGAAAAGCTGATGTGGCTGGCGGGCGGGCTGGGCCGGATGGCCGCGGCGGCGGGGGCGTGGGTGTGGGGCCATGCGGTGAAGCTGGGTGAAATCCGCATCCCGGTATTCATGTCAACCGCTGAGGCTGACGTTGAAGAGGAGCGCGCCGCCAAACTGCCCTCCAAGAAGGAGCGTCTGGCGGGGATGGCGCGGGCGCGCGGCGTGGAGCGGGCGGACGAGGATCATGCCGTGGAAGAGTCCGCCGGCGCGGATGAGTCCGGCGATGATGACATGGAAGAAGAGGAGATCAACATAAAACTCCCTGCCCGCGCGGGCGCGTTGATGGCGGAAATTGACCCGGAGAATCCCCCGCCCCTGCCATTGCCCCGCAATGGCGCGCGGGGCAAGAACGGCGCGGGGACCGTGGAGATCAAGGACCAGGCGGAGTTCCAGCAGGCGATTTTTGATTTCGGCGCCAAGGAGGAGGGCGACTACGTGTTCCCTCCCCTCAATCTCCTGGACGCCGCGCCGCCGCAGATAAAGGGCCAAAGCCGCGACGAGCTGCTCAAACGCTCGATGATTCTTGAACGCAAACTGCTCGACTTCGGCGTGGAGGGCAAGGTCATCCAGGTCTCACCCGGCCCCGTGGTGACGATGTACGAGTTCGAGCCGGCGCCGGGCATCAAGGTGTCCAAAATCGCCGCGCTGGCCGACGACCTGGCGATGTCGCTGCGGGCCACCTCCGTGCGGGTGCTGGCGCCGATACCGGGCAAAAGCGTGGTCGGCGTGGAGGTGCCCAACCCCTCGCGCGAGACAGTGTACCTGCGCGAGATGCTGGCCTCCGGGGAATTCTCCGAGGCGGAGTCGTGGCTCTCCATGGCCCTGGGCAAGGACATCGGCGGCACGCCGGTGATGGCGGATCTGGCGGCGGTGCCGCATCTGTTGATCGCCGGTTCCACCGGATCCGGTAAAAGCGTGGGGATCAACGCAATGATCCTTTCGATCCTGTACCGCGCCAGCCCGGCGGACGTGAAGTTCATCATGATTGACCCCAAGATGCTGGAGCTTTCCATCTACGAGGGCATCCCGCACCTTATCGCGCCCGTGGTCACCAATCCCAAAAAAGCGGCCAACGCCCTGCGCTGGGCGGTGGCGGAGATGGAGCGGCGTTACCAGAAACTCTCCGAACTCGGTGTGCGCAACATAGACGGCTACAACCGCTACGTCGAAAAACAGAACGCCGCCTCCAGGGGCAAAAAACGCAAGACCGTCCGGGAAATGGAGGCGGAACTTGCCGCCGGAGCCATTTCCGAAGGCGAAGAAAAACCGCTGGAGAAGCTGCCCTACGTCGTCGTGGTGATAGACGAATTGGCCGACTTGATGATGGTGGCCAGCAAGGATGTTGAAGACGCGCTGGCGCGCCTGGCCCAAATGGCCCGCGCAGCGGGCATCCACCTGATCGTGGCCACCCAGCGGCCCAGCGTGGACGTGCTCACCGGGCTTATCAAGGCCAATTTCCCCGCCCGCATCAGTTACCAGGTCCGCACACGGGTGGACAGCCGCACCATCCTCGACAGCATGGGGGCCGAAACCCTGCTGGGCCGCGGCGACATGCTGTACCTGCCGCCGGGTACCAGCCGCCTGCGGCGCATCCACGGCCCGTTCGTCTCCGATCAGGAGATTCACCGCGTGGTTGACTTCCTCAAGGGCCAGCAGCAGCCGGTGTACGACGAACAGATTCTGGAAACGCCGCCGGACGCCGCCGGGGTGGACGCCGACGGAATCGAACCCGGAGGCGGCGCCGCGGACGAGTTCTACGATCAGGCGGTGGAGTTGGTGGCCAAGACGCGCCAGGCGTCGGTCTCCATGGTGCAGCGCCGGTTCCGCATCGGCTACAACCGCGCCGCGCGCATCGTGGAGATGATGGAGCGCCAGGGGCTGGTCGGCCCCGCCGACGGATTAAAGCCGCGCGAGGTCTTCGTCCGCGACATCGAGGACGTGGAAAAAGTGAATTGACGCGGTTCCTTCCTTCGGGAAACGATTAAGGGGAGAAATATGAATATTGTTTTCCGTGCGCTTCTGACGCTCTGTCTCGGTATTCCTTACGCTTCCGTCGCGGAAGGCGCGGCGTCGCTCGTTTATCCACGTCTGGGGGATATTGTAAAGATCGGCGAATCAAACGCGGTTGTGGTAATCGAAAGTAATACCTCCCTTTCAATCCCCGCATTCAACCGGCAAGCGCAACGCTCATCCCGTTAAAGACTTCCAGCGGCGTTTTGTAGCCAAGGCATTTCCTCGGACGGTTATTG
>JACQZB010000077.1 GCA_016207925.1 Nitrospinota bacterium
ATAGGGGCCCTTGTTGACCCACACGCGGCTGACCTGCAACAGCTCCGGGTCCTCCACGTTCTTCACCTCGGCGTTGGCGATGGCCGACTTGAGCAGCTTTAACATGACCCGCGCGCCGCGCTTGTCCGTGAACGTCAGCGCGCGCACGGCGTCTTCCACCTTGCGGCCGCGGATCATGTCGGCCACAAGCTTGGCTTTCTGCTGCGAGATGCGGTGGAACCGCAGGGTCGCGCTCGCCTCAATCGCTTCCATCACCGTTTCCATTATTGGTCTTTGCTTCAAAAGCCGCCGGCGCCGCGTCCGCGGCCTCCCGGCGAACCGTTTTCGCCTTTCATATTCCCCGAAGGAATAAGCGAACAAGTATAAATACGGCCCTTGGGGCTGTCAATATCTTTTTGGCGTTCTCGCGAGGGAACCACCGTCCGCTTTCAAAAACGAACCTATTCTTTTACACTACCCGTAACGGGAACGCAACCACAACCCAACGGAATTCTTCAACCATGCGGATCATCATCGCCGGATCGGGCGGCGTGGGCGGCTACTACGGCGCCATGCTCGCCCGCGCGGGGCACGAGGTTTTGTTCATCGCGCGCGGCGAGCACCTGGCCGCCCTGCGCGCGCGCGGCATTACCGTCAAAAGCTTCGCGGGCGACTTTTCCCTGCCCGTCAACGCCGCCCCGGACGCGGCGGGATTCGGCGAGGCGGACCTGGCGCTTGTCTGCGTCAAGTCCTACGATACGGAAAGTTCAACGCCTCTTTACGAGGCAGGGGTAGGCAAGGCGTCGGTGGTGGTGAGCCTGCAGAACGGCGTGGACAACGAGGAAATACTCGCGGCGCGTTTCGGCAGGGAGCGCGTGATGGGCGGGGTGTCGTTCATCGGCTCGCGGGTCCAGCCGCCGGGGGTGATTCTGCACACGTCGTACGGGAACATCGCCATCGGCGAGTTGGACGGCGGGATCAGTCCGCGCGGGCAGGCGTTGGCCGCCATGTTCAACGAGGCGGGAATCAAGTGCCGCCTGTCGGACGACATTCGGCGCGAGTTATACGCCAAGATGGTGTGGAACGTGGGCTTCAACGCCCTGTGCGCCATCCTGGACTGCCCGGCCAAGGTGGCCGTGGAATTCGCCCCCACCCGCAAGGTGGTGGAGGACGCCATGCGCGAGTGGGTGGCGGTGGCCCGCGCCGCCGGGGTGCCGCTGGAGGATGCGGCGGTTCAAAAAAACGTTGACGCCACCTTGAAAGGGGGCGAGGTGATCCCCTCGCTCCTGCACGACCGCCGCCGGGGGCGCCGGCTGGAGATAGAATCCTTCAACGGCAAAGCGGCGGTGATGGGAAGGGAACTGGGTGTCCCCACCCCCGTCAACGCCACCTTGGCCAATATCACCCGCTTTTTCGACTGCCGGTACGGCGAGCCGCCCGTCAGCTAGTCCCTACCCTACCACCACGGCGGGTTCCTTGAACATGCAGGTGTCGCACACGTGATCCGCCGGACGGCCGCAGGCCAGGCACGAAATTTCTTCGGGGAGGAACCGCAACGCGCCGCCGCAATGCCGGCACCGGGGCAGATCAACCTTCTTATGTTTGCGCATCGCGGGGGCTTTGGCCCGCCGGGCCTTGCCGCCGCGCGCCGCCGAATGTCTGGTTTTGCTTTTCATAATCATTCTCCACTGCTCACACATTAAGATGTAACACAACGGAATGGGATTCGGAGGGACAATTGACCACATCATGAACAACTGGCTATAATTCACCGTGTTACAAATCAATAAAAATCAGGGAGCGCGGAAAATGCCGACAGTTACCTTTTATTCCGCCGATTGGTGCCCCGATTGCCGGGCCGCCAAACGGGTGCTGGAGGCGCGGGGGGTGGAGTACCGCGAGATCAATATTGACGGTGACGCGCAGGCGGTGAATTGTTCCAGCGCCGCGACGTCCCGGTCGCCGACCACCACGCAGCCTTCGCTGGGCCGGGTGGCGGAGCCGATGCCGGAGCCGTGGATCCAGATGCCGTAGCCGGTTTTACCCTGGGCGCGGTCCACGTCGTTGGGGTAGTTGAGGACGTAGGCCCTGGGGCCGTATTGCGCGGCCAGCTCTTGCTCGCGCTTGATGGTGGTGATGTAGTACATCCCTTCGGGGGTTTTCAGGTCGCCTTGAACCACCTTGTCGCCCCGCTCGCGCCCGAAATCGGCGGGGTAGCTTTTCACGATGCGGTAATGGTCCTTGGTTTCCTCGAGCACGTACACTTCATGGCGGGTTTTATCCACGGCGATGGTGTACACGCTGGGGGTTGAAGGCGGCGCCACGGTCATGGCGGGCGGAGGCAGGTTGGAAAGGTCCGGCTTGATGAAAAACTCCCCGGCGGGCGCGGCGTTGCCGGCGGCCGCGGGCGCCGGAACCGCGACGGGCGGCAGTACCGGCGCGGACGTGGTGGCGCCCGGCGCGGCGGCGGTAAGCGCGAAGGCGGCGGCGGCCACGGCCACGAAGGCGCCGGAGAACAGCGCGACTTTTTCCACCGGGACGCGGCGCGGCGCGCCGAAGGCGCGGCTGACCTCGCGATTGGCGCGGCGCACCTCGCGGTACACCCTGCGTTCATGGAAATAGCGGCGGATGGAATAGCCCGCGCCCGTGGTGAACGCGTTCATCTAATGGGACTCCATGTTTCGGACTCGATCTTCCATTCCCCGCCGTGTTTGGACAGCGTCAGTGTTTTCACCCCCGCGTCGCGGTACTTGCCGGAGCGGTAGCGCTGGGTAAATTCTACCACCGCGCGCCCGTCTTCCCAAGTCACCGTTGGATTTTCGATGCCGACGGTGATGGACGCCTTTCCGGCGAACTTGGTCTTCTTGTCTCTAAGAAACGCCGCCGCGTCCACCCCGCCGCCGCCGAACGCGGGGGAGTACAACGAGGCGTATTCGGCGAACCGTTTGCCCTGCCATGCGCGCCGCCAGCGCTCCACCATCGCCAGGATCGCGGGAGTTTCGTCCTGTGTTTCATCGGGGGCGGGCTGCGCGGGCGCCGCCACCCGCGGCGCGGGCCGCTCCGCGGCGGCCAGGAGGGCGCGCAGCGCCTCGTTCTCCTGCGTGAGCGCGTCTATTTTCGCGGCGGCCTCGTCGAGCCGCCGGGTCAACTCGGCCGCCTCGCGCATCCTTGGCGAAGGGGAGAGCGTCACGCGCAGATCGGCGCCGTCGGGGGCCACCTCGTACACGGCGCCGTCGTCGAGCCATATCTCCACCCGGGCGGCGCGGGCCTGGGGGAATTCCACGATCTCGATCCGCCGCACCAACTCGTCGCCCACGGCGATGTCGGCGGCGGCGGCGTTGACCGTGTCGCGCAGTTCCACCGCAAGGCGGCGCGGCTCGCGCAAGGGATAGGCCAGGTACTCCGCCGGGGCGCTGACGGCGATGACGACGGTTTTCTTATCCTTGTCCTGCCCCGGTTCCAGGCGCACGTCCAAAAGGCGGCGCGGCGCCGCGGCTTCCTCAAGCGCCACGGCTGGCGCCGCGAACGTCAACAGCACCGCAAGCGCCGGGATCAGGTAACGCCGCATCCGGTATGCTCCCCTCGAATTCGCGCGCCGGGTATCCGCCGCGTGTCACCCTCTTTTACAGAAGCCCTCACGTCCCGTCAAGGCCCGCCGCCGCGCAAAGGCGCGTCCCGCCGGGAATTACGCCGCGTTCCCGGCGGGACGGAGGGCTACAGGGCGCCCGCCTGAAACGTGGTGACCGTATCCGCGTCCCACTTGTCCCAAAGAAAGTCGTTCTCGGCGCCGTCGGCCACCGCCCGCAGGGCGTAGCGGACCTGTTCTTCGTACAGTTCGCAAAATCCGCCGGGGGTGTTCAGGCCGCCGTTGAGCTGATCCGCCTCGGCGGGGCACGGCGCGCCGCAGAAATGGCGCAGCGCGCAGTCGCGGCACGGCTCGATGCGCTCGGCGAGGCGTTCGCGCATGGCGGCGAAGGGGGCGCTGGCCATGGCGGCCTCCACCCCGTCCGCGAACAGGTTGCCGCCCTTGTAGCGCGGGACGCCCACGAACTCGCTGCACGGGAACAGGTCGCCGTTGGCGGCCACCGCGAAAAACGCCCGCCCGCCGCCGCAGGGGGTGATGTCGCACATCAGGCGGCGCGCCATGGGCGCAAGGATGCTGACCAGGACGTTGGCGAAGTTCGCCACCACCAGCTTGCGCCCGGTGTCGCGGTAAAGCTGGCGGGTGCGGTCCAAGGCCGCCAGGTAAAGCGGAACCAATTCATGGTCGGCGGGTTTTATCTCCCTGGCGCCCGGCATGGTCAGCCGGACGGGATTGAGCATGCACACGGGAACCTGCTTGGCGTGGAAATACTCGACGATGGCGGTAAGCTCCCCCATGTTCTCGGAGGAAACGGTGCAGATCACATTATAGTTGTGGTAGCCGCGCAGCGACTCCAGCAGCGCGTCCACCTTCCCGAACACCCCCGCGCCGCCCCAGGTCCGCCGCGTACGGTCCGCCGTGGCGGCGGTGGCGCCGTCCAGCGACAGGCCCAGCCCCACGCCCCGGCTGGTGATGAACGACAGCGTCTCCGGGTCCAGGTTGGCGCCGTTGGTCTGCACGCCGAACCGGAAGTAGCCGCCAAAATGGTCAATGGCGGCCAGCACGGCCTCCTTGTTGAGCAACGGCTCGGCCCCGTGGAAAATGATCTGGGGCGCCGCGCCGCTATCGAGCGTCCGCTCGAAATACGCTTGCAGCGCCTCGAGGGCGGCGAACATCCGCTCGCGCGGCATGTGGGCGCCGCCGCGCCGCGTCTCCTTGGGGATGTAGCAGTAGCGGCAGTCCAGGTCGCACCGGTCAGTGGGGTTGAAGTACACCGCGGAGGCGGCCAGGCCAAAACGCAGCTTTTCCATTTCGCGGCGGAACCCGTCGCGTTTTTGCAGGTAGGCGTCCCGCAGCGGACCGCCCGCAAGAACATCGGTCAGCCGGTCCTTGCGCACCAGCGACCAGAAGGCCGTGGCGGGATCCACAAGCCCCAGGTAGCCGTCGTGGCCTATGTCCACCGGGGTGAATGTTGGGCCGTTGCCGGAGTTGGCGCGCGCGCCGCGCGAGGCGGCGGCGCTGTATGTCGCCGAAGCTTCCATGATACTCTCCTTTGGTTCATAGGGCGCGGACGCGGCGCCGGAGTGGCTCCTGCCAGGGACCGCTTCCTCCGGCGCCGCCCCGCGTCAGTTGGACTTCTTATCCATCAGGATGTAGTGACTAAGCCCCGTGCCCTTCGCGTCGCACGTTTTGCGGTACGCGATGACCTCCTTGCGCTTCCTGTCGCTCATGAATCTCACCCCCTTTCACCCGGTTTTAGGCCAAAAAAAAATCCCCGGACCAGTTAAGGTCCGGGGATCGCCACATCCACGGCGCCGCGCCGCCCAGCGTCCACGGGGCGGATCACGTCTGGCTCGTTGGAAGGTCTTCTGGCTTCCGGATCAACCTACTTGCCGCGTCTTCCCATCCGCGCTAACGGACAGTGACCTTGGTGCGGCGTTCGTACCCGGTTACAGCGGCGGGCCCGCGACGGATTTGCGCCGTCTTCCCTGTTTACGCCCCTCGCGGGGCTTCCATACGAACAGTTCGGGCTTATCCTAGGCTACACGCGGCCCCCGTGTCAACGTGACCTTCGCCCACCCACACAGCGCCGTCTCCCAACGACCTTGCAATATTTCTCTGTAGGGGCGCAGCATGCCGCGCCCCTACAAGCGGCGGCAAGGCACTTCGCCACTGTTCAGGACGGCGAAGCTCCAACATACCCGGTTCACGCGCGGTATGACTTTAGTTCATTGACTTTTCCGGAGCATAAACCCTATCCTCAAGGCATGTTGGGGAAGGTTCACACATCGCCGCTCTGGGCGGCCCTTATCGCCGCGGTCTGGCTTTTCGCCGGGGCCGCCGGCGCCGAGGCCATGGGCCATGACCATGCCATGCATGGGCACATGGGGAGCGATCATTCCGCTCATGCCGCCGCGCCCAGCCACGCCGGGCACAATCATGACCTTAACCACACCCAAGCTCCGGCTGACGCCTCCGCCGCGCTGGCGCGGGAAGTCAAACAGGTCCAGAACGCCTCCAGCGGCGCGGTGTGCCCCCACGGCAAGGCTGGCCCGTGCGTCTGCCACCTGTTGCGGACGCGCCACAGCGGCTGTTGCCTGAAAGCGTGCGATCATGCGCCGCAAGAGCCGAACGGCGCTTCCCTGGCCCCCATGATCGAACAGGCGGTCATGGAACGGACCCAAACACCCGTCTATTTCGCCCAAACGGCGTTCCTCATGAACGGCGTCTTGCATTACCCGCCCCGGCGTTCCGCTCCGGATCCGCGTCCACCTTCGCTGTAACCCTCTCCCCGGATTTCCGTTAACCGCCTTGCGCCGGGCGTTCGCGCGCCCTCGCTCCATCGCCGCGGCCCAAGGCGTCCGGAACCAGGGACCGCTCCGCGCGCGTATCCTCGCGCGCCTGTAATGGACGATGCGATCACAACTCCCCCGCCCTACTGCGTGGGAACGGGGATATGGAAATGGAAGGTAACGTCATGCGTAATTTGTTGAACCGTATTGCCGGTGGAGCCATGCTCACCGCCATGTTGACAGCCGCCCTTCCGGGCGGCGCGTGGGCGGAGGACGCCCCCCTGCCCGGCGGCGAGGTTTCGCTGGGCGCCATCACCGTGACCGGAACCCGCGAGGAGGCGCCCAAGGCCGAAACCGCAGCCACGGTGGACGCCCTGCCGGGCGAGGAGATACGGGCCGTAAAGCCCGCCCACCCTTCCGAGATCATGAACCGCACGCCGGGCGTATGGGTCAGCCAGACCGGCGGCGAGGGGCACCAGACCGCCATCCGCCAGCCGCTGACCACCGCGCCGGTGTACCTGTATCTCGAAGACGGCATTCCGATACGCTCCACCGGATTCTTCAACCACAATGCGCTGTACGAGGTGAACATCCCCATGTCCGGCGGCGTGGAGGTGACCAAGGGGCCGGGCACGTCGCTGTACGGCAGCGACGCCATCGGCGGCGTCATCAATTCGCTCACCCGCCCCGCGCCCGCCGCCCCCGAGGCGGAGGCGAACGTGGAGGGCGGCTCGTTCGGCTGGGCGCGCGCGCTTGTCACCGGCGGCTCCCCCTGGGGCGATCACGGCGTTCGCGGCGACCTTAACGTCACCCACACCGGCGGCTGGCGCGACGCCACGGACTATGACCGGCAGAGCGCCGGAATGCGCTGGGACGGATTTTTTGCCGGCGGTTTTTCCACCAAGACCGTGTTCAACTACTCGAACATAGACCAGCAGACCGCCGGTTCCTCCCGCCTGTCCAAGGAGGATTACGAGAACAATCCCGAACGCAACTACACCCCCATCTCCTGGCGCAAGGTGGAGGCGTGGCGGCTTTCCATGGCGTTGGACCGGGAGACGGATGACTCGCTAACCAGCGTCACCCCGTATGTCCGGAAAAACAAGCTGGGCTACATCGCCAACTGGTCGCTGGGTTACGACCCGGCGATTCTGCGGACCGACAACGACTCCGTGGGCCTGTTAGCCCGCCACCGGATGGACTTCGCGCCGTGGCGGACGCGGCTGATCGCCGGCGTGGACGTGGATTACAGCCCCGGCGCGCAGTGGGAGCGCCGGATCAAGCCGCTCAAGGAAGGGAAAATCTACACCAGCTATACGGAGCAGGATGTCATCTACGATTACAACGCGGCGTTCACGGGGATTTCCCCCTACGTTCACGCCGAAACATCTCCGGTGGAAAGCCTGCGCCTGTCCGCCGGGTTGCGGTACGACTCCGTGGGGTATGCCTACGACAACAGGCTCTCCGCTGTGGCCGAAGGCTCCACGCGCCGCCCGGAGGACACCAGTGTCGGCTACACCCATGTAAGCCCCAAGGTGGGCGCCACCTACGCCTTTGGCCCGGCGCTCAACGGCTTTATTTCCTACCGCCATGCGTTCCGCGCCCCGTCGCAGTCGCAACTGTTCCGGCAGGGCAAGGCGCAGAACACCGTGGACCTAAAACCGGTGAAGGCCGACAGCTACGAGGTTGGCCTGCGCGGCGCCGGGGCGGTGACGTGGGAGGTGTCGGTGTACCAGATGAACGTGACCGACGACATCCTTTCATTCACGCATCCGGACAAGAGCACGGAGACGGTCAACGCCGGGCGCACCTCGCACAAGGGGGTGCAGGCGGGCGCGTCCGCCGCGGTGACGCCGTGGCTGGACGCGCGCTTGTCGCTTTCCTACGCCGAACACCGGTACGAGGAGTGGAAGCCCCAGGCCACCGTGGATTACAGCGGCAAGGAGATAAGCTCCGCGCCGCGCCTGCTGGGGAACGCCACGCTTGGGTTCCATCCCGGATTTCTGGGCGGGGCCACGGCGGAGCTGGAATGGACCAAGGTGGGCGGCTACTGGATGGACGACGCCAATACGCATCAGTACGCCGGGCACGACGTATTCAATGCGCGGGTGGCGTACCGGGCGGGGGCGCTGGATTTGTACGCGCGGGCGATGAACCTTGCCAACACGCGGTGGGCCAACGCGGCGGCCTATTCGGCCTTCGGCGGCGAAGAGTTCGCTCCCGGCGCGCCGTTGTCGCTGTACGCCGGACTTACCTACTACCTTAAGTGACCGCCATGCATACCGGGAAAACCAGAAAGCGCCTGACCCCGCGGCGGGCGCACAAGTGGGCGGGCATCGTGGCCGCGCTGTGGCTGGCGATACTCGGCTTCACCGGCTTTTTGCTCGACCACCGGGACTGGCGCTGGATGTGGAGCGTCTCCGTCCCCGACGCGCTGTTCACGGCGGAGGCCGTTGGGAAA
>JACQZB010000080.1 GCA_016207925.1 Nitrospinota bacterium
AGAGCCATTGCCCGGTGCTGGACACCCTCACGCGGGGCGTGGAGGTGACTGGCGAGGCGCATGTCAACGGCCGCAAGGCGGTGGCGGTGTAGCGCGCGGCAAGGAAGGCGGTTTCGGGGTGGCGCGGCGGCGCGCCGCCCCGGTCTCTAAACCCGGCGCTGGGCTTTCCCCGCATACTTTTTCCTAACTTGCCGGAAAATATGCTCATTAATTGCGGTATTACCGTAGCGGGTTTTCCACCGCCTACGTAGCCGCATTCAGGCGCTACCCGGCCGGGCGCGCGCCTTGCTTCACACAAACCGCGCGCGTGGCCCAAACGGTTGTGGGTTGAAGCCCTTACGGGCGGTTGTTATGATCGTTCAACAATTCCGGAGCGGATATGGACACGTATGACGTATTGGTGATCGGCGGCGGGCCGGGGGGCTACGCCGCTGCCCTGCGCGCGCGGGCGCGGGGCCTTTCCGCGGCCTTGATTGAGAAGGACAAGGTGGGCGGCGCCTGTTTGAACCGCGGCTGCGTGCCGGCCAAGGCGTGGGTGGCGGCGGCGGAAACAATGGATCACGCCCGGCTGATGCAATCGCTGGCGCAAGCGCCTTTCGAATACCGGGTTGACTGGAAGAAGATGACGGCGCGGGCGGACAAAATTGTGACGCAGTTCCGCAAGTCGCTGGCCACGCTGTTGCAGAAAAAGGGGGTTGAGGTCATCGAAGGGACGGGCCGCTTCGAAGGGCCGCACGAGGCGGTGGCGCAAGGGGCGGGGGGAACCCGTTCCATAAAGTTCAAACACGCCGTGGTCGCCACCGGCACATCTCCCGCCCGTCTGTTTGATCTGCCGCCGGAGTTGGCGGTGGACTCCAACAGCGTGTTCGACCTCGCCGCGCCGCCCGCGTCGCTGATCGTGGTGGGGGCCAGCCCCATCGGCTGCGAGCTGGCGGGGGTGATGGCGCGGATGGGGACGAAGGTGACGATGATCGAGCTGCTGCCGCGCGCGTTGCCGGCGGAGGATAGCGAGGTGTCCGCCATTATCGAGCGCGAGTTCAAAAAACACGGGATTGAAGTGATCACCGGAGTGAAGATCACTTCCATGGCCGCGGCCGGCGCGGGCGTGACCGCCACGCTGGAGGACGGGCGGACGGTGGAAGCCGAAAAGACACTGATCTCCGTGGGCCGCCGGTTCGCCACCGCGGCGCTGGACTTGCACAAAGCGGGGGTGAAAACCGGCGGGCGGGGCCGGGGGGTCACCGACGATCACATGCGCTCAAGCGCCGGCCATATTTTCGCCGCGGGCGACGTGGCGGGCAAGCGGCTGCTGGCCTACACCGCCTACCGCGAAGGGATGATCGCCACGGACACCATCGCCGGTATTGACGTGGGCGAGGCGCGCCTTGTGATCCCTTCGGCCATATTCACCATCCCGGAGGTGGCCAGCGTGGGGGTGACGGAGGATCACGCGCCCGAAGGGGCGAAGGTGGGGCGCTTTTTGCCGCGCGGGCTGGCGCGCGCCCACGCCACGGACGAAATCGCGGGACTGGTGAAAATCATCGCCGACGGCAAAAGCGACCAGTTGCTGGGCGTCCACCTGGCGGGGGCGCGCGCCACGGACATGATCCACATCGCCGCCGTGGCCCTAGCCAAACGGATGACCGCGGCGGAATTCGGCGAGTTGGTGTTCGCCCATCCCACGTTCGCCGAGGCGCTCCTGGAGGCGGCGCACGACATTCATGGCGTCTCCCTCCACCAGTGACGGGGCGCGCGCCCGGCGCATCGCCATCGCCAACCGCAAGGGTGGATCGGGCAAAACCACCACGGCGGTGAACCTGGCGGCGGGCCTTGCGCTGCGCGGGGAACGGACGCTGCTGGTGGATATGGACCCGCAAGCGAGCGCCAGCCTGTGGCTGGGGGCCTACGCGCCGCCGGTGACGGTGTACGAATTATTGCTGGGTCTGGTACCTGACCCGCGCAAGGCGCTGCTCGATACGCGCGTGGCTGACCTGCGTCTGCTGCCCGCCGCGCCCCGGCTGGCGGGGGCGGAAGTGGAATTGGCCCCGGAACCGGGCCGGGAGCGGCGGCTGGCGGAACTGCTGGCCGCGCTGGAGGGGGGCTTTAGTTACATCATCGTGGACACGCCGGTTTCCTTCGGGCTTTTGACGCTCAACGCGCTGGTGGCGTGCGACGAGGTGATGGCGCCGGCGCAGCCGAGCCATTTCTCTTCCGTGGCGGTGGATCATCTGCTGGAGATCATCGAACTGGTCAAGGAGGAGCTTAATCCCCGGCTGGCGTTGACGGGGTTGATACCCACCATGCTCGACCGGCGCCGCAAGAACGGCGCGCGCTTCATCGAGGGGCTGGAGGAGCGGTTCGGGAAGAACATGGTGCGCCCCCATATCCGGATGGACCAGAAACTCGCCGAAGCGCCCGCGCGCGGCAAGCCGATCCAGTTGTATGCGCCCGGATCCCACGGCGCCCATGACTACACGGTGCTGGCCGACGACGTGCGGGTGATGTGAACATGGCCGCGCCGCGCAGGGGATTGGGATTACGGGCGATCATCCGCGACACCACGGGCGATCCGGTACCGGGGGAACTTTCCCGCGCGGAGGTGGAGGCGCTGCGCCGTTCCTTCGAGGAAGCGGCCAAGGGAAAAGAGGCGGAATTGGAGGCGCTGCGCGCGAAGCTGCGGGAGGAACTGCCCGGCCCGGAAGAGATGCCCATGGCGGTGGCGGCGCTGCGGGAAAAGGCGCGCCAGTTCGAACAGCGGGGCAACCTGCTGGACGCCTTCCACCTGTACCGTCGCATCATCCGGCTCGACCCGCGCGACACGGGCGCGCTGTACCAACTCGCCGCCCTGTACTACAGCGTCGAGCTGACGGAAAAAGCGGCTGAAATCCTGACCATGATCCTCGAAATAGATCCAGGCCAGACGCGGGCCGCGGAAAGCCTTAACGCCCTCAAGGACCAGCGCGGCGGGCGCCTGGTTTGACCAGGGGGTGGTTTTACAAACGGTGAAAAACGCGTTATAATTTTATGTTTTCGACTGTTGTTAGGGGACAAGTTATTGAAAATCGAAGACATATCCACCGATCCGCTTAATGCGCTCGAATCGTCCGCGCAACGCTCCATCCTGGTGGTGGACGACGACGAGGCGGTGGCCAAGTACATCGCGCGGCTTCTTGACCTTCAGGGGCACAAAACCACCATCGCCCACAACGGCATAAGCGCGCTGGAAATTCTCAAGGAAAAACCGCACGAGTTGGTGATCACCGACCTGCGCATGCCCAATATGGACGGGCTGGAACTGGTCACCGAATCCAAGAGGCTCAACCGCGACCAGAACATCATCATCATCACCGGTTACGGCACGATGGAGATATTCATAGACGCCATGCGCGCGGGCGCCAGCGACTTCATCGTCAAGCCGATAGACCGCGACCAGCTTCTGGCCGCCGTGGAGCGGGTGTTGTCGCGCAAGTCGCTGGAAGAAAGCCTCATCGCCCGCACCAAGCAGCTTGTGCAAAGCGAGAAGATGGCCACCGTGGGCGTGTTGTCCACCGGCATCGCGCACGAGATCAACAATCCCACCACGTTCATCCGCACGAACCTGCAGTTGATGAACGAATACATCAAGCGCCTGGGGCCGCGGCTCTCCAACCTGCAGGATCCCAAGAACGCCGACGTGGTGCGCAACATCATCCTCACCGAGTTCCCGCAGATGATCAGCGAGGCGCTCAAGGGAACCGAGCGCATCCAGAAAATCGTCTCCGGCGTCAAGCACTACGCCCACCGGGGCGACGAGCACACCGAGGAGACGGTGGACATCCGCGAGGTGATCGCGCAGGCGGTGAACCTGGTGAAGGCGCGGCTGCGCAAGCATATCGTCATCAACGAAAGTTACCTGAACATCAAGGAGATCAAGGGGCGCTTCTCCAAGCTCGAACAGGTGTTTGTCAACCTGATGATCAATTCCGCCGACGCCGTGGAGGACAAGGTGCAGGACCGCCGCGCCAAGGGCGATCACGAATACCAGGGGATGATTGACGTTTCCGCCACGGTCATCGAGGGCGACGTGGTGGAGGGCCAGCAGAAAACGCCGGACTACCTGGTGCTGACCTTCTACGACAACGGCACGGGCATCTCCCGCGAAAAACTGACGCGCGTATTCGATCCGTTCTACACCACCAAGCCGGTGGGCGTGGGCACGGGGCTGGGGCTGTACATCTGCTACGAGATCATCAAGCAGCACGGGGGCGAGATCACCGTGCAAAGCGAATTGGGCGAAGGCACGGCGTTTATCATCAAGTTGCCCGTGGAGGGCGCGGCGGCCACACGGCCCGCGGAAGCGCCCGCCCCCGCCGCGTCAAAAGCGGCCGGCGCCCGGAACGGACGGTAGGTTCCGCGCTTTTCTCCCAGAAGCCCGCCCTTACCTTTTTCCGTGGGAAAACTTGCCGGCCCACTGCACGCCGGGGGCGTTGGGGTCGGTGGGGACGTTCAGCGTGTAGTTGAAAGTTCCCATCACATACTCGTGAATCCGGGCGGCGGCCATTTTCGCCTGCCCCATGGCAAGGATCACGGTGGAGCCGCCGGTGATGGCGTCGCCGCCGGCGAAAACCCCCTTTTTGCTGGTGTGCATGGTTTCGCGGTCCACCATCATGATGCCCCACTTGTTCACCCGCAGATCCGGGGTGACGTTGGGGATGATGGGGTTCACGTCGCAGCCCAGGCTGAACACCACGGTGTCCACCTCGTCCACGAAAAACTCCCCCGTGCCCACCGGCTTGCGCCGTCCGCTTTCATCCGGCTCGGAGAGCTTCATCTTCTCGCACTTGATGGCCGTGACGAAGTTCTTGTCGTCGCCGATGAACTCCACGGGGTTGGACAGCCACTTGAATTCGATGAACTCCTGCTCGGCATGCTCCAACTCCTCGGTGCGCGCCGGGGCTTCTTCGCGGCTGCGGCGGTAGTAGCAGGTTACTTCGGCGCCGAGGCGCTTGCCGGTGCGCAGCACATCCATGGCGGTGTTGCCCGCGCCGATGACGGCCATTCTCTTCCCCTGGTACAGCGGCGTGGTGTACGTGGGGAACTCGCCGGCCTTCATCAGGTAGATGCGGGTCAGGTACTCGTTGGCGGAGTAGATGCCGTTGAGGTTTTCGCCCTTGACGCCGGGCATTTTGGGCAGGCCCGCGCCGGTGCTGATGAACACCGCGTCGAAACCTTCCTCGACCAGCAGGTCGTCTATGGTCAGGATTTTCCCGATGATCATGTCATAGACGAATTCCACGCCCATGTCGGCGAGCAGCTTGATGTCCTCGTCAATGATCTCCAGCGGCAGGCGGAAGCGGGGGATGCCGTACACCATCACGCCGCCGCCCCGGTGGAACGCCTCGAACACGGTGACGCCGTGACCGCGTTTTCGCAGCTCGTAGGCGCAGGTCATGCCCGCGGGGCCGGAGCCGATGACGGCGATGCGCTTGCCGGTTTCCGGCGGGATTTTGGGCAGGCGCGGCAGGCGCCGTTCGCGTTCGTAATCGGCCACGAACCGCTCCAGGTTGCCGATGCCCACGGGCGAATTTTTCTTGCCCACCACGCACACCGCCTCGCACTGCTTG
>JACQZB010000081.1 GCA_016207925.1 Nitrospinota bacterium
CAGTACGTCAACCCCGCCTTCGAGCGGGTCACCGGATATTCCGCCTCCGCGGTGGTGGGGCTGACGCCGCGCCTGGTGAAGAGCGGCCGCCAACCCGATGAATTCTACCGGGACATGTGGCGGACGATCACCGCCCGCCAGCCGTGGCGCGGCCATCTGGTGAACCGGCGCAAGGACGGCACGCTGTACGAGGAGGCCATGACCATATCGCCGGTGCTTGACGAGCGGGGGGATGTCGCCCACTTCGTCGCCGTCAAGCGCGACATCTCCGGCGAGCGCGCGCTGGCCCGCGCGCACGATTATTTCGCCGCCGTCACCTCCCATGAACTGCGCACCCCGCTTACCAAGCTCAAACTGGCCCACGCCTCGCTGGGCGAGGCGTGCGGCGGATGCTGCGACGGCCCGGCGCTCGACTCGCTCACCGACGCCCTCTCCAGCGCCTATGCCAGCCTTGAGCGCGTGGTCAACACCTCCGAACTGTTCACCGACCTGTTGTTGAAACGGGCGGATCAGCCCAAGACCGCCGTGGACCTGGCGGCCATCGCGCGCGACTGCGTGGAAAGCGCCCGCAGCCACGCCCGGCGCGAGGGGCGCAAGGTGGAGATCGAATTGCGGTTCGCCGCGCCGGGGGAGCCGCTGCCTGTGCTGTGCCATCAGGCCATGATCCACGACGCGCTGTTCGAACTGATGTCCAACGCCGTCAAATATACCCCGGACGGCGCCGCCGCCGTGGTCTATGCGGGCCGGGACGGGGACGAGGCCGCGGTGTGTATCAGCGACGAGGGCATCGGCATTCCCCGGGACAGTCTTCTTATGGTGTTGGAACCCTTTTTCTCGCTTGAAGATACTCATCGGCATAGCAGCAGCCAGTTCCAGTTCCTCGGCGGCGGGCTGGGCATGGGCCTGACGTTGGCCCGGCTGGTGGCGGAGCATCATGGCGGCAAATTGACCGTCGAAAGCGAAGGCGAGGGGGCTGGAGCCGTCATATCGCTGCGGTTGCCGATGTCCCTTTAAATATCATCGAAGGGGCGAGGCCCGCCATGCCCCCTGCATGCCTTTAATTTAACACCTGTTTGGATTGAACTGATTTATCCACAGGAGTCAATCAATCAATAGAGCCTTAAACTAATTGAATAATAAAACGTTAAATGCCATTTTCCGTTGACCGCCACCCAGCGTTTGCGTAATACTTATTTCGTGAGGAAGGCGGGACGCAGCTTATTTTTCAACCGGCGTCCATCATTCGCCAAGGTATTCCATGGACGAATTTAGAGTGGAGAATTCCTATGCAAAAATTTTCACGAAAGTTTGTCACCGTGCTTGCGGCGCTGGCGTTGTTAGGCGCTCCCGGCGCCGTCCGGGCGGAGGAGCCGGACTCGGTGAGCGGAGAGATGACCATGGACATAACCGTGGACGCCCCGCCCGGCAGCGCGCTTACCCGGCTATGGGTTCCCTATCCGGGTGACAACGCCTATCAAAATATCCGGAACGTGCGGGTGCGGGGGAATTACCAGTATCAGGGCGTGTACCGCGAAAAGGATACGGGCAACCTGATGCTGTACGCCGAATGGAACGCGCCGGCGGCGGAAAAACCCGCCCTTTCGCTTTCCTTTACCGCCGCCACCACCTTGCGGTCGGAAAAAGGGGCGGCGCAGGCGGGGTCGGATATTCCCGTGGACATCCGGCCGTTCCTCGATTCCGGACCGCACATCCCCACCACCGGCAAGGTCAAGGAGATCGCGGACAAGGCGGCGCAGGGGCGGCGCGACATCGCGGGCAAGGCGCGCGCCGTGTATGACTGGGTGGTGGACAACACCTTCCGCGACCCGAATGTGACCGGCTGCGGCATCGGCGATGTGGAAAAAACGCTGGCCCAGAAAGGGGGCAAGTGCACGGACATAAGTTCGGTGTTCGTGGCCGTGGCGCGCGCGGCGGGCGTCCCCGCGCGCGAAGTGTTCGGCGTCCGTACCGGCAGGGACGATGGCGTCACCGATATGACCAAGGGGCATCATTGCTGGGCGGAATATTACCTGCCCGGCGCGGGCTGGATCCCGGTGGATCCGGCGGACGTCCGCAAGGCCATGCTGGAGAAAAAACTTGACGAAGCCGGCGCCAGGGAATACCGCGAAAAGTATTTCCAGGCTCTCGACCCGTACCGGATCGCCCTGGCCGCCGGCGGGCGCGATTTTTACCTCAACCCCAAACAGCAAGGCGGACCGCTGAATTATTTCATGTACCCCTACGCGGAAGTGGACGGCAAGCCGCTGGAGTGGCTGGCGGCGCAAAAGGAGCTGAAGTTCAAGGTTACCTTCACCAAGACCGGGCAGGGCATGGCGCGGGACGCCATGTGTGAAAGCGCTCCGCACGGCGGTTGATGCGCTGACGCTCGCCGGGGTGTATTCACCCCGGCGATTTTCTTGGGCGCCAGCGCCGCCCCAGATGGGGACAGGCGTGAAACCGCCATTTATGTTTCCAACTTCATGCCACCAGCGCATAAATGGCGAAGCCGGCTATCGCAAGCGCCATTACGCCCAACATCATCTTTTCGTGAATGCACAGCCCTTTGGTTTCCTGACACCCCTTCATCGGACACATTAGCGGCATAACCCTTCCCTTTCCTTTGATGGTTTCCTGCTGTCCGGGGTGTTCACACCCCGGACTCCCCCGCGGGGGCGCCGCTTACCGCGCCCTCACCCCTCACGGGAGAGGGTGGCCCGTAGCGCCGGGTGAGGGGGATTGTCCCGCTTCCCCGTGGTCGCCTGACCACGGTCTTCCCCTCCGCTGTCCGGGGTGTTCACACCCCGGACTCTCCACAGCTCTATATGAGGCTTATAGATAAGTGCGGGGAATGGCTGTTTCATTACGGATGGCCGCCATTTGCGCCGGAGAGCTTTGCGTACTTATTGTCCCCACGCCAATTAAACCAGACG
>JACQZB010000058.1:0-16241 GCA_016207925.1 Nitrospinota bacterium
CTCATCCCACTTTGGCCTCCTTACCTCCATCCTAGCCAGAGCGTTGCACTTAATCATTGAACTTGGGCATGCCCGCAAGGGGCGAGAGGCAAGAAGGAATAGTGTCTCAATTTGAAATTTGAACCGCAAGGCCCTTCGCTCCGCTCAGGGCGCCGGTAAAGGCATCTCACGCTTATTGTTGAAGTCCTGAGGCAAAGCCGAAGGACCTTGCCGCACACTTTTCCAAAAATAATTCAAACTGACGCACTACCCAAAAAGGCGATTCATGAATCGCCCCTACGGCGGAGGGCGCGGCAAGCGGCGCGCGTAGTATCTTGCCCCTCGCCCCTTGAGGAAGAGAGTGGCCCGAAAAGCCGGGTGAGGGGGAAACGGTGTTCCCATTACAGGAGCGCGGGCGTCCCGCCCGCAATGCAAAGTCAATATACGGGCAAGATACCGGCGCGGGCGGCGCTCAACCCCGCCCGGCAAGCGCGCGGGCGACTTCCTCTTCTACCACGCGTTCAACATCCGGCGCGGCGGCGCCATTGTTGCGCTCCGGAGCCAGCTTGCCGCAGGCGTTGCAGTTGTTGCACCGCTCGTTGACGGTCACTTTCTTGCGCGCCCAGCCGTGCGCCTCGCCGATCCGTTGCAGCTCCTCGATCTGGCGCGGCTCCAGCGGACGCACCTCGCCGATCTGGCGGGCGTAGTAGGTCATCTCCGCCACATGCTCCATCCGCTCCAAGGTGTTATAAGCGGCGAATACGTCCTTGCCCACCGTCAGGCTGCCGTGACGCTCCAGGATGATCGCGTCGTGCTCCTTGACGTGGCAGCGGATGGAGTCGGCCACCTCCTGCGTTGACGGCGGCGCGTAGTTGGCCGTGGGGATGGCGCCCAGCGTGAACACCACCTCCGGCAGCAGGCATTTGGCCAGCGTGATCCCCGCCATCGAAAAGGCCACGCACATGGTCGGGTGGGCGTGGACCACGGACTGTATATCCGGCCGCTCGCAGTAGCAGGTGAGGTGGAGCAGGATTTCGCTGGAGGGTTGGCGCGTCCCGCGGATCAGGTTCCCCTCCATGTCCACCACGATCAGGTCGCGTTCGTCCATGAACCCCTTGTGAATGCCGGTGGGGGTGATGAGCAGACGGTTATTGGCAAGGCGCGCGGAGACGTTGCCGTCGGTGGAGGAAATCCAGCCTTTCTGGTGAATCTGCTTGCACACCTGGACGATAGCGCGCCGCAGGTCTTTTTCACTTTTCATTTCGCGTCTCCGATGTCCACATGATCCACTACGCCCTCGATCACCGAATGGACGGGCGCCTGATCGTCGCCGAACAACTGCCGCGCGGCGTTGCCTTCCACCGCCACCAATACCACGTCGCCCGGTCCCGCCTGCGCGAAATCCACCGCCAAAAACGAATCACCTCTGGGCGCAAGGTTTTCATCCAGCGGCTGGACGATCATCACCTTGTGGCCGTGGTACACCGGATGCTTGACGGTGCTTTGCACGTTGCCGATGACCTTGCACAACCGCATGGATTATTCCTCGTGATTGATGGAGTCCACGATGCTTACGATACCCGCGTCCACGGGAGTGAACGACTCCTCCAGCGCCAGCGCGCCTTCGCGCCCCATCACAAACGTGACCACGTCGCCCTCACCGGCCTGCAAGGGATCAACCATCACCAGCGGCTCGCCCTTGGGCTTGCCCGCATGATCCAGCGGCTGCGCCAGAAGCAGCTTGACGCCTTCAAGCGCCTCGTGCTTGCGCGTGGCCACCACCCGTCCGATAACCTTGGCGAGATGCATGACGGTTCCTATAGCAGTTTAAGGTTGATGTCCGTATGCGGATTGGGAACGACCTCGCGGCAGACCAGCGTCCCCTGCGATTCGATGATGTTCACGCCCGCTTCCGCCGCCGCCTCGATGTCATCCAGCGCGCCGGTCATGGTGTAAAACGATTTTCCGCCAAGGCCGTTGGCGAGCCGAAGCTCGATGAGCGACACCCGCGCCGCCTTGGCCGCCGCGTCGGCGGACAGAAGCGCGGAGGCCACCGTATAGGTTTCGATGATCGCCAATGAGTCCACGGCGTCCACGGACACGCACGCCTGAATGGCGGGGATGAGTTGCTTATCAGCGTGGGGCAGCATCAGTTCGTCCACCAGCAGTTCACCTGCCTGTTCAATGCCAGCCGCGAAGGCGTCGCTCACCGCCTGCGTTTCGCCCGCGATCAGGATCATGTATTTGCCGGGACACACCGTGCGCGCCTCCAAAAGCCGCACCGGGGCCTTCTTGACCATCGCATCCGCGGTCTTGACCCCCCGCGCCACGGAGCGCAGCTCCACCAGCGCTATCGCGGGATCGTTATATTCGTAAGTCATCGTTGTATCACTATCGTTCGCCCGGTTATGTCCGTCACGGTTCCCTCGATGGAGGCATGGACGCGCGCGCCCAGTTTGCCTTTGGGGATGTCCGCAACCAGATCGCCCTGGTTGACCCGGCTCCCCTTGGAGACACACGGCTCGGCGGGCACGCCAACGCTTTGGTCGAGCCGCAGAACAACTTTCTCCGGCGCGGCGATTTCGCCCACCGGAGGTCTGCGCTCGAATTCCGCCAGCCCCAGCCGCGCCACGAGGCGTTCGACGGGAACGCCCCTGAACGGGCGGTAATACTCGGCGGTCAACCCATTTCGCGCATGGGGATTCTTGATCCCCGCTTCTTTGAGCTTTTTCTTGAAGGCGCGGTAGATGACGCGCGGCGACAGCGCCATGGGGCAGGCCCACAGGTCGCACACGCCGCACTCGCAGCACAGCCACGACGAGGTGACGGTAGCGTGATCCGTTTTGTCGTAGTTGATGACCCGAACGATTTTATGCGGCTCCAGCGCGTGGCCCAACAGGGCGCGCGGGCAGAAGTCCGTGCAGAACCGGCACGCCTCGCATGCCGCGCGGCTGATCCGCATCTCCGTGGACAACGGCCGCCTCATCCGCATGACGTGCGGATGGCGCATGGGCAGGACAAACAACCCGCCCATGGTCTTGGTGGTTGACTCTTCGGGATCATCCGCGATCCGGCCCATCATCGGCCCGTTGACCAGCAGAACGTAATCATCCACCTTGGGCCGCATCGCCGCCACCAAATGCGAAAGCGGCGTTCCGGTAGGAATTTCGGCGATCATCGGGTTTTCCACCGCGCCGCCGAGGGTCATCACCCGTCCGGTCACCGGCTCACCCCGCGCCGCCTGGGCGATCTGCGACAGTGTGCCCACGTTGTGAACCAGCGCGCCCGCCATCGGCGGGATGCCCCCTTCCGGCACGATCCGGCCCGTGGCCTCGTAGGTGAGGAAATGCTCGTCACCGGAAGGATAGACGTTGGGCAGCGGCAGGAGTGAAATCCGCCCGTCGCCCGAAGCGGCGCTTTCCAACGCCGCGCGCGCCGCCGTGTACTTCTCCTTCACCGCCACCACGCCCCTGACGGGCTTGCCGCCGCGCGATTCGAAGTCGTCCAGTATCAACTTCAAACCCGCGATGACCTCCGCGGCGCGCGCTTCCATCAGCCATTGGTCGCCGTAGAGCAGCGGCTCGCACTCCGCCCCGTTGGCGATGACGGTGTCCACCGGTTTTTCCAATTTCACATGCGCCGGAAATCCCGCGCCGCCCGATCCGATAACGCCCGCCTCGCGGGCCGCGCGCGCGGGTGATTTTCCGGTGGAGGTCGCGGCGGCCATGGGTCAGATGATCCTGAAGCGGTCCTTGAGCGTGCAGCGCCGCTCGCGGGTGAAGTGGCGGGCGCAGGTCAGCCCCTCGCCGGTTGGGCTTGCGATGGTGAACGAGGTGTAGCCTTCGCCGCCGTACCCCAGCCCGGCCACCGACGGGCCGTTCTTGACGAAAATGGAGGTGTTCACCACCCGCGCCATGTGTGACAGGTTGTCCACGTTGGTGCTGTGCATCACCGCCGTGTGCAAAAAGCCGTGCTCCACTTCCTGCGCAAGCTCAATGCCGCTGTTGACGCACTTGACCTTGACCACCGGCGTCACCGGCATTAATTGCTCCATGATCACCAGGGGATGATCGGCGGGCGCGTTGAAAATCAGCAGCCGCGTCCCCTCCGGCGCGCGCGAGCCGATGGCGGCCAAAATTTTAACGGCGTCCTTGCCCACCCAGTCCTTGTTGATCTGCCCGTGGTCGCCGGGGCCGGAAGGCGCGCGCCCGATGACCAGCTTCTCGATTTTAGCCAACTCCGATGACGAAAGTATGTGAGCGCCGCATTTGGCCATTTCATCCATCAGCCGCGCGGCGACGCTCTCTACGCACAGAATTTCCTTCTCCACCACGCAGACGATGTTGTTGTCGAACGAGGCGCCATCCACCAAATGCCGCGCCGCCTCGTCCAGGTTCGCCGTCTGGTCCACCACCGCGGGCGGATTGCCCGGCCCGGCGGCGATGCAGCGCTTGCCGGAGGCCATGGCCGCCTTCACCACGCCCGGCCCGCCGGTGACCACCAGCAGGCGCACATCCGGGTGGCGCATAAGCTCCTGCGCGGACTCGATGGTGGGCGGGCTGACGGCGGTGAGCAGGTTGGCCGGCCCTTCCGCCGCAACGATGGCGTGGTTAAGAAGGGAGATGATCCGGTTGGTGACTTGCTTGGCCAGGGGATGCGCGTTGAACACCACCGCGTTGCCCGCGGCGATCATCCCGATGGCGTTGTTGACCACCGTGGCCGTGGGGTTGGTGCAGGGCGTGATCGAGCCGATGACTCCGTAAGGCGCGCGCTCCATCAACGCGATGCCGTCGTCCCCGGTGTAGGCGACGGGGGAAAGCGCCTCCACCCCCGGCGTCTTGTTGATCGCCAGAAGGTTCTTGGTCAACTTGTCGCGCGCGTTCCCCAGCGCCGTCTCCTCCACCGCAAGCTCCGCCTGGCGGCGCGCCCCGGCCCGCGCGGCGGCGCGCATGGACTCGATTATGGCCGCGCGGCGCATCAGCGGCATATCCTCCAGCGCGGCGTAGGAAACTTTCGCCGCGGCCACCGCCTCGTTCACCGAACCGTAGATGCCCAGCGGCTCGATGTCCGCGACACCCGGCGATGGCGTTTCGGCCTTCGCCGCGCCGCCGCCGTTGTCCCCCAGCCGCGCGGCCACCCGCCGCACGATGGAGGCGATCTGATCCTCGTCGAGCTTCATGACGGACTACCTCATACGTCCGCGGTCACGGCGGACGGGTACTTCTCGTACACCGTCTCCCCGCCGATGTCCCACGTGTCCACCACGCCCATGATCACCGCGTCCACGGGCCGCTTGTCGGTGACCTCCGTCTGGCGCGCCGAGGAACCGGTGGCGTACAGCACCACCTCGCCCAGGCCCGCGCCCACCGAATCGGCGGCCACCACGTAGCCCGCCGCGTCCCGCCCCTGCGCGTCCACGTTACGCACGAGCAAAAGCTTGAGGCCCTCCAGCGTGGACGTCTTTTTCGTGGCGACCACCGTCCCCGCCACCCTGCCGAACAGCATGGCTACTTCGTCTCCACCAGGTCCGCCCGGCCCAAGGGCAGCGCCCGGTCAATGTTGGAGTGCGGGCGCGGGATGACGTGGACCGACACCAGTTCCCCCACCTTCTCCGCGGCGCGCGATCCGGCGTCGGTGGCGGCCTTCACCGCCGCCACGTCGCCGCGCACGATGGCGGTCACATAGCCCCCGCCGATCTTCTCGTACCCCACCAGTTCCACCTTGGCGGCCTTCACCATGGCGTCCGCCGCCTCAACCATCCCCACGAATCCGCGGGTCTCGATCAATCCCAATGCGTCTGACATATTCCTTTCGCTCCTAAATTAGAGGTGTTTCTTCCCGGTCCATTCAACGCCCGAAACGCCTTCCAGCGCCCGGACCGCCGCCGCCGCCGCCGAGTCTATCTCCGACTCGGCGCCGGACATGTACAACCTGCCGAACGCCCCGAAGGGGCGCACATCCACCAGCTTCACCCGCGCCGCCTTCTCCGCCTCGTTGGCGGCGAACACGGCGTACCCCGCCGGCTCCGTTTCAAGGATGAACAGGCTCTCGCCCGGGAGAATCATCGAGCCGGAACGGTTGCGGTTGATCAACTGGCATTGGTAGGCCTCCATGGCGCGAATGATCTGGTTGCTCACAATGGCCGGTTTCACCCGCTCCGCCTCGTTGAGGCCAAGGTAGTTGAGGATCGCCGCGCCCGCGCTGGTCACCTCGCCCTTGTCGTGGTCGTGCACCTCCAACAGGCCGTAGGCGCGTTCCACGATCTGCACCGCGGGCTGGACCCGGGTGGCCTTCAGCGCCACGTCCAGCACCTGGTTGATGGCCAGGCCCGGCGCGATCTCCACGAACAGCGAAGCCACCCCCGGTACCGGCAAGAACCCCTTGGCCGTGCTGCCGATGTAGGAGGCAAGCTGCTCCTGCAGGCTGTCCAAAAGAATGTACGTGCGAAGCTGCATTATCGTCGCTCCCTAAAACTGTTTGGAGGTGATTACGTCTTCAATCTTCTTGGCGCACGAAAGCGCCCGGCGCCGGTCCCGCAAGCCCAGGATCACGTAAAGGGCGTCAATGAAACTGGCCTGCGCGATGCGCGAGGCCAGCGCCTCGGACCGGAAGCGCGTCTCCTTGCTCGCCGTGATCAGCGTCACGCCGCACTCGCGCGCCAAGGGCGACAGCGCGTTGCTGGTGACCGCCACCGCGCGCGCGCCCGCCTTTTTGGCGACCCGCACCGTTTCCACGGGATCAATGGTGGAGCCGCTGTGGCTGATGGCCAGCACCGCGTCCCCCTTGCCCAGCAGCGCCGCCTCCATCATCTGAAGGTGCGCGTCGGTCTGCAGCGTCACCGAAAGCCCAAGGCGCATGAACTTGGCGTAGGCGTCGTACGCCACCGGCGCGCTGGTGCCCACCCCGATGACCAGTATGCGCCGCGCGCCCCCGAGCGTATCCGCCGCGCGGGATAGCGCCGCTGGATCCAGCGCGCGCAGGGTCTCGTTGAGCGTATCTATGTTGGAGGCGAAAATTTTCCGGGCCGCGTCCAGCGGCGTGTCGGAGGGGGCGATGTCTTCGTGCAGCGCGGCGGCCACGGGGTTGACCGTTTCGCGCGCCAGCGCGATTTTAATGCTTTGGAACCCGGAGAAGCCCGCCGTGCGGCAGAACCGGATCACCGTGGCTTCGGAGACCGCGGCCTTCGCCGACACCTCGCCCACGGACTGGGAGAGCAGCGCCTCCGGATCGGCCAGCAGATATTCCGCCACCTTGCGCTCCGCGGGCAGCAGCGAGGGCAGAATGCCCCTGATGCGCGCCAGGGCGCCGCCCGCCATGGTAACCGCCGTGTCCATCATGGAGGACAGTGTACCCCGGCGGGGCCGCGCTGTCAAGTAGCGCTACATCAAAAACTATATTTGTGGAGTTTTACTTCATTGCATGGGCGGCGCGGCGAGCGTAAGGCGTCCCCCGCCCAAATCAACCGTGGCGGCGAAGCCCGACAGGAAATTCATCCCGATGATCGCCGAAACCTCGCCTTTCCCCGTGAAATCCAGCGCCACGGCGGACAGCTTTTCCATGCGCGCCCCGCCCAGTTCCACCGAATCGAGTTCCACCACCGGCGCGCGGACAGGTCCGGCGGCGGTGGCGAACCACGCTTCGCGCGCGCGGGTGAGGTCCAGCCCCAGCGCCCGCGCCAGCTTGGTGGTGATGATAGTGACCTGCGAACCGGTGTCCACTACGGCGTTGCGTTCCACCGATCCGTTGAACCGCGCGGGGACGATGATGTCCTGCCCGCCGGGGGTGAACGTCAGCGCGGCGTGGCCCGCGCCGCGCGGGGCGTCCGTTTGTTTGGCGTTCGCCGGTTGGGTGATGGCGCTTACGCGGATGGGGCGGGCGCTCTGTCTGCGGGGCGCGGGCACCGCCTCCAGCGCGCCGGAAATAAAGACGCCGCCATGCCCGTCGGTCCACAGCCATGCCTGTTCCTGCGCGGGGGCCGGCGCGGCGGCAAGCAGCAGGGTCAACGCCAGCGGCAGGGCGCGGCGCATCAATCCGCCACAATGAAAGAGGACTCGAAGCCACGGCGGCGGGTTTCTTCCAGCGCTCCGGTGGCGGCGGCCATTTCGCCGAACGGCCCCAACTGCACGCGGGTTAGCCGTTTGCCGTCCGCCGTTTCGACGGGCTGGAGCCGCACACTTCCGGCGGGCTGGCCCAACTGGTCGCGGACGCGCTCCGCGGCGCCTGCCGCGCCAAACGCGCCCACCTGCACCCAGAAGCGGCCGTGGTTGAAGTCCGGGGGCGGGCCGACGATCTGCGGCGCGGCCTCGCCGGGCGCCTGCCGCCCTTGGGCGAGGGCCACCACCCGCACCCGCGCAGTTCCCGCGCCCATTATGTCCAGTTTTAGGGCGGCGGCGCGCGACAGATCAATGATCCGGTCGGCGACGAAGGGGCCGCGGTCGTTGACACGCGCCACCACCTGTGCGCCGTTGTCCAGCCGCGTGACCTCCACCACGGAGCCGAGCGGCAGGGTTTTATGCGCGGCGCTGACCTGGTTCATGTCGTAAATCTCGCCGTTGGCGGTGGGCCGGCCGTGGAACGGGTGGCCGTACCAGGAGGCGACGCCGGTTTCATCGTATCCATAGGCGTCGGCGATGGGATAGTAGGTGACGCCGTTGATGCTGTATGGCTTGCTTTTCTTCAGGTAGCCGCCGGGCGGCGGCTGGGTGACATCGGCCACCGGCTGTTTGCGGATCCGCTCCGTGGGCGCGCAGGCCCACGGCCCCGCCGCCAGCGCCGCCGCCAGCGCCACCGCCAGTTGCGCCGCCGCCGCGCCGCGCCGTACAATCCTGTTCATGATCCCCTCGCAACCCGCGCGAATCTGTTTTCCCACGCCCGCCCGCGCGCCGGGCGGACGGCTGCTCATCCGCGTCAACCCCGCCGACATCGCCTACGTGGCGATGACCGTGGAGGCGTATGACGGCCTGGGCATCCCCCGCACCATTGACCAGCGCGCCGGGATTATGGAAATACTCACGTCGCCCAGCTACGCCGCCGACGCCCGCGCCCTGCTCGCCGCGCTCAAGGAGGAGTTGGGCGCGCTGGACATTATCGGCGGGTGAGGTTCCCGGCGGAGCGGCCGTTGCCCGCCGCGCTCTCCACGATGGTCACTTCCCCCGCCGCGCCCGCCTTGCCGCCCTGCGGCATCTTGGTGATGGTGAAACGGGCCAAGTCGCCCACGTTCACGGTCCCCCAGTCGGCGTTGGTCAGGTGGGTGAGGTGGAAGAAAAAGCTGGCGCCATCGCGCCGCTTGATGAAGCCGAACCCGCGGTCTGGGATGATGGCGTCCACAATCCCTTCGTTGTGCTGATCTCCCTCGCCGCCCTCGCCCTCTTCCTCGCCGCGATGGCCGGCCAGCGAGGCCGAGGCGGTGAACTCCGCCATCTGCTCCGCCTTCTGCTCGGCGAACTTGGCGCGGCAGGAGTCGCAGAAGAACGGCTGACCCTCGCGCAGGCGCATGGTGGTAAGCACCTCGCGGTTCCCCTCGTGCAGCGGCGACTTGCACTCCACCAGCGACTCTTCCGGCACCCAGGCGATGCGGTCCACCATGTCGTTGAGCCAGATGATGTGGAAATCCTTGATCCGCTTTTCATCCTGCCGGTCGGAGTACACCTTGGCGCAGGATTGGCGGATGGAGGCCACGGCGATGCGCTTGCCCAGGTTGCGCACGCGCTGGAACATGGGAAAGTAGTCCTTGTCGCCCACCACCGCGACGGCGATGTCGAACGCGCCGGGGATGGCGGCAAAGTACATCATCGCCGAGGCCAGCGCGATGTCCACGCATTTTTCGCGCGGGGAGAAGGTGTCGTCGGCCTCGCGGTCGTCCTGCAGGATGCGCCGGTCGGCGTAGTCAATGGGGTAGGCTTCCACCTCGTAGTGGTAGTCCTCGCGCAGCATCCGGAAGAAGTCCTTGCGCTTGCGGGCGCGATCCTCGTCCACCACGTCGTAGTTCACGGGGTAGCTGCCGAAAAAAAAGGTCCGCACCACCTGCAGCCCGGTAAGCCCGCTCTGCCGCTCTATCTGCTCGCGGACGGCGTGGGGCAGGGCGCCGTAGTCAATGTGGAAGTTGGGCTGGTTGGATTCCTTGGCCAGGTGGCGCAGGTTGGAGTAGAGCCAGGTGCCGTCAATAAAAACCATTAACTTGGTCATCGCGCAATCTCCATTGGTTAACGAAATCTGTACCGGGCGAGGCGCCAAACCGGCGGCCCGCTTTTACGAAAAGTATCATACCCGCGCGCCGCCGGTCAACGAGGGAGGCTCCGTCAATTCTTTGACGCGCTCAAGTCAAGACGGGCATGGTACCGATATTGCTGATAAGGGGTGGATAGAGACGGCGGCGTCCGCCCGTGACGGCGGATGTGATGGTATAGTTGATCCGGCGCGGGCCGGAGCGGTAACACGATCGAATACTGGAGGACAGGATAATGGCCGAAGAGGAGGCGGGCGAAAAGGCTCCGCCCGCGACCGGCGGGAAGAGCAAGCTGCTGCTTATCATCATCGCCGCGCTGGTGGTGGTGTTGGCGGGCGGGGGAGCGGCGGTGTATTTTCTGGTGCTGCCCAAGTTGCAGGCCCCCGCGGCGGCCACGGGCGCCCCCGGCGGCGGTGAGCATGGCGCGGCGGCCGGATCTCCTCCGGCGACCTCGCTGGGCGCCACGCTGGAGATGCCCCCGTTCATCGTCAACCTTTCCGGCGAGGAGGGGCGCTACCTCAAGGCCACGCTGGTGCTGCAGCTTTCCTCGGAGGAGTTGTCCAAGGAGATCACCCAGCGCACCCCGCAGATCAAGGACGCCATCATCACCGTGCTGTCCAGCAAAACGCCCGACGACATTCTGACCATCCAGGGCAAGTACGACCTCAAGGTGGAGTTGATGAAACGGGTCAACACGCTGGTGGCCAGCGGCGTGGTGCGCGAGATTTACTTCGTGGAGTTCGTGGTACAATGAAGGTCAAGCCCGCACGGGGGACGCGGTCCTAGGGAAGCGCCATGAGCCAGGTTCTATCACAGGAAGAAGTTGACGCCCTTCTGCGCGGCGTCACCGACGGCGAGATCGAGACCGAGCAGGAAGAAGCCGCCGACGAGTCCGGCATCGTCCCCTACGACCTGACCACGCAGGAGCGCATCATCCGCGGGCGCATGCCCACGCTGGACATCATCAACCAGCGCTTCTCGCGCCTGTTCCGCAACTCGCTTTCCTCCGCGCTGCGCACGGCGCTCGACGTCTCCGCGGTCTCCACGGACACGGTGAAGTTCGGCGAGTTCGTCAAGTCGCTCCCCGTCCCGGCATCCTTGCACATCTTTCGCATCGAGCCGCTGCGCGGCTTCGCGCTGCTGGTAGCCGAGTCCAAGCTGGTGTTCGCGTTGGTGGACACCTTCTTCGGCGGTACCGGCGAGGCGAAGATGAAAATCGAGGGGCGCGACTTTACCATCATCGAACAGCGCATGATCAAAAAGGTGGTGCTCATGGTCCTCGACGACATGGAAGCCGCCTGGAAGCCGGTTCATAACGTTAAAATGAGCTTCGTGCGCTCCGAGGTCAACCCCCAGTTCGCCGCCATCGTGCCCCCCACCGACGTGGTGGTGATCATCATGTTCGAGGTGGAGTTGGACCAGATCAACGGAACCCTGACGGTGTGCCTGCCCTACTCCACCATCGAGCCGATCATCGGCAAGCTGCGCGCGGGGTTCCAGAGCGACCAGCTCGAAGTGGACCAGGCGTGGATCCGCCGCCTCAAGGAGCGGCTCAAGGAAGCCCGCGTCAACGTCAAGGTCACCTTGGGCGAAACGTCGCTCTCCTCGCAGGAGTTTTTGGACCTGCGGGCGGGCGACGTGGTGGCGCTGGAAACCGACACCGACGACGAGTTGATGATCTACGTGGAAGGCATCCCCAAGTTCCGGGGCAAACCGGGCGTGGTGAAAGGCAACAAGGCCGTGCGGCTTACCTCCATCGTGCCCAGGGCTGGCGCGCGTGAAAAGGAATCCGACAAAGCCGTGGAGGCGAAATAACGCATGACGAACGAAGAAGAGACCAGCGCGGAAAACGAGGAAGACCTTTGGGCCGCCGCCGCCGATGACTTGGCCCAGCAACGCGAAATGCTGCGCGAAGCCGCCACCGGCGGCGCCACGGCGCCCGCCGCCGCCGCCGCGCCCGCCGCCGCTCCGGCGCCCGCCGCCCATGCGCCCGCGCCGGTTCCCGCCATCCCTTCCGTGCCCCGCGCCGCCGCCACCGGCGGCGAAATGGACCGCATCCTCGACCTGCCGCTGCAGATCAGCGTGGAGTTGGGCCGCACCAAAATGCTCATCAACGACCTGTTGCAGCTTGGCCAGGGGTCGGTGATCGAGTTGACCAAACTTGTCGGCGAGCCGCTGGAAGTGCTGGTCAACGACCGGCTGGTGGCCAAGGGCGAGGTGGTAGTGGTCAACGAAAAGTTCGGCATCCGCCTCACCGAAATCGTTTCCACCCAGGAACGCATCAAATCGCTGGGGTAAGCGGACAGGCTATAATAACACCATGCGAAGGCAATACACCGTCATTGTCGAACGCCACCCGGAAACCGGGTGGCTGGTGGGCGAGGTGGTGGAGCTTGAGGGGTGCTATACCCAGGCGCCCGGCCTGCCCGCGCTGGAACGCAACATCAAGGAAGCCATTCGCGCCTATCTGGCTGGCGGCGAACCCGATGCCCCGCTTCCCGATTTTGTCGGCGCGCTTAAAGTCGAAGCCGGGCAGTGACCAAGCTTCGGCTTGTCCCGTATCGCATTCTTTAAACCATCGCTGAAAAGATAGGGATATGCATGGACGCGATGCGTGGGCAGCCATAACGTGTTCCGGAACAGCGAAGGGCGTGTGGTGGTAATCCCCGATCATGGCTCGCAGGTGATTGTCCGTCCGCTCCTGCGAAAAATTCTTCGCGATGTGCGGATGACTGTGGAGGAATATTCCCAAATACCCGCCAAAGGTTAATCCGCTAACTTTCCAGATATAACAGTAACCGTCATCGCGGCTAGATTTTCACCGTCAAATTTCCGCCGTCCTTGCGCTGGCACACCCCTTGCTCCCTACCTTCACAGGTGGCGTCCGCCGACAATTTCATGGCGGACCAGCATGACAGGAAGGTGGAGACATGATGGTACGGATCCGGCTTATTGTATGGGCGCTGGCGGCGCTTGTGGCGTTTACCCTGCCCGCGCACGCGGCGGCTGACCTTTCCGCCCTCAACCGGCTGATGGACATCGCGCTTAAATCCGGGGAAAGCGAGGCGCGGCTTGTCCTGTCGTTCAATAAGGCCGAAGCCCTGGCCATTGAGCCGGTGTTTTACGAAAAATCCATCCAGTTCGACCTTAAGGGGGCCTACATCTCCCCCGCCAAGCGCGAGCTTGCCTTCAACGATCCGCTGGTCAAACAGGCGGCGCTTTATCAGGTGGCGCCGGACCGCGTGCGAACGCGCATCTTCCTTCGCGACGATCCGCGCGGTTACAAGGATAAATGGACCGGCCAATGGACCGGCGGCGTATATACTTTGACGCTGACCCGCGCGGCGCCCGCTCCGCTCCCCGCCCCCACGGCGCTGGAAGCGCCCGCGACGCCGGTTGAAAAACTCCCCGAACCGCCCGCGGGATGGGCCGACACTCTGGAAAAACCTTCATCACAGCCCGAACCAGCCGCCGTCACGGAAGAAGCGGCCGCCGCGCCAACACCCGCCGCCGCGCCCAATAATCTTGGATTCCTCAACTATGAGGCGCCCGCCGCGCCGGTGGCCCCCTCCACCGGCTCGATGGTGGCGCGCATGGTGGGGTCGCTGGCGCTGGTGTTGTCGCTGGTGCTTCTTCTTGCCTGGGCCGGGCGCAAGTACCTGGGCAAACTCAACCAATTGCAGGGGCGCAACAGCGTGGTCAAGGTATTGGCCAGCGGCGCCATCGGCGTTAAAAAGGAAATCGCCGTGGTGGACGTGGCGGGAGAGTTATTGATCCTGGGCATCGCGGGCGACACCATAACCCTGCTCTCCAATGCCGTAACCCAGGAGCAGGCGGACCTGCTGCGCCGGGGCGCGCCGCGCTCCGCAGCCGCGCCGGCCATGGCGCGCCTGCCCGGTGAAAACCCCACCAAGGCGGCCTGGGCTCCCGATCTGGTGAACAAAGCGCTCGGCGCGCTGCGCATCGGCAAGACGGCTCCCAAGGATCACATCGTCCGCGCCCTGATGGACGAGTCCGACCCGGACACCTTCGCCGGCGCCTTCGCCAGCCTGACCGGGGAGAAGGCGCGCGGCGCCGCCGCGCCCGTCGCGCCCGCCGCGCCGGCCAACCGGGCCGACCTGGTAAGCAAAGTGACCAGCGCCATCAAGGAGCGCAACGGCCGGTTGCGGATCGCGTGACGCCATGATTCTTCGTCTTCTTCTGCTCGCGGCGGCCGGGGCGGCCCTTGTCCCCGCCGAGGCCCTGGCCCAGGGCAGCCCGATGATCTCCATTAATCTGGGTGAGGCCAGCGGCAACGCGCAGATCGCCGCCGGGCTTAAGATCATGGTTCTGCTCACGGTGCTTTCCCTGGCGCCGTCCATTTTCATTTCGCTCACCTCGTTCGTGCGGATCGTGGTGGTGTTCCATTTCCTGCGCCAGGCCATCGGCACGCAGACGATGCCGCCCAACCAGGTGCTGGTCGGGCTGGCGATGTTCATGACCTTTTTCGTGATGGCTCCCGCGTTTACGCAGATATACGAGGAAGCTTTCGTCCCCTTCTCGCAGGAGAAAATCTCCACCGAGGTGGCCTATAATCGCGCCATCGCGCCCCTGCGCAAGTTCATGGTGGCCCAAACGCGCGAGAAGGACCTGGCGCTGTTCGTCCAGATGTCGCGCATGAAAGCGCCCAAAACCATTGACGACGTGCCCACCTACGTCATCGTGCCCGCCTTCATCATCTCCGAGATGCGCACCTCGTTCACCATCGGGTTCCTTATCTACATACCGTTCCTGGTGCTGGACATGGTTATCGCCTCGGTGCTGATGAGCATGGGCATGATGATGCTGCCGCCGATCATGATCTCGCTGCCGTTCAAGCTGATGTTGTTCGTGCTGGTGGACGGCTGGTATCTGGTGGTCGGTTCGATGCTCCGCAGTTTTGGCACGTAAGGGAGAAAGAGCCGTGATTACTCCGGATTTCGTCGTCAGCTTTTCGGCGGAGGCGCTCAAGATGGCGCTCCTGATTTCAGCGCCGATGCTGGGCTTTGGCCTGGTGGTGGGCGTGGCGGTCTCCATTTTCCAGGCGGTCACCTCCATCCAGGAGATGACGCTCACGTTCATCCCCAAGATTCTGGCGGTGATGGTCTCCATCCTGTTCTTTTTCCCCTGGATGATCGAGATGATGCTCTCGTACACCGCCAACATCATCATCAACATCCCCAACTACATCCGCTAGGGGCGCGCCATGCCCGACCTGTTCCCCCTCGCGCCCGAATCCATCCAGGCGTTCTTGATGGTGTTCACGCGGGTAAGCGCGTCGCTGGCCTTCATGCCGGTACTCGGCGGCCAGGGCGTCCCCCGCCCGGCGCGCGCGGGGCTGGCGGTGTTCGTCAGCGCCATCGTTTTTCCGCTGGTGGATACCACCGGCGTGCGCGTGGACATGGACATGCTGGCGCTGGGCGGCATGATCGCCGGCGAGGCCCTGGTGGGGTTGATGACGGCGCTGATCGTCACCCTGGTGTTCGCGGGCGTGCAACTGGCGGGCGCGGTCATCGGTTTTCAGGTCGGGTTCGGTATCGTCAACGTGGTGGACCCGGTCACCAGCGCGCAGGTGTCCATCACCTCGCAGTTCCTGAACATCTTCGCGGTGCTGCTGTTCCTCACCTTCAACATGCATCACCTGCTGCTCAACGGCCTGGCGCAAAGCTTCGCGCAGGTTCCCCTGGGCGGCTTCGCGCCCGACCGCAAACTGCTGGACCTGGTCATGGACGCCACGGCGGCCAGCTTTCTGGCGGGGGCGCAGATCGCCGCGCCGGTGACCATGATCCTGCTGCTCAAGCAGGCGGCCATGGGGCTGATCGCCCGCACCATACCCCAGATCAACATTTTCATCGTCGGCTTTCCGCTGACCATCGCCTTCGGGCTGCTTGTGATGGCCCTGTCGCTGTCCCCGCTGGCGGTGTACCTGTTCAAACTTTTTTCCCGGATGGTCTCCCAGGTGGGCATCGCGTACCACCTGATGGGCTGATCCGGCGCGGCGGAAAGGGGGTGAGCGCGC
>JACQZB010000058.1:16278-34320 GCA_016207925.1 Nitrospinota bacterium
AGCGCGCGTGGCTGAGGATGACCGCGAATCGCGCACCGAAGAGCCTACCGAAAAACGCATCGGCGACACGCGCCGAAAGGGGCGCGTGGCCAAGAGCGTCGAGGTCAACACCGTCCTGGTGCTGTTGACCTCCACGGTGTTCTTCACCTACGCGGGCATGTACACCCTCGAGGGGACGCTGCGGATATTCCGCGAAATGTTCCTGATCTCCGGCGAGTACCAGTTCACTCCGGAGTCCGCCCAGTTCCTGCTCGCCCAGGTGCTGTACTACATGTTCGCGGTGATTCTGCCGTTCATGGCCGCCGTGGCGCTGGTGGGCATCCTGGCCAACGTGTGGCAGAACGACGGCTGGATTTTCTCCTGGGACCCGTTGATGCCTAAGTTCAACAAGATAAACCCCCTCACCGGCTGGAGCAGGTTTCTGGGTAAAGAGGGCGTGGTGAACCTGCTCAAATCGCTGGGCAAGCTGGCGCTCATCGGAACCGCGGTGTGGTACTCCATCGAGGGGGAGCTTGACCTTATCCCCATCCTGATGGAAGCCAACATGGCCCAAGCGCTCCTGATTTTGGGCAAAGAGTCGCTGGAGCTGTTCCTGCTGGTTCTGCTGACGCTGGTCATCATCGCCGCGGTGGATTTCGCCTACCAGAAGTGGCAGTACAAGGACCAACTCAAAATGACCAAGCAGGAGGTGCGCGACGAGCGCAAGCAGATGGACGGCGACCCGCTGATAAAGCAGCGCATCCGGCAGAAACAGTTCGAATTCTTCCGCCGCCGCATGATGGCCCAGGTACCCCAGGCCGAAGTGATCATCACCAACCCCACGCATCTTTCCATCGCCCTGCGGTATGACCGGATGCGCGACCCGGCGCCGATGGTGGTGGCAAAGGGGGCGGGCCATGTGGCGCTGAAAATCCGGGAAATCGCCAAGGAGCATAACATTCCCATCATCGAAGACAAGCCTCTGGCACGAACCTTGTTTAAGTCAGTGGATATAGGGGAGCAGATCCCCGAAACGCTGTACCGGGCGGTGGCCGAAACGCTGGCCTATGTGTACCGCCTCAAGCGCAAGGTGTTATAGGACAAGGTGTTAACGCAGCGCCGGAACCGCGGCCCTCGGGGCCGCCCCAAGGCGCGCTATTTGACGCGGCGGAATTTTGACGCTCGCCGGGTCAGGATGATGACAGGATAACCGATGGCGATTAAAACGACGGGGAGCTTGGCGTTCGCCCGCAATGCCGACGTCGGGCTGGCCATCGGCATCATCGCCATTCTGGCGGTTATGGTGCTGCCCGTGCCCGCGCCGCTTTTGGACCTTTTGCTGGCGCTTTCCATCACCTCCGGGCTGGTGATCCTGATGGTGGCCATCTACCTTAAAAGCCCGGTGGACTTCTCCGTGTTCCCCTCGCTGCTGCTGCTGGTGACCATTTTCCGCCTGGCGCTCAACGTGGCCACCACGCGGCGAATCCTGTTGCATGGCAACGAGGGCACCGACGCCGCCGGAAAGGTGATCGAGGCGTTCGGCCAGTTCGTGGTGGGCGGCAACTATGTAGTGGGCATCGTGGTGTTCTCGATACTTATCATCATCAACTACAAGGTCATCACCCAAGGCTCCACCCGCACCGCCGAAGTGGCCGCCCGCTTCACCCTGGACGCCATGCCCGGCAAGCAGATGAGCATAGACGCCGACCTGAACGCCGGGCTTATCACCGAACAGGACGCCCGCGCCCGGCGCAAGCGGCTGGAGGACGAGGCCAATTTCTACGGCTCGATGGATGGCGCCATCAAGTTCGTGCGCGGCGACGTGGTCGCGGGCATCATCATCACCATCGTCAACATCGCCGCCGGATTCGCCATTGGCGTGCTGCAGATGGGGATGCCGGTCTCCGAGGCGGCCACCGTATTCACCATATTGACCATCGGCGACGGCCTGGTGTCTCAACTCCCGTCGCTGATTATCTCCACGGCCTCTGGCATTATCGTCACCCGCGCCGTATCCGCGGGCAACCTGGGACAGGACATCGCCGAGCAGTTGATGATCAACCCGCGCGCCTTCGCGCTGGCTTCCGGCTTTTTGGTGTTCATGAGCCTTATCCCCGGCATGCCCGGCATGGCCTTTATCACCCTGGGCGCCATGGCCGGCGGCCTGGCCTACGCAATCGGCCAGGCGGACAAGGAGTCCGCCGAGGAGACCCGCAAGGAAGCCGCCCGCGAGGCGGGCAAGCCAGCGCCCGAAAAAGTGGAGGCGTTGCTGCCGCTGGACGCCTTGGAACTGGAGATCGGCTACGAGCTTATCCCGCTGGTGGACAGCGCCCAGGACGGCGAATTGCTGGAGCGCATCAAGTCCATTCGCCGCCAGTTCGCCCTGGAGATGGGCCTGATTGTGCCGCCCATGCACATCCGCGACAACCTGCAGCTCAAGTCCAACGAGTACTCCATCCTCATCAAGGGGGTGGAGGTGGCCCGCGGCGAGCTGTGGATGAACCACTTCTTGGCCATAGACCCCGGCACCGGCGTGGAGCGCGTGCCGGGCGCCGAAACCCGCGAACCCACCTTCGGTCTGCGCGCCCTCTGGGTGTCCGAAACCAACCGCGAGCGCGCCCGTTCCGCCGGCTACACGGTGGTGGATACCCCCACGGTCATCACCACCCACATCAAGGAGATCATCCGCCGCCACGCCCACGAGCTGTTGGGCCGCACCGAAACCCAGAAGCTGGTGGACACCTTCAAGGAGGAGCATCCCAAGGTGGTGGAGGAGCTTATCCCCGCCCTGCTCTCCCTGGGGCAGACGCAAAAAGTTCTCGCCAACCTGTTGCGCGAGGGCGTCTCCATCCGCGACCTGCGCACGATTCTCGAAACGCTGGCCGACTACGCCACCATGACCAAGGACACCGACGTGCTTACCGAGTACGTCCGCGCGGCGTTGGCGCGCTCCATCTGCAAGCAGATGCGCCACGACGACGGAACGCTGAAGGTCATCACCCTCGATCCGAGCCTGGAGCAGGCGGTGGTGGGCGCCATCAAGGTCACCGACCACGGCGCGTACCTGGCGCTGGACCCCAACATCGCGCAAAAGCTCATCGAGCGGCTCAACCGCCAGATGGACAAGTTCACCCTGGTCAACGCCTCGCCCGCCCTTTTGACCACGCCGCAGGCGCGGCCCCATCTGCGCCGGCTGCTGGAACGGTTCATCCCCGGCCTGGCGGTGCTTTCGCACAGCGAAATATCGCCGGATACCAAGATTGACAACCTGGCCACGGTGGGGGTGTAACGGGCCATGCAGGTAAAAAAATACATGGGCGCCGACATGGCCGAGGCGTTGCGCCTGGTCAAGCAGGAGCTAGGCCCCGACGCGGTGATCCTCACCTCGCGCAAGGTGAAAAAGGACAACGGCAAGTTCGGCGTCTTCGCCCGGCCCATGATCGAGATCACCGCCGCCGTGGAAACCCCCGCCGCGCCGGAACCGCGCGAGGAGCCGCGCCGCTACCGTCCCCGCGAACGGCGCGCCGCCCAGACCAGAAGCGAAGAAGTGGAATCCGCCGCGCCCTTCGCCGCCGCCGCCCTGGCCATGGAGCCGGTGATCACCGGCATCGAGGAGTTGCGCGAAAAGGTGGAACGGCTCGCCGCCCGCATGGAGCGCGCCGGAGAAGAGTCCGCGCCCGAAGGGGACAACCCGCGCGTGGCCGATGAAATGCGCGAGCTTAAATCCATGATCGCGCACCTGGTGGACCTTAACCTGGAAGACCGCGAGAAAAACGAAAGCCGCCAGTTCGCCGCGCTCTCCCGCAAGCTCAAGGAGGAAGGCGTGGCCCCCGAATACATCCAGGGTTTCATCGGAGAGATCAAGCGCGGCGCGGGCGAAGGGCGCGCCCCGGAGTTGAAAACACTTATCTACCTCGTCGCCTCCCAGATGCGCGACTGCGTTACCTTCGGCGGACGGCTCGATCCCGCGGAAGGGTCCGAAGGCCGCGCCATCGCGCTCATCGGCCCCACCGGCGTGGGCAAAACCACCACCGTGGCCAAGCTGGCCGCCAACCTTGCCATGGCGGGGCGCTCCGTGGGGCTTATCACCGTGGACACCTACCGCATCGCCGCGGTGGAGCAGCTTAAAACCTACGCGAAAATTCTGGGCGTGCCGCTGGAGGTGGCCTTGTCGCCTGACGATCTGAAACGCGCGCTTGGCGCGCTGCGCGGGCGCGACGTGATACTCATAGACACCGCCGGACGCTCCCAGCGCGACCTGGAGCAGATCGAGGAGCTTAACCGCTTCCTCGTCCGAGGGGCAGATGGAGGAGGCGCTGGCCAATTTCTCCCGCGCGCGGGTGGACGGGCTGATCTTCACCAAGCTTGACGAGGCGGCCTCGCTCGGCCCCGTGTTCAACCAGCAGGCGCGCACGGGCCTGCCCATATCGTATTTCACCACGGGTCAGCGTGTGCCCGAGGACATCGAGGAGGCCGCGGCCAAACGGCTTATCGGCGGCATTTTCAAAACCAGGAACCACGTACACGCCGAAAGCGTAACTACTTAGCAGGAGACGGGTAATGGATCAGGCAGGAACCTTGCGAAAACTTTCCCGCGGGCTTGGCGCCTCGCCCGCGCCCGGCCATTCAAGCCAATTGCGCGGCCTGGCCGTCGCCAGCGGCAAGGGCGGCGTGGGAAAAACCAACACCGTGGCCAACCTCGCCTACACCCTGGCCAGCGCGGGCAAACGGGTGCTGGTGTTCGATGCCGACATGGGGCTGGGCAACATCCACATCCTCCTCGGTCTGGCGCCGCGCTTCACCTTGCAGCACGTCATCGCCGGCGAGCGGGGCATGGAGGAAATCCTTATCAAAGGCCCCGGCGGCTTCGACGTGCTCCCCGCCGGCTCCGGCAACCGCCCCTACAACGACCTGTCCGGCGAGGAGATGCTGACGCTGAAAACCGAACTGGAGCTGATCGAGACCCGTTACGACTTCATCCTGTTCGACATCGGCGCGGGCATATCCACCAACGTGATGTACTTCTGCACCGCCGCGCGCGATGTGGCCATACTCACCACCACCGAGCCGACGGCCTTCGCCGACGCCTACGCCATCATGAAAGTGCTCTCGCGCGACTACGGCAAGCGGGAGTTCCGCCTTATCGTCAACTCCGTCAAGTCCCGCAAGGAAGCCATGGACGTGTATCAGCGGCTTACCCTGGTGGCGGACCGTTTTGGCCTGAACATCCGCATTGACCTGTTGGGCCACATTTTCCACGACGACGTGGTGCGCCTGGCCGTGCGCGAACAGCGCCTGTTCGCCGAGCGCTACCCCACCTCCCCCGCCACCCGCTGCATCGCCGACATCGCCCGGACGATGGCGGAAACCATGGAACCGGCGGAAATCGGCTGGGGAAAAATATTCGCCTGATACGGGTGACCCATGGCCGCCATGACTGACTTCGCCCGCAAGTTCCCCCTGGCGCTGGCGCTGGGCGCGTTCGGCGTGGCGGGTTTTGTCTCCCTTATGGCCGGCGCCACAACACTGGCCGCCGCAAGCCGCGCCCTGGTCGCGGGCGCGCTGTTCTACCCATTCGGATGGTTGTTAAGTTACCTGCTGCTCTCGGCGCCCCTTGATTTGCCCAAGGCGCGCGGCCCGCGTGAAACCGAACCGGAACAAACCGCCGCGCCGGAGCGGGATAAATGATTCTCAAATCTCATGCTTTACACAGGCCGCGAAGCGGGATAAAATCTTGTGACGCAAATCGTTGATTTCAAATGTCCATAAAAAAATATTACTCGGAACCGCCCCGGCAGGGGATCAAGCTGGGCACTCCGGAGGCCGACCGCCTCATCATGGAGTACAGCCCGCTGATAAAATACATCGCCCACCGGCTGGCGATGCGCCTGCCGCCCAACATTGAAATTGACGATTTGATAAGCGCGGGCGTCATCGGCCTGATAGACGCCATAGAAAAATTCAATCCCGACAAGGACACGCAGTTTAAAACCTACGCCGAAATCCGCATCCGCGGCGCCATGCTCGACGAGTTGCGCGCGCAGGACTGGGTACCGCGTTCCGTGCGCCAGAAGGCCACCGCCATCTCCGCCGCCTACGCCAAGCTGGAACAGGCGTTGGGCCGCCCCGCCGACGACAGCGAGGTGGCCACCGCATTGGGCGTTTCCATGGAGGAGTTCCACGACCTTCTGCAAAAGGCCTCCGGCACACCCATCCTTTCCATCGAGGATTTGGGCGGCGTCTCCAAGGACGGCGAAAAACGCGACCTGATGGAAGTCCTCGCCGGCACCAAGGAAACCGATCCGGAAACCCTGGCCCGCCTGGACGAAATCCGCGCCATCATCGCCCGCGCCATAGACGAGCTGCCGGAGAAGGAACGCCTGCTCGTGTCGCTGTATTACTACGAAGAGTTGACGATGAAGGAAATCGGCGAAGTGCTGGGCATCACCGAAAGCCGCGTTTCCCAGATCCACACCAAATGCGTCATGCGCCTGCGCTCCAAACTGCGCAAGTTCATCCACGACGAGGATGAACTGGACATGACGGTGGAAGAGTAAAGCCCCACCTTTTCCTCCGCGCCCCGCGAGTGAATCCCCGCCCCCAGCGAATATTCCGCAGGTAATAATATATTGACCATCGGCGCGGCTAATAATAATATTTGGCGCGATGACTCTTATGCGGTCAAGAGGCGATGGCCGGTCTGCAGAGAGTTGGGGTGCCAAACCGATCAGATGCAAAGGAGGAATCATGGGCTTCACAATTACAGTGAATCAAAAAGAAATTGACGATCTCGCCGCAATCATCAAAAAAGAATATGCAACAAAAAGCGGCGATCAGCATTAGTGATGCAAATGCAACAAACAACTTCTGCGCTTGGTGGCCAACCGCGAAAAACGCGCTTACTTTACTAAATCAGTATATCAGCGGTACAGGGGGGGGGTGCGGTCAAGCTGCCAGTCATGGTTGTGTTGCTGATTGGCGATGCGGTACATCAACAGTATTGCCCCAATACCACAACTGCGCCAACTCCGTGACGCGCTCATTAAGCGCAACGATCCTCAAACGTTATCCTTACTCGCGTAGTCGTAAAATCCCCACTCCTACCACCGCCACCGTCCCGATGACCACGGTCATCAGCGGGTGAAGGGGGTTTAGAACGGGCAGGCCCCACGCCTGGGAAAATGTCGCCCAGACGATCACCGCCACCCCGGCGGCCACCCCCATGGCCGCCGGGCGGGGGCCAACCCGCCGCGCGAAGGCCGCCAGCAAAAACAAACCCAACATGCCGCCGCTGGCCACCCCCGCCAGGCGCCACCACACGTCCAGCGCGCTTTTGATCGAAATCATCGCCAGCGCCGCGCCCGTCCCGCCGATGCCCAAAAACACCGTCGCCACGCGCAAAAACCGCGTCCTCGCCCGGTCATCCGCGTCCGGACGCAGGAGGCGCGCATAGACATCGCTCATCAACACCGTCGCCGACGAATTGAGCGAGCTTGATATGGTGCTCATGGCGGCGGCGGAAATCGCGGCGATCACCACCCCCACCACGCCCTGCGGCAACTGCGTCACGATGAAATGCGGAAACACCCGGTCATCCATCCCGCTGGCCCGCAACGCCTCCGGCAACAACTCCGGCTGCGCTGAATAAAAAGCATACAACCCGGAGCCGATGAACAGAAACAGCGCGCTGATCGGCAGGTACAGTAGCGCGCCAACCCAGATGGATTTACGCGCCTCATGCAGCGTGGGCGTGGCATGGTAGCGCTGCACATAGTTCTGGTCTATGCCAAAGTTCTGCAAGTTGATGAACAGCCCGTACAGCAGCGTCACCCACACCGTTTCCGCGGTGAAAGAGACCGCCATCGAACCCAGGCTGAACTTGTCCGCCGCGCCCGCGATGTCAAAAAGCTGGCCCGGCCCCCGCGGCATCCCCAACAGCAGCCACAGCGCGCAGATGATGGCGCCCGCCGCCAGCACGGCGCTTTGAACCGCGTCGGTCCATATCACCGCCTCGATCCCGCCCAGCGTGGTGTACAGCGTCACCAGGGCGCCGGTGACGATGATGATGGTCACGATGTCCCACCCCGCCAGCCGTTCGGTGGCCAGCGCCACGAGAAACAATATCGTCCCCACCCGCGCGAACTGCGTCAGCAGGTAGCAGGTCATCGCATACAGCCGCGCCCATGCGCCGAACCGCCGCTCAAGGAAGGCGTAGGCCGACACGTCGCCTTCGGCGCGGTACAACGGCGCGAACCAGCGCGACGCCATCCACGCCGCCACCGGAAGCGACAGCGAAAAAGCGAAAACATTCCAGTCGCCCCCATACGCCTTGCCCGGCAGCGCCAGAAAGGAGATGGAAGAAACATACGTACCGAAAATCGAAAGTCCCACCACCCAGCCGGGCAGATGCCCTTCGGCCTGGGTGAATCCTTTCACCGTCCCCGCGCGCCGGTAAAAGTACGCGCCCAGACCAGTGACGCCCGCCAGGTACGCCACGAACACGGTCAGGTCCAGCCAGTTCACGCGCGCGTGTCCAGGTAGGTATCCAGCAGCCGCGCGCGTTCGGCGAACATGGCGGTCAGCCACCCGCTGGTGAATAGTCCCATCAGCGGCGAAGCCAGCGGGCGGTAATGCGTCCGGTCGCTGATGACGGTTCCCCCCGGCGCTTCCGCCACCGAAAGGCGGTGGACAAAATAACCGAAGGGGCCGGAGAGCATTTTATCGGTGGAGGCGTAAGGCGGATTCCACTCCGTGATCTCCGCCACCCAGGTGAACAGTCCCGCTGCTTCCAGCGTAAGTTTGGCGCCCACTGATATTGTTTCCGGAATGGAGACGATCCGCGCCCGCAACGCCGCCGGAGTGATAAGCGGCGCCACCGCGGGATCGAAAAACAGCGGCGCCACCGTTTTAAACGGACGCGGCGTGTAGTGGCAATACAACATGCCACTGTCCCCCGCGCGCGGCTTGACGTCCATCAACTCCACGCCCAGCGCGTCGTAGGCCTCCAGGATGTTGCGCCGGTTCTGGCCAAAGTCGCCCAACCCCACCCGCGAGGCGCTGGCGATGTCCACCACCGTCCCCGCGGAATGCGCGCCCAGTGTGACGGTGACGTCATCCACAAAACGCATGATCCGTGTCGCGCGTTCGAGGCGCATCGCGCCGCCGTTATCTTCTGCAATGCGCCAATGGCCCAAGGCAGGCAAAGCGTGGCGCAGCGCGGCCTCCACCGTTTTCGGGACGAAGGGGAAAAAGCGCGGACGCAACGCCGGGTCGGCATGGGCGGGCGACGTGGCGGAACGGTTTTTTGTCAGCCACGCCAGCGCCGCCATCCCAAATCACCTGCCCGCCGCTTTCATGCGCGCCTTGATGGTATTCAGCGCTGAACCCGCCTTGAACCATTCGACCTGATCCTGCGACAGGGTGTGCCGGGTTTGGATCATGTCGCGTGAGCCATCCGCGTGGCGCAGTTCCACCGTCACCGGCGCGCCCGGCCCCAAGTCATTCAGCGCCAGGATCGAAACACGGTCGGTTTCCCGGACCTTGTCGTAGTCCGCCGGATTCTCGAACGTAAGCGGTAAAACGCCCTGCTTCTTAAGATTGGTTTCGTGAATGCGCGCGAAGGAGCGGACGATCACCGCCGCCGCGCCCAACAAGCGCGGACTCATGGCCGCGTGCTCGCGGGACGAGCCTTCGCCATAGTTCTCGTCGCCCGCCACCACCCAGCGCAGACCGCGCGCCTTGTAGCCGCGCGCCGTCTCGTGGAACGGCTTGCGCGCGCCGGAAAGCTGATCCAGCCCCTCGCCCGCCTCGCCGGTGAAGGCGTTGATGGCGCCGCTGAACATGTTGTCGCTGATATGGTCCAGGTGGCCCCGGTACTTAAGCCACGGCCCCGCGGGAGAAATGTGGTCAGTGGTGCATTTGCCCTTGGCCTTGAGCAACAGCGGCAGGTCCACGAAATCCGCGCCGTCCCACGGATCGAACGGCGCCAGCGCCTGCAGCCGGTCGCTCACCGGATCAATCGCCACCTTCACGGAGAGCGGATCATCCGCCGGAGGGGTGTACCCTTCCGGATCGAATATGAACCCGGCCGGCGGCAGCTCCGGCGCGGGCGCGGGCGGCTTGAGCCGGAACGTGCCGGTGGCCGTCTTGATCTCGTCCTCCAGCGGGTTGCTGGACAACGTGCCCGTCAGCGCGAAGGCCACCACCACTTCCGGGCTGCCCATAAACGCGAAGGTGTTCGGGTTGCCGTCGTTGCGCTTGGGGAAATTGCGGTTGTACGAGGTGATGATGGAGTTTTTCGCCCCCTTGGGCACATCGCTGCGCTGCCACTGGCCGATGCACGGCCCGCAGGCGTTGGCCAGCACGCTGCCGCCGATCTTGGTGAACTTCTCCATCAACCCGTCGCGCGTGATGGTGCTGTGGATCATCTGCGAGCCGGGCGTGACCATGAACGGCAGCGCGCTTTTCGCCCCCGCGCGCGCCGCCTGCTCCGCCACGTCCGCCGCGCGGCTGATGTCCTCGTAGGAGGAGTTGGTGCACGAGCCGATCAGCGCCGCCGACAGATGCGCCGGCCATTCGGCCCCGCGCGCGGCGTCCCGGATTTTCGACACCGGCCGCGCCAGGTCCGGCGTGTGCGGGCCGACAAGGTGCGGCTCCAACTCGTTCAACTCGATCTCGATGATCTGGTCAAAGTAACTTCCGGGGTTCGCCTCAACCTCTTCGTCGGCGCGCAGCAGGTGCGGTATGTCGTCCGCCGCGTCGGCGCAGAAGCCGCGCCGCGTCGCGTCCAGGTACGCCGCCATGCGCCGGTCATAGGGGAATATGGAGGTCGTCGCGCCAAGCTCCGCCCCCATGTTGGTGATGGTCCCCTTGCCGGTGGCGGAGATGGTCTCGCAGCCCGGCCCAAAGTATTCGATGGTGCGGTTCGTGCCGCCCTTGACGGTAAGAATCCCCGCCAGCACAAGGATCACGTCCTTGGGCGAGGCCCAGCCGCGCAGCTTGCCGGTCAACCGCACGCCGATAAGCTTGGGGTACAGCACTTCCCACGGCATCCCCACCATCACGTCCACCGCGTCCGCCCCGCCCACGCCGATGGCCAGCGAACCAAGCCCGCCGGCGTTGGGCGTGTGGCTGTCGGTGCCGATGATCATCTGGCCCGGGAACGCATAGTTCTCCAACACTACCTGGTGGATGATGCCGGAGCCGGGTTTCCAGAACCCCACGCCATACCGCGCGCTCACCGAGCGCAAAAATTCATACACCTCCCGGTTTTCCTTGTTGGCAAGCTCCAGGTCCGGCCCGCGCCCCTTGACGGCGCGGATCAGGTGGTCGCAATGGATGGTGGCCGGCACGGCGGTTTGGTCAACACCCGCGCTCATGAACTGCAGCATCGCCATCTGCGCCGTGGCGTCCTGCATAATCACCCGGTCGGGCCGCAGTTGCAGGTAGCTTTTGCCGGGGACAAGCTCCTGGCGGATGGGATCATCCAAATGCCCCAGCAGGATTTTTTCCGCCAGGGTCATGGGCCGGTCGAGGCGTTCACGGACGGCGGCCAGGGTCTGTTCCAGCCGCGTATATACTTGATCAACCCATTCGGGAGTAAGAGTGGCTGTGTCGCTCATAAGGTGGTCCTTTCAGTAGGGGACACGATACCTTCTTCATCCAGTCTATGACCCTATACCCGCGCGGTCAAGGCGGCGGGGTGTTTTGCTGGACGCGCCGCTTACTCCAGCGATTCGTAGTACATGTTCCGCCGCCGGGGAGTGAATCCGGCGGACTCGATGACGCGCCGGATGTCGGCTTCCGCAAGGCGGAAGGTGACGCCCGCGGCGCGCACCACGTTCTCCTCGATCATGGTGGAGCCGAAATCGTTGGCGCCGAAGAACAGCGCCATCTGCGCCACCTTGGGGCCTTGGGTGACCCAGGAGGCTTGCAGGTTGTCGAAGTTGTCCAGGTACAGGCGCGCCGCCGCCAGCGTGCGAAGGTAATCGAACCCGCCCGTTTCCGGCGTGGAGTCCAGCGCGGTGTTATCCGGCTGGAACGGCCAGGGGATAAACGCGGTAAACCCGCCGGTTTCGTCCTGCAAATCCCGCAGGCGCCGCAGGCTTTCCACCCGCTCCTCCAGCGTTTCGATATGCCCGAACATCATCGTGGCGGTGGTCCGCATCCCCTGCCGGTGCGCCTCGCGCATGACCCCGATCCATTCGTCCGCCCCGCACTTTCGTGGGCTTAGCCGGCCCCGCGTCCGCTCCGACAGTATCTCCGCGCCGCCGCCGGGGATGGAGTCCAGCCCCGCCGCGCGCAGCCGCCGGATCACCTCGGCGGCGGTCAGCCCGCTGATCCGCGCGATGTGGACGATCTCCGGCGGGCTGAAGGCGTGGATATGGACGCCGTGCTTTGTTTTGATATGGGCCACCAGTTCTTCATACCATTCGATGGTGAAGGAGGGATGCAGGCCGCCCTGCATGAGGATCTGAACCCCGCCCAGGGCCTTGGTTTCCTCCACCTTGCGGTCAATTTCCTCGAAGGTGAGGGTGAACCCTTCATGGTCGCCGGGGGCGCGCCAGAAAGCGCAGAACAGGCAGCCGGAGACGCAGATGTTGGTGTAGTTGATGTTGCGATCCACGATATAGGTGACCACCGGCTCCGGCTTTTTACGCAGCCGCATGGCATGGGCGGCCTGGCCAATCGCCAACAGGTCATGGGAGCGCAACAGCGTCAGCGCGTCCGCATCCGTTAGGCGCGCGCCGCCCTCCAGGGCGGCCAGAAGCGGCTCCACCATGATACCAGCGGTCATGGCCGCGGCGCCGCCGGGGCGGGAGCCGTCTGCGCGCGCATATCGCGCACTTCCACGGAGATGACCTTGCGGCTGTCGGCGTCGAGCACGGTGAACACGAATGGCCCCGCGGCCAGCCGCTCGCGCTTGCGCGGGATGCGCTCCACCGCCTCGGTGAGGAGGCCCGCCAAGGTTTCAAAATCGCCCGTGGGCAGGTCCAGCCCAAGCTGGTCGTTGATGGCGTCCACCTCCATCGCGGCGTCAATGACGTACACGCCCGGCCCCTTTTTTTCGAACGATTTCACCTGCTCGTCGTACTCGTCCTCGATGTCGCCGACGATCTCCTCGAGCAAATCCTCGATGGTGACGATGCCCACCGCCGCGCCGTACTCATCCACCACCACGGCCATGTGCAGGCCGCGCTCCTGCATTTCCTTGAGCAGCGCCGCGTTGCGGGTGGTGGCGGGGACATAGTGGGCCTGGCTCATCAGCGTCACGGCGGGTAGGCTTCCGTCGCGGTGGCGCAGGATGTCAAAAGCGTTGATGATGCCGGTGATGTTGTACACGCGCTCGTGGAACACCGGCAGGCGCGAAAAACCCGTGCGGGCGATCACCGCGCGGGCCTGTTCGATGGTGGTGGTGTCGGGCACGGCGGCGATCATGATCAGCGGGCGCATGGCGCTGTCCACGGTGTTGGTTTTGAACTCGAAGATGCGGTCTATCATCTTCTGCTCATCCGTATCCAGCCCCAGGCCCGCCTCGGCGCCCTGGGTGAGGATCAGTATCTCCTCGCGGGTGGTCAAGGTGGCGCGCGCCTGACGCTGGCGCAGCAGGTGGCGCAGGATGAACCGCGCCACGCGGGTGGTGACCGCCAGCGCGGGGGTGAACAGCGTCTGCGTCATCGCCAGCGGCCGGGCCAGAAACGGCCATAGCAGCCCCGCGTTGTTGCGGAAAATTATCTTGGGGGCGATCTCGCCGAGCACCAGCGTCAGCGGGCCCATGATGAGCACGGCCACGGCGTCCGCGTCGCGGCTGACCACGCCGGCCAGATACGCCGTCACCAGCGAGGAGGAGGTGAACACGGCCAGGTTCGTGCCCACCGACGTGGTTCCGAACACCTGTTCGGGGTGGAGCAGGAGCCGCTCAAGGGTGCGGGCGTAGCCCAAACCGCTTTCCGCAAGGTAGCGCAGGCGCACCTTGGGGAAGGAGGCCAGCCCCAGTTCGCACCCGGAGAAAAAACCCTCCATCAGCAGCAGCGCGGCCACCAGCGAAAGCGTCAGCGTCAGGGAAAGCTCCATTTGCTATTCCTCCACCGGGGCGGGGGCCGAGGCCCGGCTGACGCGCAGTTGCAGGATGCGGTGCCCCTTCACCTTTTCGATGATGAAGCGGAAGCCGTCGCTTTCGATGGATTCGCCCCACTTGGGCGCGCGCCCGAACAGGTGGAACACATAGCCGCCGATGGTCTCGATCTCCTCGAATGAGAGGCGCGTGTCAAAAAACTCGTTGAACTCCTCCAACTCCAGCGAGGCGGGGATCAAGAATTGGCCCCCGCCGAGCCGCGCGATGATCCCCCTTTTTTGCGCCGGGCCGGAGGACTCGCCGAACAGCTCTTCGAGCACGTCGTCCATGGTGGCCACGCCCTGCACGCCGCCGTATTCGTCCATGACGATGGCCATGTGGGTTTTGCGTTTTTTGAACTCGCGCAGCAGGTCCTTGACGCGGATTGTTTGGGGCGCCACGAACGGTTCGCGCAAAAGGCTCCGCAGCGTTATCTCCGGCGGCGGCGGGTAGGGCAGCTTGAGCAAGTCCTTCTTGAACAGCACGCCGATGACGTTGTCTATGCTCTCCTCGTACACCGGGGCGCGGGCGAACTTGCTTTGGGCCATGGTTTCCCAGGCTTGCGCCAGCGGCTCGTCCGCCTCCAGCGCCACGATGTCGGTGCGCGGGGTCATGATCTCCCCGACGGTGACGTCGCCTAGCTCGAAGACGTTCTGGATCATCTCCTTTTCCTCGGCCCCCAGCACGCCCTCACCGGCGCTTTTTTCCATCAGCAGCTTGAATTCGTCCTCGGACAGCACCCCGCGCTCCGCCCCTTCCGCGCCGCCAAAGGGGCGCGTGATAAGGGTGGCGATCCAGGTCACCAGCGATTGGGCGGGCCAGATGAGCGTCATGAACCACGACAGCGGATGCGCCGCCGCCAGCGCCCACAACTCGCTATTGTCGTGGGCATACGCCTTGGGGGTGATTTCGCAGAACACCAGCAGCGCGAACACGCCGGCCCCCAGCGTCAGCGCCACCCCCACGTTCTCGAACAGGTCCAGCGCGATGACCGTGATGATGGCGGAAATGGCGACGTTGATCAGCTCGTTGCCGATGTAGATGGTGACCAGCAGCCGCTGCGGACTCTCCAGCAGCGCGGCGATCCGCGCCCCGCGCCGCCCGGCGCTCTCCTTGAGCGCCATCACCCGCGCGTTGGACAGCGAGAACAGGGCGATTTCGCTGCCAGAAAAGAAAGCCGATCCCGCCATGAGCGCCGCCAGCAGCCCCAGGCGGACGAGCAGCGTTATTTCGTCCATGCGCCCCGCGCCCGCGCGTGGAACGCGCTACTTGGAGGTTCCGTGTCCCGGCTCATACGTCTGTCAGCGCGCGCTCTCTTCCAGCGAAAGCGGCGTCACCGGCCCGAATTCATCAAGCGGGGCGTCGAATTTTTTCGCATCCCCCACCACGACGAACTTGAGATTTTCAGGCCGCAAGATTTTCCGGGTGGCTTCACGCACTTCCTCCGCCGTCACCGCGCGCACACGGGCCCGGAATGTTTCAAGGTAGTCCGCGGGCAGGCCGTAGTACTCCACCCGCATCCGCTGGTTCAGGATTTTTTCCGGCCGGTCGAAAATGAACACGAAGGAGTTGACCAGCGTGTTCTTCGCCTGCGCAAGCTCCTCCTCGCCGGCAAGTTCGTCGCGCATCCGCCGGATATCCGCCAGGATCAGGCGGATCACCTCCGCGGTACTTTGCGCCTTGGTCTCCGCGCCGGCCATGAACTTGCCGCGCTCCCACGCGCCGCCCCACAGGTAGGCCCACGCCGAGTAGGCCAAGCCGCGGATTTCATCAGCCGCGAGGTGAACCCCGCGCCGCCCAGAATTGATTCCATCACCCGCGCCGCGGGGAAGTCCGGGTCGGCGCGCTTGCCGGCAAGCAGCCCGGCGCGGATTACGGTCTGGGGAATATCCTTCTGCGCCAGCCATACCGCCGCGGGCGTTTCCTGGGCAGCGGTGGGGGGGGGGTACACCGGCTCCTTGCCGCGCCAATCGCCAAACACCGCTTCAAGCTTGGCGGCGATGGTCTCCTCGTTGAAATCGCCGGTGACGCCCAGCATGATGCCGCGGGGGACAAAGGCGTTTTTATAGAACGCGATGATGTCCGCGCGGGTTATGGCGCGCAGGCTGGCCTCCGTGGGTTCGCGCCCATAGGGCGAGCCGTGGAAGACGAATTTCGTCAACTCCCGTTCGGCGGCCTCGGTGGGGTCGTCGTTGCGCCGCCGGACGGCGTCTATCATCTGCGCGCGGGCGATCTCAATCCGGCCCGCGTCGAACCTCGGCTCGCGCAACGTGTCGGCGAGCAGCTTTAGCCCCAGGTCCATGTCCTTGGCCAGCGCGGAAAGCTTGGCGCCGCCCATGTCCTCGCCGATCCAGGTCTCCACGGAGGCGGCGATGAATTCCAACGTCTCGTCCAGATCGTCCGGCGCCATGGCCGCCGTCCCGCCCGCGCGCAGCGCCGCCCCGGTGAGCGCCGCCAGCCCCGCCTTGTCCGCGGGTTCCCACACGGAGCCGGTCTTGACCATCGCCGTGACATTGATCAGCGGCAGCTCGTGATCCGGCAGAAGGTGAACCACGATGCCGTTGGACAGCGAGATCCGGCGCGTGGCGGGGATGGGCACGTCCTCTCCCGCGGACGCGGCCAAGGCGGGGGCGAGGGGCGCGGGCCGCGATGGGCGGACGGGCGTCAGGTTGACCGCGCAGGCCGTCAACGCCATCAGCGAAATGGCAAGGGCGAGCCGCTGCGTCATTTTTTCACCTGAACAAGCGTGGCCATGGTCGTGTTGTCGCGGTTAAGGTACGTTTTTGCCACGCGCATGATGTCCTGCGCGGTGACGGACTTGACCTTCTCGATGGCCCGCAGCGCCTCGCGCCAGTCCCCTGCGATCTGCTGGTAGCTGGCCAATAGGCGCGCCATGCCATAGTCGGAGGCCATGCCGCGGATCAGGTCCGCCTCGATGTTGTTGATCACCTTGGTCAACTCCCGCTCGGACACCGGCTCGCGCTTGAGCTTTTCCAACTCGTCCCACACGGCGCGCTCCACATCCGCCACGGTGTGGGGCGGGCGCGGGTCGCCGCTGACCACGAACAGGTTGGGGTAGCGCGAGCCGGGCGCCTCCCACGTTTCCACGGAGATGGCCACCTTGCGCTCGAGCGTCAGTGACTTTTTGAGCCTGCTGGAGCGCCCATCGGCCAGAAGGTTGTGGATCACCTCGAACACCTGGTCGTCGCGGTCGGGATACGCGGGCTTGTGGAATCCCATCATGAACGTGGGATTGGCGTCGCTTTCCACGGTGACGCGCCGCTCTCCCCCTTGCGCCGGTTCGGTGGTGACCACGCGGTCCGGCAGCGGTTTGGCGGGGATGCCGCCGAAATATTTGGTGACCACCTTTTTCACCTCGTCGAACGGCGCCGCGCCGACGATGGCGATAACCGTATTGTTGGGGACATACCAGGTTTTATAGAACCGCTCCATTTCGGAAAGCGGCAGCGTGGCCAGGTCGGACTCCCACCCGATGATCGGCCAGCCGTAAGGGTGGGCGATGAACGCCGCCGCCAAAAACCGTTCGTACAGCTTGCCGGTGGGTTGGTTCTCGTAGCTGGAGCGGCGTTCCTCGCGCACCACGTCGCGCTCGGAATAATATTCGCGGAACACGGCGTCCTTCAGCCGCTCGCTTTCTATCTCCGCCCACAGCCGCAGCTTTTCCACCGGCAGGCGGATGATGTAGTTGGTGGTGTCCTTGCTGGTGCCCGCGTTGAAGCCCACGCCGCCTTCGGCCTGGTACAGGCGGGAATATACTTCCGATTCTATATATTTCTTCTCATCGGCCTGGGCGGCGGCAAGCTCGTCTTCCAGCTTTTTTATGGTATCGGCGTTTTCGCCGCGCAGCCGTGCCCTGTCCAGGGCGCCGCCGAGGCGGTTGACCTTTTCCAGCAGGGGCCGCTCCTTGCGCCAGTCCCGCGTACCCAGCG
>JACQZB010000078.1 GCA_016207925.1 Nitrospinota bacterium
GGGAGGCGGCGGATCGTTATGTGTCACTGGACGAGCGTTACACATTGAAAGACAAGGGGACACGTAAACCGCCCCGGACGGCAAAAAGAGCTTGACGCCGGAACGCAAAGCCGGTATAAAAGATGGAATTATCAGATGTAGTAGTCTGCGTGCGGTTGACGAAGATAACTTGTCGTAAAGAAGCGTCACCGCGCATGGGGATGATGTCGCGCGCCCACGACACCAGTGGCGCGCGACAGGTTTGAGGGGACTGCGATAACGTCTATGTCCGAGAGCAGATTCGCAAGCTGGTTCGCCAAGAAGTACACCTTTATTTTTGTGCCCGACGTCACGGGCCAATTCCTTCGCTTCTCCATTCCCAAAGTCATCATCAAATCCGCCGCTGGGCTGGCGCTCGCCTCCGTGGCCGGGTTTGGGCTGTTCTCCTACAACGTCCTGCAGAAGAACGAGGACCTTAAGGAGCTTAAAGACCTGCGGGGTGTGGCGGCCACGCAGAAGCTGGAAATCCAGCAATTCGGCCAGAAGCTCAAGGAGATGGAGGCGCAGTTGGTGCGCCTGGAGCAGTTCGACAAGAAGCTGCGCGTCATCACCGCGCTGGATACCAACCCGCAAAAAGAAACCGAGTACGGGCTTGGCGGCCCCAATCAGGACGCCATGGCCAACTTCTCCACCGCCTCCAAGCGCTACACCGAGTCGCTGCTGGGAATGCTCAATACCGACATCGAACACGTCAAGAAACAGGCGGAGCGCCAGGAGGTCAGCTTCTTCGAGCTTGACGAGTTCTTCAAGGATCAGTCGTCGCTGCTGTCGCACACGCCTTCGATCTGGCCCGCGCGCGGGTGGGTCACCTCCACTTTCGGCTACCGCCGCTCGCCGTTCACCGGCCTGCGCGAAATGCACGAGGGGCTGGACGTGGCCACGCAGATCGGCGCGCCGGTCATCGCGCCGGCCAACGGCATCGTCATCCGCGAGGGGTATCACCGCGGATACGGCAACATGGTGGAAATTGATCATGGCTACGGCGTCATCACGCGGTTTGGCCATAACTCCAAGATATTGGTGAAGCTCGGCCAGAAGGTGCGCCGGGGGGACGCCGTCGCCACCGTGGGCAGCACGGGCCGCAGCACCGGGCCGCATCTGCACTACGAAGTGGTGCTCAACGGCGTGCCGGTGAATCCGTACCGCTACATCCTCGAAGACTGACGCCGGACCGGCGCCGCGCCGCGTTTATCCGGGCGGCGGGAGAGTGGCCGTGTTAGAACTCAACCTTCCCAACAAGCTTACGCTGTTGCGCATTTTTCTTGTCCCCCTGCTGCTGGTGTTTCTCATTTCGCCTTCCCTGCTTTCGTGCTTCATCGCGGCGCTCATTTTTGGCGCGGCGGCGGCCACCGACTGGCTGGACGGGCACTTGGCCCGCGTCACCAACCGGGGAAGTACAAGATGGTTGCGGAGATCGTGGCGATTCTTTTTTTAATCCTCGATTTCAACGTGGTGTTTCATTACATGGGCCAGGCGGCCATCTGGACGGCGATGATCATTTCGGTGGTATCCGGCGTGCATTATTTCGGCCAGTTCTGGAGCAAGCTGGATCCGGAGCGTCTGTCGAACCTTACCTAACGCCACACGAGGCGCGCTGGTTTGTCCGCGTTTTCGATCCGGGCCACTTCGAAAGGCCAGTAGGCCTCCGGCGCGGCCTGCGCGCCCTCGGCGGGCGGCGGCGTATCGCTTTTAGCCTCGGTGAGGGTGATTTCAATTTCTCCGCTTTTTTCAACAGCCTTGTCCACGCCCGCGCGCCAGCCCGGCTCCGTCTTTTTTCCCCCAAACACCGCCACCAGGCGCTCGCGCCGCCAATCGAAGGCGGGGGCGGAGGCGGGATCCACGCCGAGTTTGCCCAGCAGTTTGCCGTAGGCCTCGTCACTGTCCACCATGTAGGCTTGGCGCGCCCCATTGTTTTCGGCCACCGCGCCGGGGAGCTCCACGCCAAAAACTTCCATTAGCCGGTTGGCGGCGGCCGATAGGGTGTCGTCGTCGCCGTAGCGGTAGTATTCGCCCGGAGCGCGCGCGACGATGTCCGCGGCGGCCTTGCGGATACATACGCGGATGGCCTGCTCCACGCCGGTGCCGGCCCATCCGCCCAGGCCCACGGGGACGCGGCTGTCGCCGCCGCCGACGCCGCCGATGATTCCGCCGCCCCAGTTTTTATAGTCCCCCCGCACGGTTCCCGCGTACACGATCCGCCCGGTTCGCGCGTCCACGATCTTAAGGTCAATGGCCACCAGCGAGTCCATGTAGGTCACGGCGCCGATGGGGGCGTCCTTGTTGCTGCTGGCGATGGCGATGGAGGCTCCCAGGGTCACCGCGCCGACAAGGATGCCGCCCGCGCCGATGTAGTCCGGCTCGAACTCGGTGACGGCGCCCATGACCAAAAGTTCGGCGCCTTCCAGCGCGCCTATTTGGGCGGCGGTGGCGCCGGAGACGCGGCCGGCCTCCGCGAAATCCTGTTCGCTGACGACGGCGTTAAGATCCTCGCGGTCGAGCATGATGAAGCGGTTGGTGTTGAACAGGGCGGTGGTGAGCATGTCGCTCATGCCGTCGCCTATCTGGCCGGCGCCCTTGGCGGTTTTATCAATGAATTTGACCACGGCCAAGCGGGCTTTTGGCCCATCGTAGGGGATGGCCTGCGCCTGCTCCATGGTTGGGCCGCCGCCGCCGGAGACCACGGCTTCGGTGGCGCACCCCGATGCGGCCAGCGCCACAGCAAGCGTCAATGGGATCAGAATGCGTGTTCTCTGGTTCATGACATGTTTCATGTGACGGACACAAGCGTCCGGCTCAACACTAGTATAGCCATAAGCGGGCATGGGAGGAAGCGGCGGGGCAAGCGAGCAGTATCTCAATTTGAAATTTGAACCGCAAGGCCCTTCGCTCCGCTCAGGGCGCCGGTAAAGGCATCTCACGCTTATTGTTGAAGTCCTGAGGCAAAGCCGAAGGACCGTGCCGCGCGCTTTACCAAAAATAATTCAAACTGACGCACTACCGGCAAGCGGCCCGCAGCGCCAGCGTCACCAGCAAAGGCCTGGCAAACGAAAGGTTCGCCTTGAACGTCATTGCGAGGAGCGAAAGCGGCAGAGCAATGACGATAATAGGGACTTTCCACGGGCGCGCTAAAGTTCAGGCGGCGCCTACCGCACATTCACCTGCGCGCCGGAGAAGGGGATGCGCATCTCGATCTGCTGGATCACCTCCGGTTCATACAGGAAATATACGTCCGCCGCCACGGAAACCACGTCGTCGAGCCGCCGGGCGAAGGTGAATTTTTCGATCCGCCGCTCGCCGGGGGCCAGGCGGTTGTCCTGCATGATCCGGGCGCCGTTGAGGAACACGTCGCCGTCGGAGCTTATCTCCTCCCCCTCCGCGTTGACGATCAGCTTGCGGTATTCAGCTTTTTTGGTTTCTATCACATTGCCATGGGCGTCCAGGCTGCGCGCCTCCACCACCAGTTTGCGGCGCGGCGTGCCCGTGGGGATGGCGTGGCCCGCCTTGATGTTGGCCACCTCCACATCCACCCCCATGATCTTGCCCGACTTGGCGGTTTTCTTGATCTGCGCCGTCACCGCATCGCTCATCAAAGCCAGGTTATGCGCCAGCGAGTGGTCGTGCATCGTGTCGCGGCCCCCTTCGTTGGCGGTTTTACCGGGAACCTCCGCCATGTGGCACGACTGGCACTGGCGCCCCTCCCTGGCGAAGGGTGATTTTTGCCATTCGGCGAAGGTATTGCCCACCTGCACGCCGTGGCGGTTGACAAAGGCGTGGCACCCCGCGCAGAGTTTGGAAGAGGCGAAATCGGCGGAATAGCGCGTTTCATGGTGCGGAGATACGGCGTTTTTCAACCCGGAACGCTTTACCTTGCCCGGCGCCACGGTGAATACGTGATCCTTCGCCGCCAGATCAATTTTTGTCACCGCGTGGCAGAAGTCGCAGGTGACCCCCTCGCCGGTGAGCGCCACGGTGGGGGCGTGGCAGCGCAGGCAGTATTTTTTCGCTTCGCCGCCGGTTTCGGTGTATGCCCGCTGGTAGGCCGTTTTGAAAATGGGGTTCGACACCGACAGGGCGTGCAGGCTGTTGCGCCAGTTGCGGTAGATGTCCTCGTGGCATTCCTTGCACACCAAGGCGCTTTCGAACTGGCCTTCCGTCTGGGTTGCGGGGGAATGATCCGCGCGGGCGAAGTCCGCGGCGGCGAGGATAAGAACGGCGGCCGCCGCCGTTGCGCGAAAAAACATGGTCACTGCGTTCATGATCGCCCTGGCTCCCTGTGTAACTGGCTGCGGCGCTTATGATGTTGAGTATCATGGAAAAGATTCAGGTAAAGGTCAAGCCGCGAGCCGCCGTGGTAGTGCGTCAGTTTGAATTATTTTTGGAAAAGCGTGCGGCAAGGTCCTTCGGCTTTGCCTCAGGACTTCAACAATAAGCGTGAGATGCCTTTACCGGAGGACTTCAACAATAAGCGTGAGATGCCTTTACCACCGCCCTGAGCGGAGCGAAGGGACTTGCGGTTCAAATTTCAAATTGAGGCACTACTGCCGCCGTTTGACCGTCTCCACACCCAGGCGTAGAATAAAAACATACCTGCTTGCGCGAGGGAGGGAATTATGTTCACCGGCCAGATCATGACCCGCAAAGTGTTCACCATCGCCCCCGACCGGCGCGTGGAGGACGCGTTCCTGGTAATGCTTCAGAAAAAGATCGGGCATCTGCCGGTGCTCAAGGGGCGCAAGCTTATCGGCGTGGTGTCCGACCGCGACCTGCGCAAGGCCGTGGCCGCCCAGGGGCGCGGCGGCAAAAAAAAGGAACTGACCGTGGCCGATGTGATGAGCCGCGACCTGGTGACCATCCGGCCCGGCGACGAGGTCACCGAGGCGGTGAAAACCATCCTGCGCCACCGGGTGGGCTGCCTGCCGGTGGTGGAAGACGGACGGCTGAAAGGCATCATCACCAAGGACGATCTGCTATCCGTGTTCAGCGTGATGCTGCGCTCCATCTCCTCCACCGCCACCATAGACGTGGAGTTCCGCGATGAGGTGGAGGACGGCGCGGCGGTGATGGCCGCCTTGCGGAAAGCCCGCGCGCCGGTGATCAGCTTCTCCACCGCCCCGCGCGGCAAGAACGGGCCGTTGTTGTGCCATATCCGGCTCAAGCTGTGCCCCGTCAAACCGATCATCCGGGAGCTTGAAAAGCGCGGCGTCACCGTGCTGGAGGCTTACGGCGACGATTAACGGCACAACCATTAATTGAATCGCAAGCGCGTCAGCCGCTTGAAACATGGAGGCGCGGAGGTAACATCTGAAATTCCCTTGCTCCCCCTTGGAAAGGAGAGCTTCGCATAACCAGCGACATGCTGGCGAAAAGGAAGGTACGGATAATAATCTTCCCCTCTCCCTGGAGGGAGAGGGGAGGGTGAGGGTGGACGAACTTGTTTTTTTGTGCCCCCTCACCGGCGCTACGCGCCACCTCTCCCCCCGGGGAGAGGTGAAGCGCGGCTTGGCGCGCCTCATGCGTGAGTTATTCGAAGCTCTCCTTGGCAAGGGGGAGTACGCCGAGGCGGGAAGGGGTTCTTGTCAATGCGCTCGCACCCCCGCACGCCGGGAGGTTTGTTATGACCACGTCCACGCTTCATCCCGCATCCCACTGGACAAAACTGCCCGATGGCCGCGCCCGGTGCGAGTTGTGCCCCGTCGGCTGCGTCCTGTCCGAAGGCAAAACCGGCGTCTGCCGGGGCAAACAGGTCATCGGCGGGGAGATGATCGCCGTAAACTACGGGCGCACCACCTCGCTCAACCTTGACCCGGTGGAGAAAAAGCCGCTGTACCATTTCCATCCGGGGACGCGGATACTTTCCGTGGGGCCGAACGGCTGCAACCTGAAGTGCGACTTCTGCCAGAACTACCACATTTCCCAGGTGGAGGCGCCCACCGAAATGCTTTCGCCGGAAGACTTGGCCGCCGAGGCCGCCAAGACCGGCTCCATCGGCGTGGCCTATACCTACACCGAGCCGCTGATCTGGTTCGAGTACGTCCGCGACGCCGCCCGCGCCGTCCGGGAACGCGGCATGGCCAACGTGCTGGTGACCAACGGCTTTATCAACCCCAAGCCGCTTGAGAAATTGCTCCCCTGGATAGACGCGATGAACCTGGACATAAAATCCATGAACCCGGAGTTTTACAAGCGCGTCTGCAAGGCCAATCTGGCCCCTGTCCTTGAAACGGCGAAAATGACCGCCCAGGCCGGCGTCCATCTGGAAATCACCAACCTGGTCATCCCCGGCCAGAACGATTCGGACGCGCTGTTCGAGTCGCTCACCGATTTTGTGGCTGGCCTTGGCCGGTTCGTGGTTCTGCACTTCTCCCGCTATCATCCCGCCTACAAACGTACGACGCCGCCCACCCCATTGGAGTCGCTTCTTCGGGCGGAGACCATCGCGCGCCGCAAAATGCCCTATGTGTTCATCGGCAACATCCACGATCCCGGCGGCGAGGATACCCACTGTCCCTCCTGCGGCAAAAAGATTATCGAGCGCTGGGGCTACAGCGTTGGCGCGATTAATGTGACCAACGGCATGTGCGATTATTGCCACAAACCAACGGGGATAATTCGCTGACGCGGCTGGAAAATAGCCAACGTCAAAGCCGGGATTTGTTGCGCGATTTCACAACCCTTTGTTTTGCAACGCAAGTCATCATTAAGATTTAGTTATTTTTCTATTTACAAAAGTGGATGAGCTAAATATAATTGATGCACTTTTGGCGTTCCCAAACCACGCCAAAGTGAGGGGATTCCTTAACGAGCCATAAGGTTAAGGAATTTTTCATCGCCCTAGGTTGAAACCAGTTAGGAGGAGGATTCATGAAGAGAGTAATTACGCTGTTTTCTGCGCTGGCCCTGGCCCTCGTGGGTGTCATGGCCACGCCGGATGTGGGGTCCGCTATCCCCAACTTCGCGCGCCAAACGGGCAACCCCTGTTTCGCGTGCCATTTCCAGAACATTCCTAAACTCAACGCCTATGGCCGCGCCTTCAAGTTGGGCGGCTACACGGACGCTTCCACTCCTCTTCTTGAGGACGAGAACCTGTCCACCCCCGCCACCATGCCCTTGGGCTTCGTGGTGAAGCTGCGCTACCAGCAGGACACCAAGAAGACCTCCTCCGACCCCAAGAAGGGCACGGAGCGCGGCGAGTGGCAGCTTCCTGACGAAGCGGCGCTGTGGATGGCCGGCCGCGTGAATCAGAACATCGGCTACGCCGTGGAGTTCCCCGGCGGCTGGGCTTCTGGTAAGGTGGTCTTCAGCGCGCCGATCGGCGACAACCGCATCGGCCTCTCCGTGTACAGCACCGACGCCTTGGGCTATGCCTTCGGCATGGAGCCGTTCAACACCGGCGTGTTGCGCTCCATCCGCATGTTCGAGCACCGCGGTGAGACCTCCGTGTTCCAGAAGCAGGGTTACGGCTCTGCCGCGCAGGGCATTACCCTGTACGCGGGCGGCAACATGTTCTTCGCCGCGGCCGGCCTGTGGGGCCCCGTGTTTGATCATGCCGACGCGGGCTTCGACTTGGCCATGAACTACCGCTTGGCGGTCACCCCCACTTTGGGTGGGTGGGACACCATGATCGGCATCGCGGGCACCGCCGGCAAGGTGAAGTGCGCCGAGTGCGCCGAGTTTGGCCTTGACGGCGACGTGGTCACCGAAGTGAAGACCGAGTCGTTCGGCGTGGACTTCCAGGCCCAGGGCGAACTGGGCGGCATGCAGACGGAAATCCAGGCCATGTACGGCTCCGTCGGCGCCGATGACGTGTTGTTGAAGAAGTCCACCGGCTACAACGTCAACGCGCAGGTGAACTTCAACCCGATGGTCGGCGTGGCGCTGGGCTACGGCTCCTACACCGACAAGTCCGGCTCCGCGGATAAGGACACCACCGCTATCTCGGTGTTGCTCCCGATCAACTTGTCGCAGAAGCTGACCCGGCGGCCCGAATACACCTCCTATAGTGGTGACGGGCGCAGCCGGGACAACCTGCTGACGATCATGCTGTTCGGCGGCTTCTAAGCCACCTTTCCTGTTCACACGGCCTCCGCCCTCACGGGCGGGGGCCTTTTTATTTGTATGGCACGCTCTTGCTCGGCGGGGTCTTCAGACCCCGCCGGTCTG
>JACQZB010000079.1 GCA_016207925.1 Nitrospinota bacterium
TCGCTCAAGCGCGAGCGCGGCGGCGCGTTGTCGCTGGGCGCGTTGGTGGATCTGGCCGAGGGTATCTCCAACAAGGGCGTGATATACGGCCCCGGATTCGAGAACGACCTGGCGGCGCTGGCCCGCCTTACGCCGTTGGGCCGCGTGTTCGGTTGCGGCATGGAATCGGTCCGCAACGCGCGCAACCCCGTGGCGCTGGCGCGCGCGGCGGGCACATGGAACCTGCGCTACCCGCCGGTGGCGTTCCGCCGGTCAGAATCAATGTCTCCGGGCCGGTGGCTGACCAAGCCGTACCACAGCATGGGCGGCGCGGGAGTGCTGGACCTCGCCGATCCCGCCGCCGCCTCGGCCACACAGGTGTTCTATCAAAAGTTCGTGCCGGGCATGGCTTCCTCCGCCGCGGCGCTTTCCGACGGCGCCTCGGCCACCGTGGTGGCGGTGTCCACCCAGATCGTGGGCGACGCGGACTTTGGCGCCTCCGGTTTCCGCTTTGTGGGCAACGTGTATCCCCACCCGTTCGTGGATGAGATGGGCAAACGGGTCACGGACATGGCCGAAGCGCTGACGCTGGAATTTGACCTTAAGGGCCTGTGGGGTTTCGACTTTATTTATGACGGCGAGGTGAACCTGATCGAGATCAACCCGCGCCCTTCGTCCAGCCTGGGCGTTCTGGGCGCCGCCACGCTTACCGACCTTGTGGCGCTGCATGTGGGCGGCTCCACGGGCGACACCTCAAGGCTGTACCTCGACGCCGCCTCCGCCGGAACCTATACCGCGCAAGCGCGCGTGTTCGCCCGGTCCGACGGCGTGTTCACCGGCGCGGAACGCTGGGCGCGGCGCGGCGCGCGCGACATCCCGGAGGACGGAGAAATCATCGCCGCCGGGGCGCCCATCCTCACCCTTACGGCGGTGGATTCCACTTACGCGGGCGTGGTAGCCGCGCTCAAGGATCAGGCCGTCAAGGTGTACGCGGCCATGGAACGCTCCGCCGCTTCCGTGGCGTAGCCGCCGCATGAACAATTTCATCTACTACAATCCCACCGCGATACTGTTTGGCCGCGGGCAAGCGGACGCCGTGGGCGAACGCATGGCCCCGCTTGGCAGAAACATCCTGCTGCTCTCCGGCGGCGCCAGCGCGGAGCGCTCCGGCCTGCTGGATCGCGTACGGGAAAAATTGCGAACGGCGGGCGTGGCGTACACGGAACTGCCCGGCGTCAAGCCTAACCCGGTCATCGAAAAAGTCCGCGAAGGCGCGGCCCTGTGCAAGTCAAGGCGCCTGGACGCCGTGCTTTCGGTGGGCGGCGGCAGCGTGCTGGATTCGGCCAAGGTCATCGCATCCGCCGCGCGGCACGAGGGCGACCCGTGGGAACTGCTGGCGAAAAAAATCAAGCCGGCCAATCCGCTTCCCGTCGGTTGCGTGCTGACCCTGGCGGCCACAGGGTCGGAGGCCAACGGCAACGCCGTCATCTCCAACCCCGCCACGGCGCAAAAGCTGGCGTGGTACCATCCGCAAGCCTACCCGCGCTTTTCCATCCTCGACCCGGAGTTGACCTTCACCGTGCCGCGCGAGCATACCGCCTATGGCGCCGTGGACATCATGGCGCATGTGTTCGAGCAGTATTTCCACGACGTGCAGGCCACACCGTTGCAGGACGGCGTCGCGGAAACCGTCCTGCGGACGGTGGCCGCCACCGCGCCCATCGCCATGGCCCGGCCGGATGATTACGCCTCGCGCGCCAACCTGATGTGGGCCTCCACATTGGCGCTCCATGGTGTTGTGGGGGCGGGCGTTGTGGGCGACTGGACCTGCCACATGCTTGAACACGAATTGTCCGCCAAGTACGACATCGCCCACGGCGCGGGATTGGCCGTGGTGTATCCCGCCTGGATGGAGTTGATGGCGCCGCGCAAGCCGGCCCGGTTTCGCCAGTTCGCCGTGAACGCGTGGGGAATTGACCCGCGCGGACGCGATGACTTGGCCGTGGCGCGCGAGGGCGTGGCGGCTACACGTTCCTTTTTCCGCGATACGCTTGGCGTGGGCGTTCGCTTGTCCGATTACGGCATCGCCCCGGACCGGCTTAACGAAATGGCCCAGGCGGTGTATGACCTTAAAGGCCCCACCGGCCTTGGCGGCTTGACGCGGGAGGATTTGGAGCGGGTGTACCGGGGGGCGCTGTAGCGCGGTGTTTATCCCTGACCACGTTTCGACACAAGCCCTCTCTCTCCGGGGGAGAGGGGCGCATGGATTACGCCGCTTGATCGAATTATGTAAAGTCTCCTGGCAAAGGGGCGGCAAAAGGAGAAAGCGCGCGGTGGTTACGGCGCCAAGGCGTTAAGGTGTTCCCCCTTGGGGATCCACCACTTTTCGAAGTTGTAGCCGATGCCCGCAAGGCCCGGTTCGATCCCGCGCACACGGGCGGAGACGATGGGCAGCGCCTCCGGCACGTACAGGAAGGTGTAGGGCTGATCCTCGGCGAGAATTTCCTGGAACCGGAAATAATATTCGCGGCGCTTGTCCTGATCGAACACGCGCCTGCCTTTTTCCAGCAACTCGTCCACTTCGGCGTTTTTATAGGAGACGTGGTTGAGCTGATGCTCGCCGGTCATCGAGGAGTGCCAGATGATGTACTGGTCCGGGTCCAGGCCCAGCGTCCAGCCCAGGATCAATGCGTCGAAGTCGCGGGTGTTGACGAAGTTGTTGATGAACGCGCTCCACTCCAGCGGGCGGGCTTTCACCTCGATGCCCACCGCTTTAAGGCGCTGCTGGATGATCTCGGCGGTCTTGGCGCGTTCGGCGTTCCCCTGGTTGGTGAGAATCTCGAACTCGAACCGCTTGCCGTCCTTGTCGAGTACGCCGTCGTTGTCGCTGTCGCGCCAGCCCGCCTCGGCCAGCAGCTCTTTGGCGCGGGCGGGATTATATTCGTATTTTTTCACGTGGGGATTGTGCGCCCAATGCCCGGGTTTGAACGGCCCGGTGGCCTCTACCCCCAGCCCCAGCAGCACGCCGTCAATCACTTCCTTTTTATTGATGGCGTAGCTTATGGCCTGGCGCACGCGCTTATCGGCGAACAGCGGGCGCTTGAGGTTGTAGCCCAGGTAGGTGTAGGCGTTGGCCAGGTAGCGGTACTTGCGGTACTTCTCCTTGAAGTATTCCGAATCGGTCTGTTTGAGGTGTTGCAGCGGACGCAGGTCCATCATGTCTATCCCGCCGGACTTCAATTCCAGAAACTGCGTCGCCATGTCAGGGATCACCCTTGTCACGCTCCGTCCGATCCAGGGGCGCCCGTCGTAATAGTCCGGGTTGGCGCGCAGGGTGATCTGGGACTGCGTTTTCCAGTCCTCGAAAATCCACGGGCCGGTACCCACCGGATTTCGCGCCAGGGGGGATTTGATCAGGTCAACGGGTTTTACGTCCTTGAGCAGGTGGCGCGGCAGGCCCGTCATGCCGGAAAGGCGCGCCAAGGCCGGGGCGAACGGCTCGCGGAACGTCACTACAAAGGTATGGTCATCGGGCGCGACGGCGGAAGCCATTTGCATGAACACGTCCTTGTAACCCGAAGGCACATCCGGGTGGATCATCATCTGGTACTGGTACACCAGGTCATGCGCGGTGAAGGGGACGCCGTCGTGCCATTTGATGGTGTCGTGCAGGTGGAAGGTAAGGGTCAGGCCGTCGGGCGACACCTCCCAGCGTTTCGCCGCGCCGGGGATGATGTTCATGTCCTTGTCCACGGTCAGCAGGCTGGCGAACACCGCGTCGCTGATGGCGCCGGAGGAAGCGTCGGACGAGAGGAACGGGATCAGGTTGGACGCCTCGCCAATGGTGGCGCCGATAAATACGTCGCCAAAATCGTCCGCCGAAGGCGCGTTTTTGGATTGGCCCGGCGCGGCCGCATTAGGCGCGGGCGCTGGGGCGCGCTCGCAATTTGTCAGGATGAAAAGAAAGAGAACCGCCAGCGCCGTGCGCGGGCCGGCCATTACTTCTGTTCCGGCTCGCCGCCGGGCGCGGTGGTTACGGGACCCAGCGGGCCTTCTTCGGGCGTTGGCGCCGCGGCGGGGCCGCCGGGGGCGGGCGCCTCGGCGGGCGGCAGCGCGGTCGGCAATTCCACGGACGTATCGGGCGTCACCGTGGCCGTGGGGGCGCCGCTGGAAAGGATCGAAAGCGCGATGGAGGTGATCATGAAAATCACCGCCGCGCCGGACGTGATCTTGGCCAGCGTGGTCGCCGGGCCGCGCGCGCCGAACAGTGTCTGGCTGGAACCGCCGAACGCGCTGCCCATGGCCGCGCCCTTGGAGCCGCCCTGCAGCAACACTATGACAATAAGCGCCAGCGCCACCAGTACGTGCAGCGTGATCACCAACGTTTCTACCATGATCCCTTTCGACCCATCACTTTTTGCGTAAGTGGGATACTATATACCAAAAATGAACATACGCGCAAGGGGCATGGAACGGATCGCGCCGCTTATGGTGATGGCGCTGGCCGCCGCGCTGCGCCTGGGACACTTTGCCGGTTCCGGCCACAATCCGCTGCTCCACTACCACACGCTCGACGAAGGCTACTACCTGGGCCTGGCGCGCGCGGTGGTGTCCGGCTACCTTTTGGGCGAGCCGCGCGTGTTTTTCATGGACCCGCTGTACGGCTACCTGCTGGCGGGGCTGTTCGCGCTGTTCGGGGACGACCTGCTCGCCGTCCGCCTGTTCCAGATCGCGCTGGACACGGCCAGCGTGGGGTTTATCTATTCCCTTGGCGCGCGGCTGGCCGGCCCCATGGCGGGGTTGGCGGGCGCGTGTTTGTACGCGATCCACGGCCCCGCGATTTTTTACACGCTGTTGGCGCTTAAAACCACCGCGACGGTGTTCACGGCGTTGCTCTTCACCCGCGTGGCGCTGTGGGCGGGAGCGCGCGAGGGCGCATGGCCATGGGCGGCGGCAGGCGTCTTGGGCGGGTTTGCCATGCTGTTGAGCGCCAATATGCTGCTGTTCGCGCCGCTCGGCTGGCTTGCGTATCTACATGCGGAACGGCCCGCGCTCCGGCGCGCGCTCATCGCGGCGGCGGGGGCGGCGGCGGGTTTGGCGCTGGTGACGGGGATAAGCGCCGCGCGCAACTATTACGTCAGCGGGCAGCCAGCGCCGCTTAACACCCAATCGGGCAGGCTGCTGTATGCCAGCAACAATCCCGAAAACCTGACGGGAAGGTACAATGTCCCCTCGTTCTCCCGCCGCACGCCGGTGGATTCGGAAACCGATTTTCACGCCGAAGCGGAGCGGCGGCTGGGCCGCAAGCTCTCGCCGATGGAAGCGTCCGCCTACTGGCGGAACGAAACAGCCGCCTTTCTGATGAGCGATCCTGGCGCGGCGGCCACCCTGTTGTGGAGAAAGGTTTTAGGCACAGCGGGGAATTATGAGTTGCCGGACAACTATTCGGTAAGCCAAGGGCTTGCGTTCTCGGCGGTGGGCAGGGCGCCGCTGCCCGGATTCTGGCTGGCGCTGGCATTGGGCGCCCCTGGGCTAGTGATCGGGATATGGCGCAACCGGCGCGCGGCGTACCTGTTGATTCCGGTTCTCACGGTGATGGCGACGGTTATTATCTTCTATACCTCGTCGCGGTTCCGTATGCCCATGGTTCCCCTGCTTTGCGTTGGCGCGGGGATATTCGCGGCGGCGGCGGTTGATTGGCTCCGCGCGCGAAACTGGCGCCCTTTGCCGGCATGGGGCGCGGCGGCGCTGGCGCTGGCGGCGGTGTCCCTGTCCGCGCCCGCCCCGCCGTATTCCGCCGACGAGGATTACCAACTGGGCATGGCGTACTGGACAGTGGGCGCTTTTACGCAAGCGCGTTCCGTGGCGGACAAGGGAGCGCGTGACTATCCCGGCGATGAACGCTTCGCCGTCATCACAGGCTTGGCGGCCATGGCCGAATCGAAATGGGATGAGGCCCACGCGCGGTTTGAGGCCTTGGCGCGGCGCGATCCGGGGAACGCTGACGCATGGCACAACCTGGGGCTTGCGGCGTTGGCCTTGGGAAAGACCCGCGAGGCGATAGCGCCGTTGGAGCGCGCCTGGCGGTTGAACCCCCGTCCGCGTACCCTGTTGGCGTTGGGGCGCGCCCATGAACAGGCGGGGGACGCTTCACGGGCGGGGGAATACTACCGGCGTTACCTTGAAATGGCCGGGCCGGGCGCCCCGCGGGCCAATGAGGCGCGTGAAGGTTTAGAGCGCGTGGGGACGAAATAAGGCGGCGGCTGGCCCAAGGGGAGGTTATTCGCGCAGGGAAACCAATTGCGCGGCGGGGACGGAAATCCCATCGCTCACCAGCGAGTAGCCGGTAGTTGAACATGGAGTTGCGGTGGTTGGCGATATTGAACTGCACCACGCCCACCGCCCTTTCCCCAAAGGCGCAGCGCCTGGCCCCGGCCAGCGGGGGAAGTTTCACCGAGGCGGGAAGCGGCGCGGCGGCGCCGAGTTGTTGGGTAAGCCAGCGCGAGGCTTCGGTGGGGTCGGGGGTCGCGAGTTCCGGTGTTTCATGCAGGCGGTGGTTCACCAAGGACATCGCCAGAACTTTTTCCACGGGTGTTTTTTCCGTTTGTCGCGAAAGGTAAAGGGAACCGCTGGTGGCCGCGACGCCCACCGTAAAAAAGGCCATGGCGGCGATGGCGGACAGTTTCATTATCCGGGCCGCGCGCCGGGCGGGGACACCCGCCAGCGCGAAGGTATCCAGCGTTTGCGGCGGTTCCACCGCAAGCAGCGCGCCGCGTATTTTTTCATCCAGATCCAGCCGCCGGGAAAGCCGGGCGGAGCAGGGGGGGCACAACCGCGCGTGGGCCAGCGCTTCGGTGAAGAGCGGATCGGCGCTGTCAGGCGAAGGGGCCAGGTCAAGCGCCGCTCTTAGCCGGTCACATTCCATACCGGCCTCCCTTAAGCGCCCGCAGCGGCTGGGCGGGGGCGGAAAGCTCCTCGCGCAACGCCCGCTTGGCGCGGTGGATACGGCTCATCACCGTGCCCAGGGGCAGCCCCATGGTCTCGGCGATCTCCTGGTAGCTTTGGCCGGATAGATAGTGCGCCACCAACGGGGCGCGGTATTTGTCGTCAAGCCGCTCCATGGCCTTGCGCGCCTGCTCCGGTGTGACGTCATGGGGCCAAAGCCTTTCATCGTCCTGGCCGGATGGGGTGTGCGCGTCGTCAACGTATTCAACGGTCTTGCGAGCGCGCCGCCATTCGTCCACGAATCCGCGGTACAGGATTGAAAACAGCCACGATTTGGCTTTTTCCGGGTTGCGCAGGGCAGGAAGGGAATCGGCGGCCTTGACCACCGTGTCCTGAACCATGTCCTCCGCCGCGTCGCGGTCGCCGCATAGATGGAAGGCCATCGCGTACAGGGCGTTGACGTGAGGCAGGATAAAGCGTTCGACAGGGTTCATGTCAATCACACACCATCATACATACCATAAGACGCTTCACCTTTCATTTTATTCCCAATAATGCCTGGCTGGCGGAATTTTTAGCTTCATTTCCATTTTCTCCGCATTTGAGGGAATAAAACGGAAAGGCTTCCGTCTTATACATGACAAGGGCGTCGCATCCGTCCCCCTGGATGTGTCCTCCCAACGCGCCCTTGTCATGTAAGCGGTGACCGGAGTCCCCTTCTCCACCCCGCGGCCCGCGAAGGGCGCGGACGGCTCGCTGGAGCCTTCCGCGCCCGCGCGGCGCATCCTTATTCATTGCGCCAGTTTTTCTGGACAACGCTCCCGTTCATGGCGCGCAGGTCAGGATCCTTGTCAAGCAACGCCACGGCGGCGCGCGAATTGAAGTTTTGCCCCATCGCCGCCAGCTTGGCGTAAAGCGCGCGCATCAGCGCCAAATCCTCCCGCGTATCCACCGTCAGGCGGTACGCGGCGCGCCCCGCCAGCCAGTCCGGCGGCGTGACCATGCGGACCTTGAACCGCTCCGGTTGCGAGTGAATGAACGTTGTGACGTGTTCGCGGAAGCGTGGTTCGACCGCTTCGGCGTCCGCCAGCCGCAGGGCCGCGGCGCTGGCAACTTCCGCCACCGATCCCAAGGGAGCGCCGCCCGCGCCCACCCAATCGGCCTTTTCGCGGATCAGTTCGGTGGTCATCATCCCCAGCGTTTCGGGATCCAGCAGCGGATTGTCCGCCGTGGCGCGCACGGCGGCGGCGGCGGGGTACTCGTCGAGCGCGATGACAAAACGCCGCAGCACGTCTTCCTCCGGGCCGGTGACGCAGGGTATCCCCAGTGCGCGGGCGTAGCTGACCACCCGCGCGTCCGCCGGATTGGTGGAAGTGGCGATAACGATACGTTCGATTCCCGGCGTCCGGCGCAGCCGTTCTATTACCCAGCCCAGCAGCGGTTTATCGCCGATAGGCTCGAAGATTTTCCCCGGCAGGCGGGTGGAAGCCACACGGGCCTGAAGGATGGCTTGCAGGGTGACAGTGGGCGCGCTCATGGTTGTTGGATTATAACCCGGTTAGGCGGCGCGCCCTCAACCGGGGTCATACGGCATTCTCATGCCACCAGAATGAGCTTGGCAAAAGAGTGACGGTGACAGGTCATCTGTATCATGCCCATGCCGCAAGGCATAAAACCAACGCGCTCATCAAACCTACCCAGATCAGGCTAGTGAAGCAGCCGCTCTCTTTCACCGCCTGCCTATGGTACTGGCAGCACGGCACCGCCACGCTCCTACAACCCCCTGGGCGCCCTTTGCCCCTCGCCCCTTTTGGAGAGGGTGGCGCGTTTCGCGCCGGGTGAGTGGGATATGAAAACCGTGGTCAGACAGCCATGAGAAAAAAGTAAAGGGCCGACGCCCCGCCCTGGATTATGTGACCTTTGTTTTGACTCACCTGCGCGCCTGTGTTATAAAATGTCCCTTCCAAGGTCAGGGTCAGGTCGCCCGTTTTGTGAGCGGATGTAATGAAGATACATGAGTATCAGGCCAAGGAGATTTTAAGCAAGTTCGGCGTCGCCGTCCCGCGCGGGCGTGTCGCCACGGACGCCCACAGTGTCGCCTCCATCGTGGAGGAGTTGGGGCTTCCCGTGGTGGTCAAGGCGCAGATCCACGCCGGGGGCCGCGGCAAGGGGGGCGGCGTCAAAGTCGCCAAAACGCTGGACGAGGCGCAGTCCGCCTACGCCGCCATTCTCGGCATGAATCTGGTCACCCATCAAACCGGCCCGGAGGGGCGCCTGGTGCGGACCGTGCTCGTCGAGGAAGGGCTGAACATCGCCAAGGAACTGTATGTGGGCATGGTGCTGGACCGCGAAAAGTCGCGGGTATGCGTCATGGTGTCGGAGGCGGGCGGCATGGAGATCGAGGAAGTCGCCGCCCACACGCCGGAGAAGATAAAGAAGGAATGGATAGACCCCGCGCTGGGCCTCATGCCCGCGCAGGCGCGCAAACTGGCCTATTTCCTCAACCTGCCGCCGGAGGCGGTGCGCGAGGCGGTGAAGTTCATCATCAACCTGTATAACGCCTTCGTCGCCAAGGACTGTTCGCTGGCGGAGATCAACCCGCTGGCGCTCACCGCGGACAACCGCGTGCTGGCGCTTGACGGCAAAATGAACTTCGACGACAACGCCTTGTTCCGCCAGCCGGACGTGGTGGCCTGCCGCGACCTGAACGAGGAAGAGACGCTTGAGATCGAGGCCAGCAAGTACAGCCTCAACTACATCAAGCTCGACGGCAACATCGGCTGCATGGTCAACGGCGCGGGGCTGGCCATGGCCACCATGGACATCATCAAGCTTTCTGGCGGCGAGCCGGCGAATTTTTTGGATGTCGGCGGCGGCGCCTCCGAGGAGCAGATCGAGAACGCCTTCCGCATCATCCTGGCGGACAACAACGTCAAGGGCATCTTCATCAATATCTTTGGCGGCATCCTGCGGTGCGACCGGCTGGCCAACGGCGTGGTGAACGCCGCGCGCAAGATCAACGTGGCCATCCCGGTGGTGATCCGCATGGAAGGCACCAACGTGGACGAGGGCAAGCGCATCCTGCGCGACAGCGGCTTTAACTTCATCGTGGCCAGCGCGATGCGCGACGGCGCCGAAAAGGCGGTGGCCGCCATCGCCGCGGGCGCGGCGCGGTAAGGGGGCGGCCATGAGCATACTCGTCGGCAAGCATACCCGGCTGATCGTCCAGGGCATCACCGGCAAGGAGGGCGGTTTTCACGCCCGCGGCTGCAAGGATTACGGTACCAACCTCGTCGGCGGCGTCACCCCCGGCAAAGAGGGGCAGACCGCCGAGGGCGCCCCGGTGTTCAACACCGTGGAAAAGGCGGTCAAGGAGACAGGCGCCAACGCCACCATGATTTTCGTGCCGCCCCCCGCCGCGGCGGATGCCATTTTCGAGGCGTCCGACGCGGGCATTGAGCTTATCGTCTGCATCACCGAGGGCATCCCGGTGTTGGATATGGTCAAGATCAAGCGCTACCTGATGGGCCATGGGCGCGGGCGGCTGATCGGCCCCAACTGCCCTGGCGTGATCACCCCCGGCCAGGCCAAAATCGGCATCATGCCCGGCCATATCCACATCCCCGGCCCCGTGGGCGTGGTCAGCCGCTCCGGTACGCTGACCTACGAAGTGGTGGGCCAGCTCACCGCCTTGGGCGTGGGGCAAAGCACCTGCGTGGGCATCGGCGGCGATCCGGTGAACGGCACGGATTTCATTGACACCCTCAAGCTGTTCAACGAGGACGCGCAGACCCGGGCGATCTGCATGATCGGTGAAATCGGCGGCGCCGCCGAGGAAGACGCCGCCCGGTTCATCAAGAAGCACGTTAAAAAGCCGGTCATCGGCTTTATCGCGGGGCAGACGGCCCCGCCCGGGCGGCGCATGGGTCATGCCGGCGCCATCATCTCCGGCGGCAAGGGAACCGCGGGGGAAAAAATGAAGATCATGGCCGAATGCGGCGTGATCGTGTGCAAATCCCCGGCGGACCTGGGCGAGACCATCAAAAAGGCGCTTAACTAGCTCCGGTTTGACGGACCCGCCCCGCTCGCGCCGGGGAGGCAGGTAAACCCCAACTGACGATGGAGAATGACGTGGCGCAAAGTAACGATCTGATCATCCGCATCGGCGGCGAAGGTGGCGAAGGCGTCATCTCCTCCGGCGACATGATCGCGCAGGCGGCGGCGCGGTCGGGGCTGGAGGTGCTCACGTTCAAGACATTCCCCGCGGAAATACGCGGCGGGTACGCCATGTACCAGACGCGCTTCTCGCACGAGCCGATCCTGTCCGAGGGCACGGGGTTCGACGTGGCCTGCTGCTTCAACCAGGAAGCCCTCGACATGAACCGCAAGGCGCTGCGCCAGGGCAACGTGCTGATCTACGATTTTCCCGGCGGCGACATCGCCGGGGAGCAGAACATTCCGGGGATACACTGCTACCCCGTCCCCATGACCAAGATTTCCAAGGAAGAGTTGGCCACGCCGCGCTCCAAGAACATGGTGGCGCTCGGCGCCATCGCGGAGTTGTTCTCCATCTCCATGACCTCGCTTAAGGAGACGGTGCAGGAGAAGTTCGGCAAGAAAGGCGCCGAGGTGGTGGAGGTCAACTACAAGGCCCTCGACGCGGGCGCCCAGCACGTCCGCACGAATATCAAAAAGGCCGATCCGTACCAGATGGATCCCGGCACGCCCAAGCAGGACGTGATCATCATCTCCGGCAACGAAGCGGTGGGCCTGGGCGCGCTGCTGGCCGGGGTGCGCTTCTTCTCCGCCTACCCCATCACTCCCGCCACCGAGGTGGCCATTTTCCTGGCCCGCCACTTGCCCAAGTTCGGCGGCAACCTGGTGCAGGCGGAGGATGAAATCGCCTCGCTGGCCAACGTCATCGGCGCCTCCTACGGCGGCGTTAAGGCGATGACCTCCACCTCCGGCCCCGGCCTGTCGCTGATGCAGGAGCTTATCGGCATGGCCTCGATGATGGAAGTGCCGGTGGTGATCTGCGACGTACAGCGCGGCGGCCCCTCCACCGGCCTGCCCACCAAGCACGAGCAGAGCGACCTGTTCCTGGCCGCCCACGGCTGCCACGGCGACGCTTCCAAGGTGGTCGTTTCCCCCGAAGGGGTGGAGGACTGCGTGTACCTGACCGTGGAGGCGTTCAACATCGCCGAGCGGTATCAATTGCCGGTGCTGATCCTCTCCGACGGATCGCTGGGATTCCGCACCAGCTCGATGCGCAAGCCTGACCCGAAAAAAATCCGCGTGGAAAACCGCGCCACCGTCAGCGGGAACGGCGAAGGGTTCGAGCGTTACGCGCTCACCGCCTCCGGCGTCTCCCCCATGGCCATCCCCGGCACGCCCGGCTGCGCCTACATCTCCACGGGGCTGGAGCACGCGCCCTCCTCGGCGCCCCGCTACTCCGCGGAGAACCACACCGCCATGCTCGACAAACGCTTCGGCAAGCTCAAGGACTTGGAGGACTACTTCCCGGCCACGGAAGTTGACCATCAGGAAGGCGCGCAGTTGGGCGTCATCGCCTGGGGTTCCACCATCGGCACATTGCGCGAGGCGGTGAAAATCGCCCGCGCCGAGGGCGCCAAGGTTTCGGCGCTGTACCCAAAGCTGGTTTGGCCGCTGCCGGTCAAGGCGCTTAATGCCTTTGGCGCGAAGTATAAAAAGGTGCTTGTGCCGGAGATCAACAAGCAGGGCCAACTGGCCAAACTTATCCAGGGCGAGACGGAGATCAGGCCCATCAGCTACACTATCTATGGCGGCCTGCCCTTCTCCCCGCGGCAGATTGCCGACAAAATCAAGGAGGTGTTGAAATGACCACCGCCACCGAACCGCTTAAGGCGAAAGACTTCAAAAGCACCGTCCCGCCCACCTGGTGCCCGGGCTGCGGCGACTACGGCGTGCTCAATGCGACACTCAAGGCGTTCGCCGACATCAAGCTGGACATCAACAACACCGTGCTGGTCTCCGGCATCGGATGCTCGTCGCGCTTCCCCTATTTCGTGAAAACCTACGGGATGCACACCGCCCACGGGCGCGTGCTGCCCGTGGCCGCGGGCGTGAAACTGGCCCGGCCCGACCTGCGCGTGGTGGCCTTCGGCGGCGACGGCGACGGGTTCTCCATCGGCGGCGGCCATGTGCCCCATGTCGTCCGCAAGAATACCGACCTGACCTATATTCTGATGGACAACTCCATCTACGGGCTTACCAAGGGGCAAGCCTCCCCCACTAGCCAAACGGGCATGGTCACCGTCACCACCCCCTACGGCTTGCCGGATAACCCGGTAAATCCGCTGGCGTATTGCCTTACCTATGGGGCCACCTTCGTGGCGCAGGCCTATTCCTCCAAGCCCAAGATCGTGGAAGACCTGGTCAAACAGGCGCTCAACCACAAGGGCTTTGCGTTTGTGAACATCATCAGCCCGTGCCCGACGTTTAACAAGATCAATACCTTTGACTTCTACAAGGATATGATCGAGGAAATCCCCGCGGATCACGACCCCACCAACCTGCAAGCCGCGCTGGCCATCGCCCTGCGCGCCAAACAGGGCAAAGTTCCCGTGGGCTTGCTGTACAAAGTGGAGCAGCCCACGCTACTTGATCGCTTGGGTGAAATCCGCAAGAAGGCAAAAGCTTCGCCGGATTACGACATCAACGTAATTATTGACGATTACCGCCCGTAGAGCGTAAAATTACACACCTTGCGGCGCGTGGATGCGACAGCCCACGCGCCGCTTTTATTGAAAAGGAGACATCATGTCGCGTACATTCGCCATCATCAAGCCGGACGCCGTGGAGCGCAAGCTGACCGGCATCATCATAGACCGCATGGAGCGCGAGGGGTTGCAAGTCGTGGCGCTCAAGCGCCTTCACATGACCAAAAAGCAGGCCGAAGGGTTTTACGCCGAGCATAAGGCGCGTCCGTTTTTCGCCTCGTTGACCGGGTACATGGCCAGCGGCCCGTGCTACGTGGCCGCGCTGGAAGGGGAAAACGCCCAGCCGCGCTGGCGCGACATCATGGGCGCCACCAATCCCGAACAGGCCGCGCCGGGCACCATACGCAAGGAGTTGGCGGTGGATTTGGAAAAGAACTCCGTCCACGGCTCCGACTCGGAGACCAGCGCCGCGCGCGAAATCGCCTACTTCTTCAGCGAATTGGAGATTGTATAAGCGGTTGGGTACGGGGTCAGGTTTCCAAGCCTGACCAGCCCGCGTGAGCCGGTGATGGAGGACAAGTCCAGCGCGTCGCCGCGGTGGGCGTGGAACGCAAGCAAGGCCATCAACGCGGATTCGATGACCTTGGCCGGCCAGCCAAGCGCGCCAGACGCCACAAGCTCTACCCGCGGGCCGAGCAGGGCCGCAAGCCGTTCCATCAAATAACCATTTTTCGCTCCGCCGCCGCAGACCACCACGCGATCCGTGGATTCGCCGCGCCGCGCAAGTTTTATGATTTCACCCGCGATGGAGCGGGCGGTAAGTTCCGTGAGCGCCGCCAAGGTATCCGCGTTCCAGCGCCGGGGATTATCCATCCCCGCCCATTTGAAGAACACTTCGCCAAACATTTCGCGCCCCGTGGATTTTGGCGCCGCGCGGCGGAAGTAAGGATGCGCCAAACAACGGCGCAGCAGCCGCTCGTCCACTTGGCCCCGGCGCGCCAGGGCGCCGCCCTTGTCATACGCCTTTCCCGCGATGCGTTGTGTGGCAATGTCCATGAGCATGTTGCCCGGCCCCGTGTCGTATGCGGTGAGTTGGGACAAATACGTCGCGCCCGCGGGGATGTGGGTCAGGTTGGCGATGCCGCCGATGTTGACCACGGTGATGTCTATCTTGCGCGAGCCGAACATGGGTAGATGGACGATGGGGGCCAGCGGCGCGCCTTGCCCGCCCGCGGCCATGTCCGCGGAGCGAAAGCCGCTCCACACGGGAACGCCCGTCATCGCGGCGATCACGGCGCCGCTCCCCAGTTGCAACGTGGCGCCGCGCGCGGGGTCGTGCCATACCGTTTGCCCGTGGGAGCCGATGGCGGCGGTGCGAAGGCCCTTCATCGCCTTTAGCGCCGCGCGTCCAAAGGCGCGCCCGATGTCCACGTCGAGCGCGCACGACTCCGCCGTCCCCGCGCGGCCCTCCGCCGCCGCAAGGACCCGCGCGCGCAGGGCAGGGGAGTAGCGAAGGGACGCGAAGCGGATCAATTTCAATTCCGGCCCCAAGCGCCCCTGCCCGATGTCCACCACCGCGGCGTCCACCGCGTCGGCGGAGGTGCCCGACATCAGCCCCAGGTATAAGGCCACCGGTCAGCCCCGTTGCCGCTTGAAATCGTTTTTCACGCGCTCCATCAAGGCGCGGTCAGTCAACAAGTCATAGGCGGTCAGCGCCACGGCTTTGGTGATCAGCAGCATACGTCCGATCCCCTCGCGGGAGACGACGGCCTTCAAAAAATTCGTCGAATGATTGATGTCCTCGCGCCCGCCCACGGCGTATTCGGGATGCAGGCAGGGGACTGCCTGGCTTACGTTGCCGATGTCGGAGGAACCAATTTCCTCTGTCTCGTTGAACCCCTCTTCAGCAAGCCCCAGCGCTTCCATATTGCGCCGGAACGCTTCGCCCATGGGGTAATTGGGATAGAAGGGATCGTAACTGTGGCCGCGCCGCTTTACCGCAACCGTACAGCCCGCCGAGCGCGCCGCGCCGCGCGCCGCCCGGATCACTTTTTCCGTCAAGTCCGCGAAGTATTCGCGGGTAAGCGCGCGGACGTAGAACTCCATCACCACCTTATCGGGGATGATGTTGGGCGCGTCGCCGCCGTGGCGAAAGATGCCGTGGACGCGCGCCTGGTCCTTCATCTGTTGGCGCAGGGCGGAGACGGCGTTGTAGAACGTCACACCCGCGTCCAGCGCGTTCACCCCCTGGTCGGGGAAGGCCGCCGCGTGGCTGGCCCTGCCGCTGAAGGTGAAAGTGAGCGACGTGACGGCGTACATGCGGTTGATGACCCGCGTTTTATTGCTGGGGTGGGCCATCAAGGCCGCGTCCACTCCCCGGAACACGCCGTTTTTGATCATCCTGATTTTACCGCCGCCGCCTTCCTCGGCGGGGGTTCCGATAACCATGATTTCGCCCGGCATATCCACGCCGGACGCGGCCAGGGCCGCCGCCGCGCCATAGGCGGAGGCGGCGATAAGGTTATGCCCGCAGGCGTGGCCCATGGGCAAGGCGTCGTATTCGGCGATCAGCGCCACGCGCGGACCCTTGCCCGCGCCGCGTTTGCGTGCGATGAACGCCGTGGCCAGCCCGCCCGCCGGCGAGGTGATCCGGTAGCCGCTGGCGGCCAGTTTTTCAACCAGCAGCGCCTTGGCGAAGGTCTCGCGGTAGCCAAGCTCCGGCTTGGCGAAAATCTCCTTGCCCACTTCGGCGACGCCGTCCGCCATGCGGTCCACGGCGCGGATGATGACGCGTTTGGCTTCACGTTGGCTTTGGGCCATGATCACATGTTCCTTAATATGCGCAGGTAGTTTAGGTCCTTGGGTATGTCCTGATCCTCGCAATAGTTGTGGTCGGCGAGGATCTTCAGGTCGTCCAGCGTGCGCCGGTCGCCCTCGATTTTCACCGTGCGCGCGCCCTGGTCGGCCAAGGCGCCGCCCGCCTCCAGAAGCTCCAGCACGGAGCGGCAGTTGTACTTCTTGCCGTCTATCAGCAAAAAGGCGTCGGTGCCGTGCTCCTGCACGATCAGGCTTATATAGGTGGCGGGGCGGGCGTGGAACCCCTGCGGCTGGGGCAGCGGCAGCTCGTAGATGATCGGCTCGACGTACATTGTCAGGATGCGTTCGGCCACCTCGTTGCCCTCCGCGAGGAACCGGCCGATGAAGCCCAAGCCAAAGTCGGTGATGCTGGCGATCAGGTTGATGTCGTCCACCAGATCGGAGACGCGCGATTTGACGTCGCTTTTGCGGATCTGGTTTTCGTGACGCTCGTAAAAATGCACCAGCCAGCGCAGCATGTCAAACAGGTGCATGGGAATGGCCGTCAGCCCCCGCAGGGTGATCATCCAGCCGTTGTTTTTTTCCGTGGTCCCGCCGCGCACATGGGTGTCGTATTCGCTTTGGATGTTGTGCAACTGGCTTTCCAATTCGGCCAGTAGCGTTTCGTTGAGTTTGCTGGGGATGATTTCGCTTAGCGAGACGGCCTTGAGCTTGCGGTGGAACCGGTGGGTCTTGAAGGACTTGACCACGCGCCGGTACGCCTGGGCGATGGCGACGATCCGCTCGGATTCATCCTCAGCTTCCTCCCCCGCGATGGTGTAGGGGAGCCTGGGAGTCACCTTTACCCCCCACTTTTCCATGTCCGGCGCGGAGGGCTGGACGCGTATCGCAAGGCGGTCCGTCTCGGCCAAAAGCGCCGTATAGAAGCGAGTGATCGCTTCGGCGAAATAGGTCAAGGTGGCGGTGGCGCCTTTCTCGAAGTCACGCCGCTTGGTGTCCCGCTCGCCGCCCAGATAGTCGGAATAGCGGTCCAGGACATGGTACAACTGGAAGCCCGCCAACGAAAAATTCCGCACGCACGCCACCAGTTCGGCGAAAAACAAAAGCCGCAGGTTGGTCCGCGCGCCGTGGTCGTCCAGAAAGCTTTCCAGTTTCTCGGCCGCCTGCAGCAAGGTGAAGTAGTAGGCCCTGCCCAACAGAACGCCTTGCCCCCCCCGCAGCGCCGAAAGGACGCTGAAGAACTCCTGGCATTCGCGGTGGACGAGTGGCAGGAAATCATCCTCGTTGATGATGGGGGTAAGCGAACTGCTGCCGTTGGAGGTCATAGGTGGTGTAGGGGGTGAAAAAACCTGCCCGGCGGGCGCTTATGCGCGGCCAGAGCGGGCTTGGGCATTGCGCCGCGCCGTGCGCCGTTTAAGCGCCACAGCGCGCTGATGCTGTTTACGCTCGTGTTTGCTTTTGGAACGCGCCATAAAAAAACCCTTGGTTACCAATGGTGTATGGTAACCAAGGGGTCAAAGGCAAGTCAATACGCCAAAGCCTACCAACTAAGGCCGATCTTGCGCAGCCACTCCTTTTCGTCGAAGCGCTCGATAACCCATTCCTCGAACGCCGCCTCGGTGGCCGTGATCTCGCGTCCGTCGTAAATCGCCCGGCGGCCGGGAGCGGCCCCTTGGGAGCGGACCATTCCGTGTTCGGGCTGCGGCAGCGCGCGCGGCGTCTCTATCCGCGTATCCTGTCTCGCGAACATGGTGGCGGAAAGCTCCAGCAGGTCGTTGACCCGCAAGGCAAGCCCCAACAGCGTGGACGAGTCAATAATCCCGCGTTCTTTCAACTCGGCCAGATGGTTCATCACCGCCTCGTTGCGCGCCAAAGCGTCCACAATCATCTGCGACAGTTCCCGCAATTCCTTGTCCCTGTCTCTCTGGTCCATGGTCCACCTCTCCATGTGAAGCCATTTTATCTAAGTTATCGGTTCGTTGCACGAAACCAATAACTGCTGAATTTAGAAAGCAAGGCTCATGCCATGCCCGCCATTCTGGGTATCCTCCATAATGCCATGTGTTTCAGTTGGTTTTTACCCATACGGTGTGGCGCCGGAATGGAAAGAATTGTTCTGCATGGAAATTTCGTTCAAAATAAGCGCTCGCCACCGAAAAAATGTCACTTTTTTAATCATGACCCCGCCCGTGGCCCGCGGGACGGCTACCGCATGTCAATGAGAATTGACGGACACCCCGCGCGGGAATACTATGTCGGAATCGAAAGGGGGACGGGGTAAAGTGGTCAAAATCGTTGCGGGCGTTGTAACGGCGTTGATTCTCGCCGCGGGAGGTTTGGCCGTTTATCTGCTGCGGTGGACACCCGGACCGGACGCGGCCGTTGTGGAACGGCCCGCCGCGCCAGATACCGGCGATGAAACTCAAGCGGAAGGGAAGGTCGTGCAGGCTAAGCCAGGCGAGAAGGCCGCCCCCGCCCCGGAGGCGCCCCCCACGGACGAAAAAACCGGCGTCCAGCCCAAGGTGGGGGACACGGTCAAGGCCGAAAAGCCCTACCACGAGCTTGATTACGCCGATCCCAAGCAACGGCAGTCGGCACGCGGGCGCGTGGAGAAGGACGAGCAGGCGCGCAAGCAGGAAACCATCGAATTTCTCGGCCTGCACGACAGAAAGCGCAAGGCCGCCGATGAGCGCCAGCGCGCCATTGACAAATGGCTGGAGAAGCAATGAAGGCCGTTTGGTATAATCAAACTCCCTTGAACGGTTGATGAACTGATGACCAGACCCGTGGAGACCCTCCGGCCCGCCGTGGCCGACGCCGGGCGCGTGCCCCCGCATAACGTGGAGGTGGAGCGCGCCGTGCTGGGCGCCATACTGCTGGACAACGAAGCGCTGCCCAAGGCCATGGAAGTCCTCGTGGGGGCCGACGATTTCTACAAGCCCGCCCACCGGATCATCTACGAGGCCATGCTGGAGCTGTTCGAAAAGAACGAGCCGGTGGACCTGCTTACGCTCACCGAGGCGCTGCGCGCGCGCAAGACGCTCAACGAGGTGGGCGGAACGGACTATCTGGCGGAAATGATGGACCTGGTACCCACGGCGGCCAACGTGCGCGTCCACGGCAAGATCGTGCGGGAAAAGTCGGTGCTGCGCAAGCTCATCAGCGTCTCCGGCGAGGCGGTGGCCATCGCCTACGAGCAGGCCGAGGACGTGGACACGGTGGTGGACAATATCGAGCGCATGGTGCTGGACATCAGCCAGCAACGCTCCCGCGGCACGTTCGTGCAGGTCAAGAACGTGCTTAAGAACACCATGAAAACGGTGGAACAACTGTACGACAACAAGCAGTTGATCACCGGCGTGGCCACCGGTTACCGCGACCTGGACGAAAAAACGGCGGGGCTGCAAAAATCGGATTTGATCATCGTCGCCGGGCGCCCCTCCATGGGCAAGACGGCGTTCGCCTTCAACGTCATCCAGAACTTCACCAAGCTGGAGGAGGAGGCGATCACGGCGGTGTTCAGCCTGGAAATGAGCGCCGAACAACTGGTGATGCGCATGTTGTGCTCCGAGGCCAAGGTTTCCGCCTCCAAGCTGCGCACGGGGCACCTGGCCCACAGCGACTGGCCCAAGCTGACCATGGCCGCCGGCTCGTTGCACAAGCGCAATATCTACATTGACGACAGCCCCGCCATGACCGTGCTGGACATCCGCGGCAAGGCGCGCCGCCTGCAGGCCGAACGCGGCAGGCTGGACCTGGTGGTCATTGACTACCTGCAACTGATAGACTCGCGCGGCAAGGTGGAGTCGCGCGTGCAGGAGGTTTCCGCCATTACCCGCTCGCTCAAGCAACTCGCAAAGGAACTACACGTGCCGGTGGTGGCGATCTCCCAGTTGTCCCGCCGGGTGGAGGAGCGCACCGGGGCGCATAAGCGTCCGCAGTTGTCCGACTTGCGCGAGTCCGGCTCCATCGAGCAGGACGCCGACGTGGTGCTGTTCGTGTACCGCGAGGAGTTCTACAACCCCGACAACGTGGATACCCAGGGTTTGGCGGAGATCATCATCGGCAAGCAGCGCAACGGCCCTCTGGGCACGGTGCGCCTCACCTTCCTCAAGGACTTCACCCGGTTCGAGGATCACGCTACCCCAGGTGGCTACAGCGAAGGCGCGGGGGAGTATTGATAGTGTTTGAATTTTGGAAGCATTTGCGAAAGTTCTTTCACCCATATTGGTGGTAGTTATTGCTGGAATCGCACGAAAGTATTTTGAAGAAAGACCAAAGTTAATTTCCTATTTAGTTCATGCCGCTACAGTCCCCTTAAAAAGTGATTCGGGTGGCTTCAATGTGAACAATCACAGTATTGTGGTTCGCAACGTGGGCAAGAAAGCAGCGCATAATCTTAGAATAGGGCATTTTTTCTCCCAGATTTCAATGTTTATCCCCCGGTTAACTACAAGATTGAAATGAATCCACAAGGCTCCAGCGAGATTGTATTCACTGTGCTGGTTCCTAACGAGCAGGTAACAATTTCCTATTTGTATTACCCGCCGTTGCTTTTTACTGGTGTCAACGCATATACAAAGTCCGACGAAGGGATGGCGAAAATCGTCAACGCGATTCCAACACCTCAACCGCCATGGCCCACGATTTGGGTTGCGGGGACACTCATGTCCGTTGGCGCGTCAACAGTGTTATACTGAGCGATGTTGTTGCTCGTCCGTTTGGTAAAGTGAAGCGCGTAACCTACACATTCTTACCTTTGGCAAGTTCGTTTCATGGCGTGCTATCATGGAGAGAACGAGGAATCGTGGATAATTGAACGGATCCGGACATGGCCAAAGTTGATGAAATCAAGGTGGCTATCGAGTCCTTGCGGGAAACCGAGTATGCCCAATTACGCCAATGGTTCACCGAACGGGATTGGCGCGCGTGGGACGCGCGGGTAGAGGCCGATTCAAATTCCGGTAAGCTCGATTTTCTGCGGAAAGAGGCTGTGGCGGAAAAACGGGCCGGCAAGCTCACGGACATATAAATGCACCGGGCGACGAGCCGTTTCTGGCGTTGCCTTGAAAAACTTCCCAATCCAGTCCGGCAAACCGCCACGCGCCTTTGAGACGCTTAAGGATAACCCGTATCACCTTTCCTTGAATTTCAAGAAAACGGGCAAGTTCTGGTCCGCCCGCGCCGGACTTCACTACCGCGCGTTGGCCGTTGAGGATGGGGCCGATTTTGTCTGGGTATGGATAGGAACCCACGATGGCGACCTTCGCCATCAACAGGGCGCCTTCCAGCAGGGCGAAGATCGCGCGCGCCTTGCGCGCGGTGTCGCCGGGGGGGATTTCGCCCAGTTGTTGCGCCCGGTCAAGGGCGGTTTTAAGATAGGCGCAATGCCCGTCGAAAATAGCGTTGAGCGCGGCGCGTAACCGCTCGTCCTGGTGGGCCATTTCCTGCCCCAGGTTCCCGAAGGGGCAGCCTAAAAACGCGCCGGAGCGTTTTAGCTGGCCGCGTTGTACGGCGGCGATTGTATCTATTATGCGCTGAATCGCCGCAAGCCCTTTTCCGGCGTCCTGGAGCGCGGGCTCGAATACGCCGGCCTTGGCGTGTTCCCACGAGACGCGGACGGCTTCCAGCGCCAGATCGGTTTTTGAAGGGAAGAAGTAATAGAAACTTCCCTTTTTAAGGCGAGCGCGGTCGCATAGATCCTCGACGCTGGCGGCTTGGTAGCTGCGCTCCCACAGTAATTCGATGGCGGCGCGCACCAGGTTATCCCGCGAGCGGTTTTCGTCCTTGGCCATGACGGTTCCTTTCAGGGGACGCTGCGTTGGGCGCGGCGTCCCGGATAAAGTTCATTTTCATTATAAGGCAAGTTGACTGACCGGTAAAGGATGTGATAGTCTTTACCGAGCGGTCAACTACTTGCCGGGCCTCCCCCGTGGGGGGCGGCCAGGGCGGCGCCGTGGATGGCCGCGCATGGTGACACAACGTATTTGATAAGGGAAAAACATCATGGGACTCTTCAAGCAGCACTCCGACTCCACCGCTCCTCAAGGTTCCGCCGAAGTCCTCGCTAAGGTCAAGGATCGCTACGGGTTCATCCCCAATCTCGCCGCGTTCGTCGCGGAGTCGCCGTTGGCGCTGGATGCCATCATGAATCTCTCCGGGTTTTTTGACCGATCCTCCCTCACGCCGCAAGAACAGCAAATCGTCCTGCTGACCGTCGCCACGCTCAACGGATGCGATTACTGCAAAACGGCCCACACGGGGCTTGGCCGCATGGCGGGGCTGGAGGCGGGGACGCTCAAGGCGGTCGCCGGGTTCGAGCCGCTGGCCGACGCGAAACTTTCCGCCCTACGCGATTTCACCCGCGCGCTGGTGGAGGATCGGGGGTGGGTGGGCGATGAAAAGGTGAGCAAATTTCTGAACGCGGGCTATACCAAGGCGCAGGTGTTCGAGGTGGTCATGGGAGTGGCCCTCAAGACCTTCACCAATTATTGCAACCATTTGGCCGGGGCCAGGCCGAATCCGGAGTTTGTCGCCATGGCCAACAGTTAAGAATCCCGGCTGGAGCTGACCCATGAAAAACAATGGCGCGTCGTTTAAGGGATTCCCGCCCGTGGCGTTTACGTTTTTGGCGGGGCTTGCCCGCCACAATGAAAAGCCCTGGTTCGAGGCGCAAAGGGAAGTGTATGAGCAGTCCATCGCCGCGCCCGCGCTGCTGTTCGCCGCGGAGTTGGCGGTGGCGTTGCGGCGGGTGGCGCCAGGGGTGGCGGCGGAGCCGCGGGTCGGCGGATCGGTGTTCCGCATCCACCGGGATACCCGGTTTTCACGGGATAAGTCCCCCTATAAGACGCATGTGGGCATCCGCCTGCGCGATCCCGCGTCCGCCGGGTCATCGGGGTGCGCGGGGCCGGTGTTTTACGTTGAGTTCGACGCCAAGCGGCTGCGGTTGGGCGTGGGCGTCAAGGACTTCGAGGCGGGCGCGTTGGCGGCTTTTCGTGAGGCCGTGGCGGTGGGCCGGGCGGATGACATCGAAGCTATGATGAAAAAGGCCGCGTCATTGGGGCACGAGATCATTGGCGAAACGTTGGCCAAACCGCCGCGCGGATATTCCGCGGATCGGATTTCTCCCTTGCTTCTGCGAAAGGGGCTGTTCGCGCGCGAGGAAAAACCGCTGCCGGAACAAATCCATAAGCCGGAGTTCGTGAGGTATTGCGCGCGGTGGTTCACGCCCTACGCGCCGTTGTTCAATGCGCTACGCCGCATAACCACAAGGGCGCCCTGACCTGCGCGCCGCCACGGCGGCGGGGGGGGGTGATATGGCGTTGTCCACGCGGGCGGGCAGGGGTATGATGAACTCATGCGATCCGCTATCTATTACACGCTCGTTGTCCTGATCCTGTCGGTCTATGGGGGGCAGGTGTGCCCGTTCATCGCCTCCCTGCATTTCGCCGGGTGGCTGGCGACGCTGGCGCTGGTGTTCGGGGCCGCGTTCGCCGCGAGAGGCGCGGTGATACGCGTCGCCATGGCGGGGTTGGCGCCCTTCCAGTGGACCGCGCGGCAATTCACGGCGGACATGGCGCTGTTCATGGCCGCGGGGCTGGCGATCAGCCTGATTGACGCGCTGGTTCATGACTTTCCTTTCGCCTCCGCGTTTAAGGTGATGATGGGATGCGTGACGCTGGGGTTTTTCGCCTCGGTGGATCTGGCGCTGGAGCGCGAACGCGAGGTGTTCCGCCATTACGCCGCGTCGGGCGAGGAGCCGCCTGCGCGGGAGCGTGTATTCCCATTGACCACCAAGCTGGCGCTGTTCGCCACGTTCACCGTGATCTCCGTTTCAGGCGTATTCGCGCTGGTGCTCACCAGGGACTTCGACCTTCTGTCGGAACTAGGCGCGGAAGGTGCGGGGGTGTACATGCGCGAGGTGCTGGTGGAGCTTATGTTCATCGGCGCGGTGGCGCTGGCCGCCGTGGTGAACCTGATCCTTTCATTCTCCGCCAACTTAAAGCTGGTCATCGCCAGCGAGAACGGAACGCTTTGGGCCGTGACCAACGGCGATCTGGCGGTCCGGGCCGTGTCCGCCACCAACGACGAGTTCGGGCAGATGGCCCGCTATACCAACACGATGCTCCGCCAGTTGGCCGCCCGCGCCGAGGAGGTGGAGAAGACCCAGGACGTGACCATCATGACGCTGGCGTCGCTGGCGGAAACGCGCGACAACGAAACCGGCGCCCATATCCTGCGGACGCAGCGGTATGTCCGCGCCCTGGCGGAGCATTTGAAGACGCATCCGGAGTTTTCCGGTTTTCTGAACGGCCGGACGGTTGACCTGCTGTATAAATCCGCGCCGCTGCACGACATCGGCAAGGTGGGGGTGCCGGACCGCATCCTGCTCAAGCCGGGCAAATTGACGCCGGAAGAATTCGAGGAGATGAAGAAGCATCCGGTGTATGGCTACCAGTCGCTCCGGCTGGCGGCGGGCATCCTTGGCGGCAGTTCGTTTTTGACCTACGCGGAGGAGATCGCCTATACCCATCACGAAAAATGGGACGGCTCCGGCTACCCGCGCGGCTTGGCGGGCGCGGCGATACCATTGTCCGGCAGGCTTATGGCGCTGGCGGACGTCTATGACGCGCTGATCAGCAAGCGGGTGTACAAGGACGCCTTCAGCCACGAAAAGGCGCGGGCGATCATCCTGGAGGGACGCGGCGCGCATTTCGACCCGGCCGTGGTGGACGCTTTTATCGCCATCGAGGAGGAGTTCGTCCGTATCGCCGCCGGACACGGCGCGCCGGACACAGGTGGCGGCGCTGGCGGTGGGGGTGGTGGAGGAGGCGGCGGAGTTGCGCGCGGCGGGGATCAAGGGGCGGATCATCGTCCTCGACGGCGTGTTCCCGGAACAGGCGGCGAGCGCCGCATCGCTTACGGTGGAAGCGGTGGCCAGCTCGCTGGAGGAGGTCAAACGGCTTGCCGCCCGCGCGGGCAAGGGGCGCGCCGCCGTCCATCTGAAAGTGAACACCGGCATGACGCGGCTGGGCGCCGCGCCGGACGAAGCCGTGGAATTGTACGAGAGAACCGCGCGGCTCAAACGGGCACGAATCGCCGGAGTGATGACCCATTTCGCCGATTCCGGCAGCGCGGAAGGGCATTTCACCAACCGTCAGCTTGACCGGTTCGATGATATTCTCGGCGCCCTGCGCGCCCGCGGCCATAACCTGCCGCCCGTCCATGCCGCCAACACCGCCGCCCTGTTCCTGTCGCCCCGCGCCCGGTACGATCTGGTCCGGCCCGGCATCGGGCTGTTCGGGGTACAGGAGTTCGACGGGCGGGATGCGGGGTTGAAGCCGATCCTGTCGTGGAAGGCGCGCATCATCCTGACGCGGAAGGTCGGCAAGGGCGAAAGCGTCTCCTACGGGATGCGGTGGAAAAGCCCCGGCGCTCGCGAGGTGGCGGTGGTGATGGCGGGCTACGCCGACGGATATTCGCGCCAACTTTCCGGCAAGGCGCGCGCTATAATGGGGGGCAAACTCATCCGCCAGATCGGAACCATCTGCATGGACAACTGCATGTTCGACGTCACGGGATGCGCCGCGCGCGCGGGGGATGTGGTGACGCTGATCGGCGAAGAAGGGCGCGCCCGCGTCACGGCGGTGGAGCTTGCCCGGGAATGCGGAACGATAGCCTACGAAGTGTTGTGCGGAATCGGGCGGAGGGTGGAACGGGTGTATGTGAGGGGTGAGCAGTTAAGTTAAGCAATGGGGCTTTAGATTACGGACGCGTTGGCATGAAACGACGAACAGCATCGGGGGGAAGCGGCAAAAGGAATCTGTCGCCGATTTTTTTGGACGGGGCCAATGCCGGACTTGCCCAAAATTCTTCGCGCCGCCAAAGAAAATTAATAGCTTTCGGTTGGTATGGCGGGAAGTATAGCCACCTGGAATGGCTCCTGCCGCTTCTGCCTGAATGCCACCACTATTGTGAGCCTTTTGCAGGCTCCGCCGCCGTGCTTCTTAACCGGCACCCTTCACTGGTTGAGACCTACAATGACATTGATGGCGAGGTCGTAAACTTTTTCCGAGTGTTAAGAGATAACCCGCAGGAAATTATCAGGGCAATATCACTAACCCCGTTTTCGCGCGAGGAATACCATCAAGCGATTCACGGTGGAGCGGAAAGCATAAGTGATGTTGAAAGGGCGAGAAGATTTTATGTCAGGGCCAGGCAAACCCGGACAGGCTTGGCGCAAACAGCGTCGTTAGGACGATGGGCGAATTGTAAGAATACAAGCCGGGCGGGAATGTCCGGGGTCGTATCAAGATGGTTGGGAGGCATGGAATCGCTTCAAGCCATCGCCGAACGGTTAATACGAGTGCAGATAGAGAACAGACCGGCGGTTGATGTAATCAAACTTTACGATAGTCCAGGGACTTTGTTTTACTGCGACCCCCCATATATGCACGCGACCAGAGGGGATAGCAAAGCATACAAGTACGAATTGAGTGAACCCGAACATCAAGCGCTTGCCGAAGTGTTGAACTCTTGCAGCGGGAAAGTGGCGTTGTCCGGGTACGATTGCCCACTTATGGATAAGTTGTATCCCGCGAAAAAATGGAAAAAACTGATTAGCGCAGAAAAAACAATCCATTCAACCAAAGGTACGCGCCGCGAAGTTTTGTGGACTAACTACAGCGCTCAAGTTTTCAAACAGAAAAGCCTGTTCGCCTGATGAAACTAAAAGGTTTCCTTCAACGGATTTACCGCAAGGCCGAAGGCCACAAATCGAAATCGTTCCTATCCGATAAGACCATTCAATGGCGAGTTGAATACGTTTGCCGATGCTCAAGCAATCGCGCTGGCGTGAGGTTGCTCATGGCGTGCCTGCTTGGCCATCTGGACAACCCGAAGGTTGATCCGCGAAAACCGTACACCGAAATAGGTGGCAAAGACTGCTTTTCTGGCCGAACCTGCGACGAGCGCTATTTGACGCGATTCATTGCGGATCATAGGCTGCCCTGCAATCCGACAACAGCGTTTCTAACTCCTGGGTTGCGTAATATTGACAGGCCGCTTACCACTAACATCCAAATTATCGGCAGGCCGCGCGAATTGTATGTTGAAACCCTGCGTTTGCTTGATGATGTGTTTCGAAAACGGGTTAATCCCGATACGTTGTTATCAGAAATAGTGCGAATTCTGATTCTGATGCGTAACGAGAAGTTGGCGCGCATCGAGTCGCTTCTGGATTCATTGGAACGCGGCAAGGGATCGTTACCGCTTTCTTCCGAAGCGATTGTCGCTCTGATTGAACAACATCTGGCATGCAAGAACTCGAGCAGATTACCGGCGCTCATAGTCGCTGCGGCATATCAGGTCGCTGGCGAAAAGCTTGGCGAAAGAGTTTTGCCGCTTAACGCGCATAATGCCGCCGACTTGCAGACCGGTTCATTGGGGGACATTGAGGTATGCTTGGCGGGCGACGATAATGTGGTTACCGCATATGAAATGAAGATGAAAAAAGTCACTCATGATGACATTGATACAGCTATAAACAAGATCACATCCGCGAAAACGCCCGTCAATAACTACATTTTCATAACCACGGACGGCATTGATACGGAAGTCGCCGAATACGCTACTAGCTTCTACGAAAGGAGCGGCGGTGTAGAGATAGCTATTCTTGATTGCGTGGGTTTTCTCCGGCATTTTCTCCATCTATTTCATCGTATCCGGACGGATTTTCTTGATACTTACCAAAAGCTGGTTCTGGCCGAACCTGATTCGGCGATAAGCCAAACCTTGAAAGAGGCGTTTCTTGTGCTGCGCCAGGCGGCGGAAACCGGCGAATAAGATTCTTGAAAATCATGAAGGCGCATATAGTAAAGTCGAATGGATCACTGAAACGGTTATTGCCAAATGAGTGATGAGTCATGGGTGGAGTGATCGCACAACTGGGCGCGTGGGTCATCTGGCTGGCGGAGGCCACCGGCAAGGGGACGCTGTTCGCCTGGGACATCGGGCGCTGGTTGACGCGCCGGCCCTGGCGGCTGCGCGCCGTGTTCGAGCAGATGCAGGAGATCGGGTACTATTCCGTGCCGGTGGTGGCCATCACGGCCCTGTCCACCGGCGGCGTGTTGGCGCTGCAAAGCTTCATCGGCTTTAAACGTTTCGGCGCGGAGAGCATGGTGGGCACCGTGGTGGCCCTGTCCATGACGCGCGAGCTTGGCCCCGTGCTCACCGGCATCATCGTGGCGGGCCGGGCCGGCTCGGCCATGGCCGCCGAGCTTGGCACCATGAAGGTGACCGAGCAGATTGACGCGCTCTATACGCTTTCCGCCAACCCTATCAAGTACCTTATCGTACCGCGCTTCATCGCGGCCACGTTGATGCTGCCGATACTCACCATCGTGTCCGACGGGGTGGGCATATTGGGCGGCGCGGGGATCGGCGTGGGCACACTGGGAGCCAACCCGGTGGTCTATATGAAAAAAACCTTCGAGTTTCTGGAACTCAACGACATATACTCCGGCCTGTTCAAAAGCATGATATTCGGCATGATCATCGCCGTGGTCTGCTGCTATCAGGGGTTCATGACGGAAGGGGGCGCGGAGGGGGTGGGCAAGGCCACCACGCGCAGCGTGGTCATCTCCTCGATCATGATCCTGGTCAGCGACTACGTGCTGACCGCCATTCTTTTCGGCGAAGGGCCGGGCGGGTGACCCATGGCCTCCGAGGTCATCATTGAGCTGGTGGACGTGCACAAGGCTTTTGGGCCGAAAAAGGTGCTCACCGGCGCCAGCCTTAAAATCCGCCGTGGCGAGAGTATGGTCATCATCGGCGGCAGCGGCACGGGCAAGTCCGTGACCATCAAGCACATGATCGGGCTGCTCCGGCCCGACCACGGCCAGGTGTTCGTGGACGGGGTGGACGTGCCCACGCTGTCCGAGGAGGATCTCAACGAGTTCCGGCGCAAGTTCGGCATGTTGTTCCAGGGGGCGGCGCTGTTTGACTCCTTGACCATCGGCGAGAACGTGGGGTTCGCCCTGCGGGAGCACACCAGCCTTGCCCGGCGCGACATCGAGCGCATCGTCACCGAAAAGCTGAACCTGGTGGGCCTGTTCAACGTGGAGAACCTCAAGCCCGCGGAGCTTTCCGGCGGCATGAAAAAACGCGCCGGGCTGGCGCGGGCCATCGCCATGGACCCGGAGATCATCCTGTACGACGAGCCGACCACGGGACTGGACCCCATCATGTGCGACCAGATCAACGAGCTGATCGTGGGCTTGCAGAAAAAGATCGGCGCCACGGCGGTGACCATCACCCACGATATGGTATCCACCAACCGCATCGCCGACCGGATCGCCATGTTGTATGAGGGCAAGTTCGTGGCGGTGGGGACGCCGGAGGAAGTTTTCGCTTCCACAGTGCCGGAAGTGCGCGAATTCTGCTACATTGGAAAGGTTATCCGGGAGACCGAGGGTATCCATAACCGAGACCATGGACAGGCATAGGGAGCCATGAAGGGACTGGCGCCGGAAGTTAAGGTAGGGTTGCTGACGCTGGCGGCGGGCATCGCCTTGCTGTACATGTCGCTTAAAACCGCCGGTATCGAGTGGTTCGGGACAGGCGAGCGCATGGTGTTCTCCATGAGCTTCAAGTCCGTGGCGGGGCTGGAACTGCGCTCCAAGGTCAAGCTGTCCGGCGTGGAAATCGGCTATGTGGACGACATCGTGCTGGAGGACAGCCGCGCCCGGCTGGTCATCAAGCTCACCCGTGAGGCGCCCATCCGCAAGAACGCCACCGGCACCATCCTTACCTCCGGTCTGCTGGGAGAAAAGTATATCGAAATCATCCAGGGCACGCCCGAACAGCCCTACCTGAAAAACGGCGAAATACTGCTGCGCACCGAGGAGGCCGCCGACATTTCCCAGATGCTCGCCAAGCTTGGCTCCGCGCTGGACGACGTGAAGGCCGTCACCAATTCGTTGCGTAACGTGTTCGGCACCATGGAAGGCGAGCAGTCGCTCAAGAACATCCTCACCAACATAGACGTGGCTTCCGGCAACATGAAGCTGATCCTGGAGGAGAACCGGGTGGCCCTGCGCGACACTCTGGACAACTTCTCCACCATCTCCTCCTCGTTCGCCAAAAACGCCCCGCAAATGGCGGAAAACCTGGAACGCGTCGCCGCCGGGCTGCGCGAGGTCATAGACCAGAACAAGGACAACCTCGCCGCCGGTGTCGCCAACCTCAAGGATATGACCGGCGAGTTCAACCAGATACTCAAGGAGAACCGGGAAAACCTGCGCGTGACGCTGGCCAACGTGGCCGAGGCCTCCGGCAAGGTGGACGAAGCGTTGAAGTCCATCCGCAACATGAGTTCCTCGCTGGAGAAAGTCACCGGCAAGATCGAGCGCGGCGAAGGCACCATCGGCAAACTGGTCACCGACGAGCAAGTGTACGAAAGCCTGAACAAAACGCTGGTGGGCGCGGGCAAATTCCTGGACAAGGCCGGCGACGTGCGTATCGCGGTGGGCGCCCGGGGTGAGTACCGGCCCGAATCGAAAAATTCCCAAGGCTACTTCACGCTTAAAATCATCCCCCGCGAGGACAAATACTACATGGCGGAAGTCACGGAGGACAAACGCCGCGTGGATTTGACCACCACGCGCAACACCTTGAATTCGCTGCTGTACACCATCCTTATCGCCAAGCGCTTTTCCGACGTCACCTTGCGCGGCGGCGTTATCGAGTCCAGCGCGGGCGTGGGGGCGGACCTTAACCTGTTCGGCGACCGGTTCATCGCCAGCGCGGATTTGTTCAATTGGGACGGGTATGATAAAAACGCGGAATCAGCCCAGCTTAAGGCTCAGTTACGATGGAACCTGTACCGGTACCTGTACGTGTACGTGGGCGGCGACGAGTTGCTTAATGAGTACTACCGCACCTTCCTGTTGGGCGGCGGCATCCTGTTCGACGAAGACGACCTGAAGCTGGCTATCGGCCTGATGTAGCGGCCTTGTTGACTTTGTTGAAACAAAGGCTTAACCTTTACCTAGAGAGTAGAGAGGTGTGGTCATGCCCGTAATCGTGGACGCCAGTATCCAGGGGAAATTGAAACACCCCATAATGGCCAATGTCCTGTCGGACAACCAGAAAGCTGATTACGGCCGGCCCGCATCGGGAACTACGGAGGCCACGCAAAAAAACGTTAACCGGTTGAGCCGCGAAAAAGGCATCTTCCCTATTCCGCAACAAGGCAGCACCGCCCTTGAGGGGACACAGGTGGCGCTTGAAATGGGGCAGGATATCACCGTTTCCGTCCAACAGCAGTTCAAAGGCCGGAACATTAACGCTTTCGCCTGAACGCGCTTCGGATTACAATTCCCGCCTTATCGGTTTATCGTCCATTTTCGCCAAGACTTTAGCGCGGGCGGACGATTTTTATTTCCACCAGCAACGACACGTCCACCGCCGGGGGCGAATTGGTCAGCGATCCCACTGAGATGAAATCCACCCCCGTCCGCGCATAGGCCCGGATATTGTTCAGGTTCATATTGCCGGAGGCTTCCGTCTCTGCCTGTCCGGCCACTAAATTGACGCCGCGGCGGACTTGGGGTGGCGTCATGTTGTCGAACATGATCCGGTCCGCCCCGGCCATCAGCGCTTCCTTGATTTCCCGCTCGCAAGTGGTTTCCACCTCGATCATTATGCCCTTGGGGATCAGGGCGCGGGCGCGGGCCACGGCGGGGCCGATGCCGCCGGCCACGGCGATGTGGTTCTCCTTGATCAGCGCCATCCCTGACAGGTCGCGCCGGTGGTTCTGGCCGCCCCCCATGCGGACGGAGTACTTATCCAGATCGCGCCAGCCGGGGATGGTCTTGCGGGTATCCAGGATCACCGCCCCGGTCCCCGCCACGGCGTCCACGAAACGGCGCGTATGCGTGGCCACGGCGGACATGCGTTGCAGGTAATTGAGCGCCACCCGTTCGGCGGTAAGGATAGCCCGCGCTGGCCCGGTGACCGTGGCGACGACGGCGCCCTTGGGCACGCGCGCGCCGTCGCGGAACTTAAGGGTCACGCGGACGCGCGGGCTGGCGAGCTTGAAGGTTTGCGCGAATACGCCGCCGCCGCACAGGATAAAATCCTGTTTGGCTATCAGCCGCGCCCGGCAGACGGCGGAGGCGGGTATGGTGGCGCGGGAAGTGATGTCGCCCCTGGGGGCGTCCTCGCGCAGCGCCGCGCGGATCACGCCGGAGGTGATGGGGGCCGTGTCTTTCATTCCGGGTGTTCCGTGTTACGATACATGAGTTAACTTTAGCAAACACCGCGCGTATCGCGCCGCAAATCTTTGGATCATGGCCGTCAACGTAACCTTATGCGTCCCGCCGCAAGGCTATTTCGCCGAGCGCTGGCAGGACTCCTCCATGCCCTCCCTGGGTGTGCTGTACATGGCGGCGGCGCTGGAGCGCGAGGGTTTTGGCGTCCGCACGATCCCCGCCCAGGTGTTGAAATGGGGCATCGGCGACATCGTGCGCCACGTGGAACGGGAGAAACCGGACATCTTCGGCCTGACCATCACCACGGAGAACCGGCTGGAGGCGTTCGACGTGGCGCGCGCGGTCAAACGCGCCCGGCCCCAAACGCTGGTCACCGTGGGGGGGCCGCATTGCCCCATGTGGACGGCGGCATGGTCTCCGGCGGCCCGCGGTTCAAAATACCCGATCTGGACGCGATTCCGTTTCCCGCGCGGCACCTTGAGGACATGGGCCTGTACAACTTTTTCGTGGACGTGCCCGGCAGGGGCCGTCTGCCCGCCGCCAACGTGATGACCAGCCGGGGCTGCCCCTTTGATTGCAACTTCTGCGCGACGCCGGTCAACTGGGGCCGCAAGGTACGCGGGGCCAGCCCGGAGCGGGTGATCGAGGAGATCGAATCGTTGATGGAACGCTACGGCGTCAAGGCGATATGGTTCTACGACGACACGCTCAACTACAACCCAAAGCGGCTTGAAACAATCCTCGACATGATGATCGAGCGGCGGCTGGACCTGTCGTGGTTCTGCGAAATCCGCGTGGACGCCATGGACCGGCCCCTGTTCGACAAGATGGTGGCGGCGGGCATGTTCCACTTCGGGTTCGGGGTGGAAAGCGCCAACGAGCGGGTCTGCCGCGACATCATCGGCAAGAAGGCCACGCTCCAGCAGGCGCGCGACGTGATCGGGTGGGCAAACGCGATGAACGTCATCGCCAATCCGTTTTTCATTTTCAGCCACCCCACGGAAACCTGGGAGGAGGCGCTGGAGACACTGGAATTCGCCGAAAGCCTGAAGGGGCGCGCCATGTGTTCCATGGCGATTTTGCATGTGTATCCGTCCACGCGGCTGTGGGACCGCGCTCTGGCGGAAGGCAAAATCCCGCATGATTTCAGTTGGACCACGAAGGACGATCCGCGCGTGGTTGAACTGCCGGAGGCGCAGGGGCATATTCCGCTGTACATGGACAAGCTTACCTGGTTCGAATTGTCCACGATCATTTTCCGCTTTTCCCAAAGCGCGCTAAAGGTGAGCCTGTGGAGCAAGGTGAAGAAGGCGGCGCGCCGGATCACCTCCTGGCGCCGCTTCAAGCAGTACTTCATCATGGGCTTGGCGCTGATGAAGCTCAAGCTGGGCCATTTCCAGGGCACCAGCGGTTCACCGCCGCGGCATGGCAAAGTCAAGGGTGTATAATACCGTTGTCAATTGGAGGCGATCCCGATGCTTTTTCATGTGACGTTGACGCCTGCCGAGGATGGATGGGTGGTGGCCGAATGCCCCGCCCTTCCCGGCTGCGTCTCCCAGGGCCGCGACGAAAAGGAAGCGGTTGAGAACATCAAGGAGGCCATCACGGCATGGCTCTGGGCGGAAGATCAGAAAGCCATGAAGTCCTTACCGGAAAAACCCTGTTCTCCGCAAGTGGTGGTGGCGGTGTAGCCAGTGGGAAAGCTGGCCAATATTTCCGGCAAACAAGCCGCCAAGGCTTTCCGTAAGGCGGGGTGGCGGGAGATAGGCCAGGTGGGCAGCCATCTGGTGATGGTGAAAGACGGCATTAGGGCAAACCTTTCCATTCCACAGCATAAAGAGCTTTCCACCGGAACGCTCCGGTCGCTTATCCGCGCCGCCGGAATGACGGTGGATGAATTCTTGAAGCTGTTATAGGCGGAAACCTTGCCGGGTTCGCTTGTCGTATGCTCCCCGCGCGGCGTATAGTAGTGGTAATAATTCACACTGACAGGGAGGCGCGCGCATGGCAATAGCGGTTAAAAGAACCATATCCTTGCCGCCGGACCTCGCCAGGGAGGCGGAGGAAATCGCCCGGATTGAGGGCAAAACCGTCAGCGGCGTGATTCAGGACGCGCTCCGGGTCTCCCGCGCGGCGCGGTTACGCAAGGAGTTAAAGGGCATCCAGGGGTTCTGGAGCCGCAAGGCGAAAGAGCGTGGCGTTCTCACCGAAAAGGACCTTGAACGGTACCTGCGCAAGTGAGAGTGGTTTTCGATACCAACATATTCGTTTCCGCCCTGACGTTTCCCGGCGGGCGCGCCAGCGAGGCATTGCTCAAAGTGGTGGCCGGCGATGTGGAGCTGTTGGTGTCCAAAGCGATTATTCATGAGACGCTCGATGTCCTGGCGCGCAAGTTCGCCCGCGAGACGGAAAAACTGGCGCGGGTCGCCGTGTATCTGGCGGAACTGGGCACGATGGTTCGCCCCATACGGAGGATAACTTTGCTAACCGACGAACAGGATAATCGCATTCTCGAATGCGCGGTATCCGGCGCGGCTGATGTCATCGTCAGCGGTGATAAGGCTATCTTGAAATTGGGGTCGTATCACGGTGTCAGGATCGTGACGTTGAAGGAATTCCTGGAAACCATTTAGCGGCATGGTCATGTGTTGGTTCCATAAAGCCTGCGGCGGATCAGCAATTGGGCCGGTTCAAGCAATACTTCATCATGGGTCTGGCGCTGATGAAGCTCAAGCTGGGCGTTGATATTTTGTTCTAATTAGATTATAATTAAAGCTAATTTCGCTGTATTTTTGCCTCGGTATCTAACTCGTAGCTGAATTATCTACAATAAGAAGGGCGCTTGTGATGAGCGAGGTTCGCCTAGATGAAATAGGCCCTTGGTCAGAAGTAAAAATAGAAATAATAAGGAAATACGCATCTGCCTATACACAAATTCTATCCAAGCAGCCAGCTATCAAAAAGTATATTTACATTGATGGTTTTGCCGGAGCAGGGAAGCATCTAGCGAAGGGCACTGGCGATGAAATCCTAGGAACGCCGCAAGAAGCGTTAAGAATCAACCCGCCTTTCCATGAATATCACTTTGTGGATTTGGATAAGAACAAGGCTGAATTACTCGCATCGCTTAAGCACGGTCGTAGCGATGTGTTCGTCTATAAGGAAGACTGCAACAAGGTATTGCCGGATCAGATATTTCCGAGAGCCAGGTACGAAGATTTTCATCGTGCCTTATGTATTCTTGACCCCTACGGGATGCATCTAAATTGGGAGGTGATGTACAAGGCGGGTCTATTAAAGTCCATGGATATATTTATCAATTTTCCCATTATGGACATTAATAGGAATGTTCTTAGAAATGATATTAACAAGGTTGCGGATGATGACAAGGTTCGGATGACCAGTTTTTGGGGCGATGAGTCTTGGATAGACATCGGGTATCACGCTGGTCAACAAAACCTGTTTGGAGACCCATCCTATTTTCCAAAGGAGAAAAAACATTTGGTTAATGCGTTTCAGGACCGATTGAAAACCATCGCCGGATTCTCTTATGTACCCGATCCCATGCCGATGCTAAATTCATCGAACGCGAAAGTGTACTGGCTCTTTTTCGCCTCACAGCAGCAAGTGGCCGGCCACATCATTAACGACATCTTTCGTAAATATCAAACGCCAGAGAATAAGAAAAGATAATGCCCGCACGCACAGCGATAGAGTGGACCGAATCCACGTGGAATCCCGTTACTGGCTGCACGAAGATCAGCCCCGGTTGCAAGCATTGTTATGCTGAGCGCATGGCGAAAAGACTGAAAGCCATGGGGCAGCATAATTATCGTAATGGTTTTGAGATCACGATCCATGAACATGCCTTGCATGCGCCCATCAAAATTAAAAAGCCCCAAACCATTTTTGTGAACTCAATGTCGGATTTGTTCCACAACAGGGTTCCCCTGGATTTCATAAAAAATGTTTTCGCTACGATGAATCTGACCCCGCATCATTGCTATCAGGTGCTCACCAAGCGTTCGGGCCGCTTGCGGGAATTGAATGCTACCCTTGAATGGGCGCCAAATATTTGGATGGGGGTCAGCGTGGAAAACGGGGAGTATATTCATCGTATAGATGATTTACGGGAAACGGATGCCCACACTAAATTTCTTTCGATAGAACCTTTGCTAGGGCCGATCCCCAACCTTGAATTATCCGGAATAGATTGGGTGATTGTGGGAGGCGAATCAGGGCCCAAGGCTAGGCTCATGGAAAAGTCGTGGGTAACGGGTATTCGAGATCAATGCGAGAGGGCCAACGTACCCTTCTTTTTCAAGCAATGGGGTGGTGTGAACAAGAAAAAAGCGGGCCGCACTCTTGATGGTAAAATATGGGATGCGATGCCCGTGGCGGCATGTATAGCTTGAATGCGCCTTCTTCTAATCGCCCCTCAACCCTTCTTCGAGCCGCGCGGCACGCCGATCAACGTGCGCCTGATGACCAAGGCGCTTGTCGAACTGGGCCATGACGTGGACCTGGCCGTGTTCCCCCATGGGCAGGAGGTGGACATCCCCGGCGTAACCATTATCCATGCGCCCAAAATCCCCGGCGTGGGCAAGGCGCCCATCGGCCCCTCGTGGCAAAAGCTGGTGTACGACATCGCGCTGGCCGAAAAAATCCTGCTCCGCCTGCTCACGCGCCGCTACGACGTGATCCATGGCGTCGAGGAGGGCGCGTTCATGGCCTGGCTGTTCGCCAGGCTGATCCGCGCCAAGTTCGTGTTCGATATGGACTCGCACCTAACCGACCAGTTGCGTTACAGCCGGTTCCTTTCCAATCGCGTACTGCTGTGGCTGGCGGAGAAAATGGAGTCCGCCGCCCTGCGATCCGCTGATTCAGTCATCACCGTGTGCCCCTACTTAACAGACGTGGCGAAGCGATACGCCGATCCTTTGCGTGTGTTCCAGGTGGAGGACATTCCACAGGAGTTCCCGCCTCCGCCCGCGGGGCATACGCAGGAGTCGTTGCGCGCCGAGTTGGGTATCCCCCACGGCGCCTTGGTGGCGTTGTACACCGGCAACCTGGAAAAGTATCAGGGAATTGACTTGCTGATGGAGTCCATTCCGGAGGTGATCGCCGGATCGCCCCCGGCGACGGTGTTCGTGATCGTGGGCGGGCCGGCGGCGGCGGTGACGCATTACCAGGCGCGGGCGGAGGCGCTGGGGATCGCGCCGCATGTACGCCTCGCCGGGCCGCGCCCCTTGTCCCACATGCCGCTGTATTACGAAATGGCGGACATTCTGCTGTCCCCCCGCATGGAGGGGACGAACACGCCGCTTAAAATTTACACTTACCTGGCTACCGGCAAACCCATTGTAGCTACGGCGCTTGCCACCCATACGCAACTGCTGGCCAGTGACCTGGCCCAGCTTGCCACGCCTGAAAAGGTGGATTATGCCCGCGCCATTTTGTTACTATTAAATGATGCGGAGCGCCGCCGCGCGCTGGGCGAGGCGGGCAGGCGTTTCGTGGAATCCCGCTACAACTACGATACGTTCCGGCGGAAGATCGGTCAGGCATACGAGCCTTTGGGCCGCGAGTGAGCGGCAAGGAAAGCGTCAGGGGGGCTTGGGACAAGCCCCTTTTTTTATGAAACTCGGCAAACACCTAATCAACCTCGCGCTGTTCAAGCTGGGCGCCACGCGCCCATCTTGCGGCCCCTTGAAGGTTCAGTGGGAGATCACCTACCACTGCAACTTAAGGTGCCGCCATTGCCAGATATGGCAAATCCCCGCCGAGGAGATCAAAAAGAACACGCTCACGCTTGATCAGCAAAAACGCATCCTCGACGATTTGGCGGCGAATGACGTGGGGCATGTGTCGTTCTCCGGCGGCGAGATGTTTCTGCAGAAGACCGTGTATGAACTCATCGCCCACGCCAAGAGCCTGGGGCTTAAAGTGGGCGGCAACTCCAACGCTTTCCTCATCAACCCGGAGATCGCGGAGAAAATCGCCCGCAGCGGGCTGGACATGCTCTACGTTTCGCTGGATGGCGACAACGCCGTCACCCACGACGCCATCCGCGGCGTGCCCGGCGCGTTTGACCACGTATTCGAGGGCGTGGCCAACCTCAAGCGCGCCGCGCCGAATATCGGGACGTTTTTCAACATGACGGTGAACGCCACCAACGTAGGGCAGATCAACGGCGTGGCCCAGCGCGCCCGCGAGGCCGGCGTGGACGGGTTGACCGTGGAAATCACCAACACCTTTGACAAGTACAGCCCCAACCCGGAGTTGATCCTCGCGCGCGAGCGATACCCGATCCTGCGCGAGCAGATCCGCGCGTTGATGCGCGGCTACCCGGACCTGCTGCCGCACCAGGAGGACTACTTCGCCGAGTTCGAAACGTACCTCACCCAGCCGGAGCGCCTGTACGCCTACCGCTGCGCGGCGGGCTACATCACCGCGCAGATACATCCCAATGGCGATTTTTATTCTTCCGCAAATTATGAACGCGTCGAACCTGTTGGGTAAATATTTCGCCTATCTCAAGCGCGACCTGCGTGTTAATGGGCTTCCCGCGAGGTTATGGATCGAACCGACGCCTTCGTGCAACTTCAAGTGCGGCCATTGCCCCAACGGCATGGACATGAAGTATCCCACCGGCCTGATGAAGATGGACCTGTTCACTAGCCTGGTTGACCAACTTGCCGGCGCCGGCGCGGAAGTCAACCTGTTCCACCGGGGCGAGTCGTTGATCCATCCCAGGCTTGCGCTGATGGTGGAGCAATGCGCGGCGCGGGGATTGAAAACCCGCCTGCACACCAACGCGGGGCTGCTCACGCGCGAGAAATCGCGTGCGCTGATCGCGGCGGGGCTGAATTACATTTCGTTCTCCGTGGATGGCTATACGCGCGAAGTGTACAACCGCGTGCGCCTCGGCGGCGACTTTGACGAAACCGTGGCCAACATCCGCGACTTTTTGCATATCAAATCGGAGCATGGCGGCGGAAAACCGTTCAGCGTTGTCCAGGTGATGGAAATCGGCGAGGAGGCGCCCGGCAAGGCGGAGCGGCGGCGCGCGTTCCGCAAGCTGTTCGAGGGCTTGCCGCTGGACCGTTTTGTGACCCGTACGCCGCACAACTGGGCGGGTGAGGCGGAAAAATTCGGTCATGGCGTCGCGGCCACCGGCCAACAGCGTTTTACCCCCTGCACCTTCCTGTGGTATTCGATGACCATATTCTTTGATGGAACCGTGGCGCCGTGCCCGCAGGATTTCTTCGGCAAGATCAACATCGGCGACGTGTCCAAAAATACGCTGGCGGAGGTGTGGAACAACGAAGCCATGCGCGAAATGCGCCGCCGGATGAAAGCGCAGGATGTAAAGGGATTGCATCCGTGCGCAACGTGCGACATGCTCACCCGCAAAACCTTCATGGGCGTACCGCGCAATTACCTCGTCACTTTTCTTAAGGACAACCTGCTGATACGGTGAGCGCGTCCGACGATTGCCCCGGCTGCAAAAATAATCGCTCCGCGGACAGCGGGGAGACCTTGGGAAAAATCCGCGCCTCGCAGGGCGAAAACCGCGTTCTGGTGACCGGCGCCGCCGGATTCACCGGCAAACGGCTGGTGACGGCGCTGGCCGCGCGCGGCTACCGTGCGCGCGCGCTTGTCCGCCATGACAATGACGACGCGGAACTTAAAGCCGCCCGCGCGCAGATTTACACGGGCGACATCCGCGATCCCAAGGTGGTGGATTGGGCCATGGACGGAGTCACCGGCGTGTACCACCTCGCCTCCATTGTGCAAAAGGCGGGAATATCAGATCAGGAATTTTGGGATACCCATGTGCGCGCCACGGAACTGCTGCTAGAGGCGGCGCGCAAGTACGGCGTCCGCAAGATCGTCCATTGTTCCACCATCGGCGTGTTGGGCCACATCGCCCATCCGCCCGCGGATGAAACCGCTCCCTATAACGTCGAGGACATTTACCAGATCACCAAGGCGGAGGGGGAGAAAAAGGCGCTGGCGTTTTTCCAAGCCACGGGGTTGCCGGTGACGGTGGTCCGCCCCGCGGCGGTGTACGGACCGGGCGACACGCGGCTGCTGAAGCTGTTCAGGCTGATCGCGCGCGGCAGGTTCTATATTATTGGCGACGGCGCCGCGCTCATCCATCCCGTGTACGTGGA